>CAYPOV010000104.1:0-13791 GCA_964412385.1 uncultured Geminicoccaceae bacterium
CAGGACCACAAGGCCGGTTGATGCCAGAAGCGACGTAACGGGCAAATTGAAAACAAACGCCAAAATCCCAAGTAACGCTATGATATAAATAATAACGTTGTCCAGCTTCGACAACAGCGCGGGTGCCGGGGCGCCGGTGCGGCGCTCCATACCGGCCCATACGACGTCATCGAGGAAGGTAACGATATAGTAGGCTGGAACCAACCACCACGCGATGCCAAACATTTTATCGATAGTTGCAAGCTGATGAAAAGGCAAGTCATCTTGCAAATACTTGACGATGAGCTTCTCACCGATCCAAAGCATAAACAAGGCGCTGCCAAATTGGACTATCAGGGGAATAAAGGCGCCCGTATAGCGTTGAATAAAGGCACGCCACAAAATCATGACGAGAAAAGCGGCCAAAGCTACCAAGAACACGAGCTCATAGCGATTTTCATCAATGAGTGTTGACAAAAATCCTTTGAATGGTTCAATCTGCCCAAAGGTTACGATGCCGGAATGAGCGACGACGCCATCTGGCGTGTTAAGTTGATAAGGATCACCAAACGAGCCGACCCAACGCGTGTCCTGATAGGCCGCGGCTGTTCGAAGTTGCCATCCAGCGTTTTCAAGATCCGGGCGAACAAAATCGAACTGCGTAGCGAAGGGGACGCCGTCCACCAACCCCATCCCAACGAGGTCGACAATGTAAATCAATGTGGCGCTCGGCAGTTCGACATGCCGGAATTCGACGCCCAGTGTGGGCCTTCCATAGGAACGAACGCTTGGTAAATAATCCAATCTGAACTCACCCTGGAAGTTAAACTTCTTATAGGTTACGCCGTCACGTGTTTGGCTCTCTTCGATCAGTTGTAGTTCGATCTCGTCGTAAGAATTGGTGAAAATGACTTCCGACGGGTCGAATGTCGATGCATTGTCGGCCACTTGGTCGCGATGTCTATATCTGAACCAGAGAGTGCCTTCGATCAGTGCTTTGCCAATCTCCGTGTCAATTTCACGGATGGCATCGAAAGCGATGCCAGTAAAGACGATAGCCGCGCGACGCATGATTTGGTCCCCAAGACGGAGAACTAATCCTTCATCGACCATTCGATCAACCTCTTGATCACCCACGAGGCTGTAAAGCGGCGTAAACTGCGTCAGGGCGGAGACGAGATGGTTGGCTTCATATCGGGCAATCGCATAGGGTGTGTGTCCGTCACCATTGGGATCGAAGTAAACACGGCCGGTTGTGCCATCGAAACCGGTATCGATGGAATCCATAGAAACCAGTTGTTCCCTCACTTGGCGTCGAATCTCTGCGATCCCCAATTGTGTATCGTCCGCGCTTTGTTGTTCGCGTTCAAGTGTTCTTTTGAGTGCCAGCCCCAGAGCATTGGCTGCGTCATAGGTGAAGGCGGCCCGCCAGTCAGGGAGCTCGCCGAAAGTATCGAGGTACTCGCTATAGAATATGCCAGCTTCGCGTCCGGCCGTGTCATAGACGAGGGGTGCCCCGACGGAGAAGCCATCGGTATAGAATCCGGGCCTCTGTTCCTCGTTCCTGAGATTGCGAAAATTGTCGACAAAGCTCGGATCGGCAAATGAGTCGGGACCAATCATGACCACATTGTTCAATCCCCGGTCTCTGATTTGCCTTATCGCCGGGACGGCAGTTTCAGGGTACATCGATAAAAAGACAACGACGGTGCCATCTTCGTCACCGATCGTATCGACCGTTTGAAGGAGTTCTTCAGTCCGTTTTCCCTCATCCTCCTCGAGCCAGACAGTCGTCATGTTGGGCATGGCCAATCGATCGACGGTCTGCGCAAGGACGTTGGCGACTTCGCGACCAAAGGGCTCATGATCGGCAATAATAAACGTCGCATCGGGTGAGAAGACAGCATTGGCATAACGTGCCAAGAACCGAGCTTGCTTCTCGTCTGTGCCAATCGTTCGAAAGTACCATTGATTACCGATCGTGACGTCCGCAACTGTTGCGGTTGGCGAAATTGCGGGGATCTCGTTGCTCTTGTAGATTGGGGCCGCTGCAATTGAATTGCCGCTGGTACGATGACCAATAACCGCAACAGCTTCAGAATCTGCGATACGCTGGGCTTGTTCTGTCGCCCGTTCGGCATCTCCTTGATCATCATATACACGGAGAACAACAGGGCGACCGTCGATACCCCCATCGGCATTAAGTTGATCGAAATAGAGGCGCGCGCCATCGATCATGTTGGCGCTGATTCCGCTGCCGTAAGGCCGATCTGCGACCGCCGCCACGATGATCGGTTCGCCGAGAGGCTTGGGCGAACTCCATGGAAGATGGTCGTCCGCGAATTCGCGAATTGATGTCGGCACCGTGTCGGGCATCAATGCAAGCCACGCCAGGAGCCAGAGGCATGCTCCAACAAAGAAAACGGCAATAGCTAGAAATCGACGTTTTGCCGGAACTTCTCTTATGGCTGTTGCCATTAGTGCTTTTCCCATCTTGAGGCGCGACGATTGAAGTCTGGAACTCTCATGCAAATGTCGATTGAAAGACTAACAAGAGAACGATCAGGAAAGTCTTATAGGTCCAGGTTTGAGCAGGGCTGGTCACGCCACGTCAAACATTTAGAGTGATGTGATGCGAAGCGTCGCACGCGAACAGTTTACCGCATTGGGTTCGTCGTGATTTTGCGGCAATAAGCGATGCCAAGAAACAAAAGAGGAAGGAAACGCGAAATGTGCCTGTCACAAGAAATCCTGAGCCGGATCGTCACTTGTGCAGTCGGTTTGCTCGTCGCGCTCGGCGTGACGATGCAGCACCTGTCGGCCCAAGAGCTGACAATCGGTACAAAGGATGCACCGCCCTTCGCAATGCAGGATGATCAAGGCGAGTGGTACGGATTGAGCATCGATTTGTGGCGTGATTTAGCCTCCGATCTCAATCTGGACTACAGATTTGAGCAGGCCGAACTTCAAGCCTTGCTTCAAGGTGTTCAAGGCGGGCAGTTCGATGCCATTGTCGCGGCGATTACGGTCACCGATGAACGCGAAGCGGTGATGAATTTCTCGCATCCCTTCTATTCGACGGGATGGAGCATTGCAGTTTCCGATAGCCTGGTCGAGCCGCTTGCCCTCAGTTTATTGCGCGGGCTTTTCTCGATCGAGTTTGCTTACGCCTTGGCGGCGCTCGCTGCTGTACTCATGGTTGCAGGCTTTTTGATCTGGCTCGTGGAGCGGAGCAAAAACGACGACCAGTTTGGCGGTTCACCCGTCAAAGGGTTAGGCAATGGTTTTTGGTGGGCCGCCGTAACAATGACGACAGTCGGTTATGGTGACAAGGCGCCAATTACACCCATCGGCCGCCTCATTGCGTTGATTTGGATGTTTGCATCAATCATTATCATATCAGGATTCACGGCGGCAATTGCCTCATCACTCACTGTTGGTCGATTGGAGTCGCAAATTTCCAGCCTATCCGATCTCAACGGTATTCGTACAGGCGTCATTCAAGATGGTTCCGGTCAGGCGTATTTGAACGATCGCCGTATTCGTTCGGTATCATTTCCTAGCCTTGAGGAGGCGATAGTGGCGATGAAAACGGGACGTATTGATGCGATCTTTCATGATACGCCAATAATCGCCTATATCATTGCGAGTGCAGCGGAGCCGTTCGCCGAACTGATCCCGATTGAATTCGGACGGCAAGACTACGCCATCGCATTGCCGGAAGAAAGCAACTACCGCGAAGACATCAATCAAAAAATTCTCGAGTACATTAATAGTCCCGAGAGAGAAAATCGCGAGACACGTTACTTAGGTGAGGAAATTTCTGGCGGTTAGGCCGGACATTATCATAGAATTAGAATGTTGTCGCCTTCGTACGCTGTTGTTTGCGCAATTGGGTAATGATTCGTGTCGCGCTGATGGCAATGCCGATGACGATAAACAATAGAGCGAGGGGGCGATAGAACAGGATGAGGAGCCCGTCATCCGACATCAAGAAGCTTTGTCGCAGGGCTTCCTCAGCACCGGGACCCAAAATAAATGCGATGACGAAGGCTGCGGGGCTGAATTTGAGCTGTCGCATTAAGAAGCCAACAATGCCCAAAACGCACATCACCAAAACGTCGAAGAGATTGGTGCGAGCTGCATAGGCAGCAACGAATGCCATGATGAAAATGAAGGGATAGATTAGTTTAAGGGGTGTGGCAGAAATAAATCGACCAATGATACCGCTGCCAAAGTAACCCAACACGAAATAAATGGCGATACAAAGCAAGCCTGAAGCAAAAAGACCATAAACCAGGTCATAGGATTCGACGAAGACACGGGGCCCGATCTGGATCCCGTGAATCAAGAAAACGCCGGCCAAAAGTGCTGCCGTTGTGCTCCCGGGAATGCCGAGTGACAGCAGAGGAATGAGGTTGGCGCCGGAAACGGAGTTGTTGGCTGCCTCGGATGCTGCAACGCCTTCAACAGCACCTTTACCCCAAATTTTCGGCGTTTTTGATGTCCGTTTGGCCTCAGCATAACCGACAAAGCAGGCGACCGCGGCGCCAACGCCCGGAAGCATTCCGATAGCGGTGCCAAGCCCGGTGGAGCGGGCGATAATGGGTAAAGAGCGTCGTAGCTCCGGCCAGGAAACGTGATTGTCTTCTGGTTTCGTCGACGCTGGCGCAATCGCCAGCCCTTGGGACAGGGCCTCGCGATTGGCAATTTGCACAAAGACTTCGGAGAGAACGAATATGCCAAGGAGGACCGGAACAAGCGCAAGCCCGCCCATTAACTCCACCTGGCCGAAAATGAAGCGAGGTTCGGCGGTTATGGGATCGAGCCCAACCGTTGCGAGCAGAATGCCGAGGGCGGTGCTGATCAGTCCTTTGATGACCGATTCCCCAATCACACTGCCGATGATGATGAACGCGCACAGATAGACGGCGAAATACTCGGGCGGTCCCATCTGGGCGGTGTAAATAGCGATGTAAGCGGCACCAAAAATCAGGAGGAGCTCTGAGAAGGTGTCCCCGATGGCCGAGGCGATCACAGCCATTTTCAAGGCTTTACCCTGCTTGCCTTGTTGGGTGAGGGGATAGCCTTCGATTTGGGTTGCCGCCGCTGCGGCCGTGCCGGGTGTGTTGAAAAGAATAGCGGGGATCGATCCGCCAAAACTGGCGGATTTGCTGATCGTATAGATGAACACGAGTGCTGCGAGCGGATCGAGATAAAACGTGAGCGGCATGATGAGGGCGATCGCTGCCGCTGCGGAAAGACCGGGAATGGCGCCTGCGACGAGGCCAACACCCGCCCCGAGTACGGCGTAAAACAGTGCCGCAGGGTTGCCGAACAGGGCGGCAAATCCGTCAACGATCGGCATCGGCTAGAACATATTCAGCCAGTAGCCGGGCGGCTGATAGAGGCCCAGGCCGAAGAAGAAAATCCCGTAGAACAGGCAGCCGGCTACAACGGGGGCGACAATGAGCCAAATGACACCGCGATTGTCGAACAGCCATAAAACCATGGCAGTCGCAACGATGGTCGGCAGAAGATATTGGAACGCCTGGACGGCTTCGACATAGAGGAAGCTCAACACTGCCAAAGGCAGAACCCAAACAAAGAAGCGCTTGATTGCAAGGCCCGTCTTTTGGCCCACGTCTTCGTCTGTGGTGATCGCACTCGATTGCCGTAGATCGATGATGACGAGCAGCACGCCCAACAGTGCGATAAAGCCACAGAGCGCCGTTGGCAGGCCTCTGGCACCGAGACCAGGATCACCCGGATAGACAGTGATTTCCCCAGCCTCGACCCAGAATACGGCAGCCAAACCAACGAGTGCCAGGCCCACAAACGCGTCGCTGTGATACCCGAGCCAGCGGGTCAATGCTTGAATGGCCTAGCTAGCGTTGGCGGCTTCGACGATTGGCGCCCATTCTTCCTTCGACTCTTCCGCAAGAGCTTTGGACTCCTCCGGACCGAGGTGGAAAACAGGCAGCGAGGACTGAGCCATAAAATCCTGATACTCCTGATCGGCAACCATGGCCTCAACAGCGGACGCCAAGACCTGAATTGCCTCAGGATCTGTACCTTTGGGCGCTAGGAGTGTGATCGGCGAGAGCACACCAACAAATTCGTAGCCTTGCTCGGGAATGGTTGGAATGTCGGGGATCGAGGAAAGCCTCTCTTCATTGGCGACACCTAGCTGGCGCATCTGATCTTCAAACCCGGTGATGAGATGTGCACCCATGAATGTGAAGTCGACCTGTTCGCCAATGAGAGCAGCACGTGTCGGCGAGCCGCCCTTGAACGGAACGTCCTGTGCTTCGAGATTATTCTTGGTAAGAAAGCCGACGCCCGCGGTATGATGGCCGGCTCCACGACCGGTATGACCCCAACGGAGTTCGCCCGGATTGGCCTCAATGGCGGCCACGAGTTCATCTAGTGTCTGATAGGGGCTGTTGATCGGCACGTAAACACCGGTCGTCAAGCCGCCGACTACACCGACATAGTCAAAATCTTCCAGAGGGTCGACGACCAGCTCTTTCTTGATGTCGTTGAGAATGAGACCGCCATGCGACGACAGGAAGAGCGTATACCCGTCCCCCGGTGCGTGCGCGGCTTCGGCTGCAGCCGGGACACTGCTGCCTCCAGGTTTGTTGACGATAACAAAGGGTTGGCCGAGGTGCTTTTCAGCGACCTTTGCTAAACCGCGACCGTAAGTGTCAGTTCCGCCACCTGCCGCAAAGCCGACGATCACGTTTACCGGTTTTTCTGGATAGTCCGCCAGTGCGCCACTCGCCGCGAAGGGCAATGCTGCTGCGAGCCCAGCAAGGGTCGCCACGGTGAAGAGGGTTCGTCTAATCAATGCTCAGCCTCCGAAACTTTTACAGGACTACGTTCAGTATTCAACGTTGATCGCCCCTGCGCAAGGTACTTCGACCAAGTTTATGCTTTACTTGCGGAAAACGAAGGAATCGGGCGGCTCTGAGATCATGGCCGCCCGATTGGTAAGACTACATCCAGCCGCGTTCTTTGTAGTATTTCTCGGCACCCGGATGGAGTGGTGCGGAAAGACTATCCTTGATCATCTCCTCTTCCTTCAGGTTGGCGAAGGCAGGGTGGAGCTGTTTGAAGTCGTCAAAATTGTCGAATACCGCTTTCGTCAGAACGTAGACGGATTCCTCGGGTACGTCCGCCGACGTCACGAGCGTGGCACCCACACCGAAAGTCTGCGTGTCCTCGTCAGTACCCTTATACATGCCACCTGGAACGGTTGCTGTACGGTAATAGGAATTTTCCTCGACGAGTTGATCGATCGGCTCACCGCTGACATCGACAAGATGAACGTCACACGTAGTTGTGACTTCGTTGATCGAAGCGGATGGATGGCCAACCACATAAATCATGGCGTCGAGCTTGTTGTCACAAACGGCTTGCGCCATCTCCGACGCTTTGAGTTCACCGGCAAGCGCCAAGTCATCCAGGCTCATGCCATAAGCGTCGAGCACCACTTCAGCCGTGGCGCGGTTGCCCGAACCGGGGTTTCCGACATTGACGCGCTTGCCCGCAACATCCTCGAATGTCTCGATGCCGCTATCGGCGCGCGCAACAACGGTGAAGGGTTCAGGATGGATCGAGAACACAGCGCGCAATCCCTCGTGAGGTCCCTGTTCCTCGAACTGCGACGTGCCGTTTAACGCATGATACTGCCAGTCAGACTGGGCCACACCGAATTCGAGCTCGCCAGCTCGTACAGTGTTTAAGTTGTAGACCGATCCGCCGGTGGATTCGACGGAGCATCGGATACCATGCTCTTTGCGGTCCTTGTTCACCAATCGGCATACGGCACCGCCTGTGGGATAGTAGACGCCGGTGACACCGCCGGTGCCAATCGAGATGAACTCTTGTCCTTGAGCGAATGCGGGTGCTGCGAGTGCGATTGTCGCGGCACCCGTGACTGCAGCAAATGTCCTACGCTTCATGTGCTTTCTCCCGTTGTTGGTCTAGCGCTCAAACGCATAATAGCTGATCCGATGAACGCCAATGGATTGCATATAGTGTGAGCTTGCTGTTGTTTGCACCTCATGAATGGAAGCGCCTGCCTCTTGGCAGGTCGCGATTGGATCCAAGGCAAGGAGGCGGGACGTGGCGGAACGGCCTAATATACTGATTATCACAGCGGATCAGCAGCGTGGCGACGCTTTCGGATTCGAGGGATCACAAGTGAAGACCCCTCATCTCGATCTGATGGCCGAGGAGGGCACCGTGTTCGGCGCCTGTATCACGCCCAATCCCGTTTGCCAGCCGGCGCGTGCGTCAATCCTTACAGGTCTATTGCCGCGCACCCATGGTGTTGCCGATAATGGTATCGATCTTCCAATCGACACCGGCGAGGCAGGATTTTCGGGTCAGTTGGCGGCGCATGGCTATACAACCGGCTACATCGGCAAGGCCCATTTTGCGACATCTCATACTTTCGATCCCACAGGCTCGCCCGAATGCCGTGGCAGCATGGACCGATACGGTGAGGATTGGCACGGACCCTACATGGGCTTTGATTATGCCGAACTGGTCGTCGAGGGACACAATCGCTGGGATCCGGCGCGCCCTCCGTCAGGCCAGCACTATGAACGCTGGTATTATCAAGACGGCCGCGGCGATCTCAAAAACAAGCTCTTTCGCACCAATGCCGGTCCTGACACCAAAGGCGCACCGCAAACCTGGCACTCAGGGTTGCCGGTGGCCTGGCACAACTCCACCTGGGTCGGTGATCGCACCATTGGCTATCTCAACGAGCACGCCGAAGGGGCGAAATCGGGTGACAAACCTTTCTGTGCCTGGGCATCGTTTCCGGACCCGCATCACCCGTTCGATTGCCCGGTCCCTTGGAGCCTTTTGCACAATCCCGCAGACATCGAGTTGCCGCCGCACCGCACACTCGATCTCGAGAACCGCCCCTGGTGGCATAAGCAAAGTCTCGAGGGCGAGCCCAAGATCCGCGCGGATCTCGCCGAGGTACGCAAGAACTATAGCCGTGTCCTCAAATTCTCAGACGATCAGCTGCGTGAAATCATCGCCAATTATTATGGCATGATCTCGCTCATCGATCACAATGTTGGCCGCATCATGACCGAGCTGGATCGTCTCGGTCTCTCCGAAAACACCATCGTCATCTATGCCACCGATCACGGCGATTGGATGGGCGATCATGGCCTTTTGCTCAAAGGGCCCATGCCTTATGAGGGACTCTTGCGCGTCGGATGCATCATGAAGGGGCCGGGCGTACCGCAAGGCCTCTACTGTAATGAGCCAGTTTCGACGCTTGATATTCCGGCAACCGCACTCGATGCGGGTGGCGTCGAGCGGCCGGCGCATTGGCACAGCCGCTCGCTGCTTCCGGTGGCGAACGGCGATGAAGAGCGTCCCTTTGCCTATTGCGAATGGGACCTCAACGAATCGCGCTGCGGCGTTAAACTCGAGCTTCGCACGGTTCGCACCAAGACCCACAAGCTCACGCTTGAGATGATCTCGGGCGCCGGCGAACTCTATGATTTGGTAGACGACAAGCTCGAGATGAATAACCGCTTCGACGATCCTGCTCTACAGAATGTGCAGAAGGAGCTCACCGAGATGATCATGAGCCGGCCGGACGATGCTATCGATCCCATTCAACCTGTAGGCATGGCCTGAGATTTTCGCTAACAACAAACGGCAAGACACGGAGACTGAAAAATGATGAAACGTCGTGATGCATTGACTGCAGGAGCCGGCCTGTTCGGCGCAACGATGCTGCCGAGGATCGGGTGGGCACAAGATTATCCCGACAGACCCATTACCGTTGCCATGCTGGCACCGGCTGGTGGTGCTACCGACCGCGGCGTGCGCCCGCTCACAGCTATACTCAAGGACTCACTCGCAGCGCCGGCAATCGCACTACAGGACATGTCCGGTGCCGGCGGCATTCAAGGTCTCGATTATGTCATGGCCCAGCCGACAGACGGTTACACTTGGTGCGGCATGAACGACGTCATCGAGTCATTCCCAAGTTTGGGCCGCATCGACTACGATTGGCGTGCGTTCGACTTTTGGATGTCAGCAGGAACTGCCTGCGGTATCTGCGTCCCTACTTCGAGCAAGATCGAGACCTTCGAGCAGTTCATGAATGAACTCACGGACAAACCGGGTGAGTATTCGATCAGCTCGACGCCATCAGGGTCCCTTTGGTCAAATGTTGCGGTGTTTCTCCGGGACCAGGGCGACATTGACTTCAAGCTTGCCAACTACAAAGGCGGCGGGCCATCGGTTCGCGCGGTTCTGGCGGGTGAAACAAACTTCGGCTGCATGGGCGTAACACCCATGGTCAACTTCATCAAAGCGGGCCAGTTGAGGTGTCTTGCGGCTACCGTCCCAGAAGACTGGGAGACGGCTGGCGTCACCATCCCAAGCATGACGAACTGGATCAAGGATCCTCTCTTCGTGAAGACGCTCCCCTGGACCAACATCCATGGCATCGCATTGAAGAAAGGAGCTCCGGACGAGGTCAAAGAGAAGATCACAGCCGGGTTTACTGAAGCCATGGAGAGTTCGGAGATCCTCCAACTCTATGCCGATAATGCCTTTTTCCCGTTTCAGGTGGCGCCGCCAGAAGCCAACGAACTCATGGGCCGTCGTACGGCCTTGCAAGCATATATCGTCGAGGTTGTGCTTGGTAATGCGGTGAAGACCAGAGACGAACTCGGTATTGAAAAGATCGAAGAGAGCATTTGAGGCGTCGCTTAAGGGTGAGGGGCCATTTCGGGCCCCTCGTACCATGACCCCATCTCGATGAACGCAAATGCGCCAGACCAGCTAAGCCAGAAACGTAAAGCCGGCGCCGATCTGATCGTCGGCGTGATTATCCTTGGTGTTTCGATCTATGTCCTGATCGATTCGCTATGGATGCCTCACTATGGCGACGCTGGACTGGTAAGTTCGCCGGGTTTCACACCTGGACTGATCGCGATTTTCATGATCGTCATGTCTTTGGTGCTGATTTTTCGAAGCCGAAACTTCGCCTGGCCCAAAAGTAACTGGACTACTGAAAGCTGGCGTGTGTTGGGGTGTCTGGCAATAATTGTTGCTTATGTCGCCCTAATGCCGATCACTGGCTACGCACCCGCGACCTTTGTACTTCTCGCAACTTTCCAGCTCGTCTACTCGAAGAAGCACGATGTCAAATACTTGGTGGTTTGGGTTTTCGGGTTGAGTGCGGTCCTAACGGCAGCGCTCTGGTATCTTTTCGGCAGAATCTTCCTAATTCCGCTTCCATAGCCGTCGCGTCATGATCGACCAATTTCTCACCGTCGTCACCGATCCCTGGGCACTTGTCACCTGCTTGTGGTCGATCACGCTCGGCATTGTCATGGGCGCACTGCCGGGCCTGACGGGCCCCATGGCCATGGCGCTTCTGCTTGGCGTCGCCTATACCATGTCAACCGAATACTCGGTGGTCGCCATGATGCTCATCTATGTGGGCGGCGTTTATGGCGGCTCCCTTTCAGCAATTCTGCTCAATGTTCCCGGTGCACCTGCCTCGGCAGCCACGGCTCTCGACGGCCATCCGCTTGCACAACAAGGACTGGCCGGGCGGACGATCGCCACGGTCACAATCAGCTCGTTCTTCGGCTCGCTGATTGCCGTCGGCTTCATGGCCTGGCTGACACCGGCATTGGTCAAGTTCTCCTTGCTGTTTACGGCATGGGAACTCCTGCTACTGGTCATCCTGGGCATTCTCATGGCGGGCAGCCTCTCTGGTGATGATCCTGTAAAAGGTTGGCTGGCAGGTGGTATCGGATTGCTTCTGGCGCAGATCGGACTTGACGATCTGCACATGCATCCCCGCTTCACATTTGGTTCGCACTACCTTGAAGCAGGTCTCGGCTTGGTTGCGGCAATCGTGGGACTTTTCGGGATCAGCCAAGTCCTCGTCACGATGCGTGACGCCGAAAGCAAACTCGTCGCCATCACCCGAAAGGTGGACCATATCATTCCTAAATGGTCCGATATCGTTGGCAAGGTTCGTGTGATCGGCCAGTCTGGTGTGATTGGCACTTTCGTCGGCATCCTTCCCGGTCTTGGCGCCGATATGGGGGCTTGGGTCTCCTATGATGCAGCGCGCCGCACAAGCCGGGTCAAAGCGAATTATGGCAAGGGCGAAATGGAAGGTGTCATTGCGGCCGAGACCGGGAACAATGCCGTGGTTCCGGGCTCCCTCATCCCCGTGATCGCCTTGGGACTTCCTGGCAGTGCGGGTGCGGCGATTATCATGGCAGCCCTGTTCCTCCATGGATTGCGCCCAGGCCCAACCTTCATGTTCGACAATATTGGGTTGTTCGAATACATGGTGGTGGGTCTCTTTATCGGCTCCTTCTTCCTACTTTTCGTCGGACTGATTTTGGCGCACGTGATCATTCACGTTTTGACGGTGCCACGTGAGAACATTATGGCCATCGTCGTGGCACTCGCAGCCATTGGCGCTTATGCGTCCAAGCTCCAATATGGCGATGTTTGGATCATGGTCGCCTTTGGCGCCTTGGCTTACATCCTCCGACGCCTCGATTTCCCTCTCGCTCCGCTCGTACTCGGTCTCGTGCTCGGCAGGCTCTTCGACGAGTTCTTGCGCAATGCGCTTACCATCTCAGGCGGCAGCCTCATGCCGATCTTCGAACGACCAGTGGCGCTCACCATCTTCATTGTTCTGGTCATATTCTTTGTCTTGAGCACGCCAATTCTAAGGCGCCCCTTGCAGCGCTTGGTGCGTGGAAAAGGTAGCTTCCCTGAGCAATCCTAGGGGTCCCCTCCAGCGCTGCTCGCGCCTTTCTCCTGGATGATCGTCTCGGGTCCACCCTGGGTCCAAGCACGCAGGAACTCGTACCCCAGAGCGAGCACGACCGGCCCAAAGAAAAGGCCTACCAGGCCATAGGCGATCGTGCCGCCCAGCACGCCCAGAAAAATAACCATCATCGGCACACCCAGCCCCCGCGCCAGGACGATGGGCTTCAACACATTGTCCATGAAAGTCACGGGGATGGCCCAGGCGGTATAAAGCACGGCCGTGGTGGTATCGAGTTCGACAAAGGCATAGATGACGGTCAGCAGCATCGGCAATAGCGGGCCGATCTGAATGACACCTAGGAAAAAGACCAGAAAGGCGATAATGCCGGCTGCCGGAATGCCCGCCACGATCATGCCCAAGCCGACCAGAACGGACTCGACAATCGAGATACCGAGAATGCCGCGCGCGACGTTGCGGATCGTGACTTCGGCAAGCTTCAGAGACGGCACGCCTCGTTCACCGGCGATCCGGGTCGCTAGAGAGCGCGCGGATTTCTGCAGGTTCTTGGAATTGGTGACAAAGACCGCAGCGATAATGATGGCGATCACGAATTGGAGGAAACCCAGCCCCGCGCCGGCTGCGCCAGACAAGAGCCGTGTGCTCAGACTGCGCAATTGCGGTTCGATACGATCCAAGGCATCGCTGATGTTCTGTGACGCAAGCTCCCAGAAATTGTAAATCGATGCGCCAAAGAGCGGGATCGATTGCAGGCTCTCGCTCGGCGGCGGTACGTGCACTCGCCCTTGGGCGATATCATTGGCGAAGTCCTGAAGATTCCCGAGGAGCGTGGTCAATAACAGGCCGACAGGACCCATCAGCACGGCCAGGAAAATGACGGTCATCAATGTCGCCGCCAAACCGCCGCGGTTACCCATTAGGTGTTTGAGCCGAGCAAAACCCGGATACATAGCCACCGACAGAATGACGCTCCAAACCAACACCACCAGGAA
>CAYPOV010000105.1:0-13643 GCA_964412385.1 uncultured Geminicoccaceae bacterium
GGCCTCAACCATCCTCCTTGCTCGTGACAAGCCCGTCCTTGTGGCACCTGCTTTGAATCCCATGATGTGGCAGCATCCGGCGACCAAACGAAACCTCAGGACGCTCTTGGATGATGGAACCGTCACGGTCGGCCCGGGTGCCGGCGATATGGCATGCGGTGAGATTGGCGACGGTAGAATGGCCGAACCTTTTCAGATCCTCGAAGCCATGGATCGCTGCCTGTCCAATTCCGATCGGCCTCTCGAGGGCTTGCGCGCTCTCGTGACCAGCGGACCAACCCACGAAGCGATCGATCCCGTCCGGTTTATCGCCAATGCGTCCTCGGGCAAGCAGGGCCATGCCATTGCAGCCGAGTTGGCAGAAGCAGGTGCCAATGTAACTCTCGTCAGCGGTCCGACGGCACTTGCTGATCCCAAGGGCATCGAGACCATCCACGTGACCTCAGCTCAGGATATGTATCAGGCGAGCGCCAACGCCCTACCGGTCGATATCGCCGTTTTTGCAGCGGCAGTGGCGGATTGGCGGCCGAGACAAACCGCACAACAGAAACTCAAGAAGAGGTTAGAAGAGCGAATGACACTGGAGTTCGTCCGCAATCCGGACATTTTGGCCGAGATCTCGACGCTTGACGAACTGCGCCCGAAATTGGTTATCGGCTTCGCTGCAGAAACCGAGGACCTTGTCGACAACGCACGTGCCAAACTTGCGATTAAGCGTTGCGACTGGATCATTGCGAACGATGTCAATCCAAAAACAGGTGTGTTCGGAGGCAACAAGAACAGCGTGGCGATTGTCGAGCAAGACCGCGTAGACCCATGGCCTGAACTCACTAAGGCCGAGGTAGCGCGGCGCTTGGTTGATCGCATCGCAGCACATTTTGGCCGCGAATGACTCAAGACGCGTTAAAGGTTCCGATAGCGGTCATGCCCCACGCGGAAGGGCTAGAACTCCCCAGCTATGCATCTCCGGGGGCTGCGGGAATGGATTTGAGAGCGGCGATAGAAGGTGATCGTCCACTGGATCTTTCGCCGCTCGATCGCGTTCTGGTTCCAACAGGCATCAAGATATCCTTACCTAGATGTGTCGAGGCGCAAGTTCGTCCTCGTTCGGGACTGGCAGCCCGGCACGGTATTTCGGTGCTCAATAGTCCGGGCACCATCGATAGTGATTATCGTGGCGAGATTAAGGTGATCTTGATCAATCTGGGCCGCGAATATGTACATATTAAGCATGGTGATCGCATCGCGCAGCTGGTGGTGGCGCCCGTGCTGTCGGTGATCTGGCATACTGTCCTGGAAAATACACTCGAGGAAACTACTCGAGGCGACGGAGGCTTCGGTTCAACAGGGATGGGACCGACTTTCTAATGAACCTCAAGTCGTTGGCATGGAGTACGCAATGTTGAAGCCGTCGAAGAAACTGGCGCTGGCTTTAGAAGCGGTTGTGGATATTGCCTACCATGGCGGAGCTGATCCGGTCCAAAGCCAAGACATCGCGCGGCGTCTGGGCCTGCCACGCCGATATCTCGAACAGGTCATGCAACAGCTTGTACGATCCGGAATCTTGCGCGGGATGCGAGGACCGCGAGGTGGCTACCGGCTGGCACGCGAGCGACGGCGTATCACCGTGGCCGATGTTGTGCATACGGTAAGCACAAGTGATGAGCTGGATGTCGACACCGTCGTCTCCGATTCGCAGATCGGTAGGGCGGTCATGCGCCCTTTCTGGAGCAAGCTCGAAGAAGACCTGATTGCTCGTTTAGCTGAAGTGACAATCGAGGATTTGTGCTCACGCGCTGAAAGCGAAGACATTCGCAGTGAGTCGGCAATTAGCGCGGATTTCGTCATCTAACGATTGCTTATTTCAATATTCGTCAACGATTGGCGATTGGCGCACCAAGCGGGGCGCGCTATTTATCACGGATGGACAGTGTAGATCATATCGGGGTGCCGAGACCTGGAAGCCGAGGGGCTCAAGGGGAGGGACGGATCTTTGATAGTATTTGTGATACGATCGGCAGCACACCGCTTGTTCGTCTCAAAAGATTGCCGAACCATCATGGTGCCGGCGCTGAGATCCTAGCCAAACTTGAGTTCTTCAACCCTCTCTCTTCGGTCAAAGACCGAATTGCTCTGTCCATGGTGGAGGCTGCGGAACGCGCGGGGAGGCTCCATTCCGATAGTGTTATCGTCGAGCCCACGTCCGGGAACACCGGCATCGCACTGGCTTTTGTGTGCGCCGCCAAGGGCTATCGCCTGATCCTTACCATGCCGGAGAGCATGTCGATGGAACGGCGCAACATGTTGAAGCTCCTGGGTGCAGAGCTGGAATTGACGCCTGCCCACCACGGTATGCAAGGTGCTATTCGGACAGCGGAAGAACGGGTGCATTCCGACCCTAACGCAATTATGCTTCAGCAATTCGAGAACCCTGCGAACCCCGCCATTCATCGAAGGGCTACGGGGGAAGAAATCTGGCGCGATACGGCCGGCAAAGTCGATGTTCTAGTATCGACTGTCGGGACCGGCGGGACATTGACAGGCTGTTCCCAAATCCTTCGCGAATACAATCCCGGGATCAGAGTAGTTGCGGTCGAACCGGAGGACAGCCCCGTGCTATCGGGAGGGCGCCCAGGCAATCACAACATTCAGGGAATTGGTGCGGGCTTCATTCCCAAGATACTCGACGTCGGGCTGATCGACGAAGTCGTGCGGATCGGCAATGAGACAGCCTTCACGACAGCACGAGCCCTTGCTGCGCGCGAGGGCATTCCAGGAGGCATCTCCAGTGGTGCTGCGGTTGCCGCCGCATTGGAGGTTGGCGCAAGGCTGGAAATGGCAGACAAAACGATTGTCGTTATCCTCGCCTCTTGTGCCGAGCGCTATCTCTCGACAGAGCTTTTTTCGAAACTCTGAGAATCACTCAATTCGAGACTATGCTGCATTGCAGCAATGTGAATGTGATGGGCGACGTCTGCAGGAATTGCGCTTATCTAACTTACTGCAATCGTTAAGCTTCTTTATCGATATCGTTTGAACCCTAATGACGACACTGGTGCGCCCGTTTCCAGCCGAGGCTAATGTCCTTCGTGGCATAGCCCTTGCCCTCAGTGCCTACGCGGCATTTGCTGCAGGCGACGTTTTGGTCAAACTCATGACCTCCGGTTATTCGGTTTTCCAGATCGGCGCCACGGTCGCTCTTTTCGGCTACTTCCCTGTCCTCCTTCTCACGTTTGATAACGGTGGAGCACGTGCGCTCATTCCAACCAAGCCTAGGCTTGTTATGCTGCGTGGGATCCTCGGTGTGATGGCTGCGCTTTGTGCGTGGAATGCTTTCAGCAGAATTCCGTTAGCGGATGTCTACACACTGCTCTTCACCGTACCGGTCATCGTCACCGTCATGTCGCCCTATGTCCTTGGCGAGGAAGTCGGATGGCGGCGGCTAACGGCTGCTCTTGTCGGATTTCTTGGGGTCATGGTGATGATCGGGCCCAAGTTTCAGGAGTTTGCAGTCGGGCACCTGCTTGCCGGCTGCGCCGCCCTGTTTGCGTCTTTCGGATTCATGGTTCTCAAGAAAATCGGGCCC
This sequence comes from uncultured Geminicoccaceae bacterium, assembly GCA_964412385.1. Classification (GTDB taxonomy): domain Bacteria; phylum Pseudomonadota; class Alphaproteobacteria; order Geminicoccales; family Geminicoccaceae; genus JBGSYN01. The sequence goes on from CAYPOV010000105.1 coordinate 3,587, forward strand.
AACGAGAAAAGCGCCGCCATCATTTCGACCAATCTCTTGATCATGATTGCCGTGTGCGCGAGCTTCGGCGGTGCTGAGATGATCCTGCCGACACCCGGCGATTTCACCAAGATGGCATTAGCGGGTTTGCTGATGGGTTTCGGGCAAGCTGGAATGGTGTTTGCCACACGGCAAGCGCCTGCCGTCGTCGTGGCTCCCTTTCAGTACACATCAATGTTCTGGGGTGTGTTCTACGGTTACTTCGTATTCGGCGACCATCCCACCGTCTCGATGGGTCTGGGGATGGTTCTGGTCGTTGGCAGCGGTCTCTATATTCTTTGGCGCGAAATGGTTCGCAGCCGTCTCGCAACGGTTGCCGCCCGCGGCGAGGTGCCCGCTCGCGTCGCACGTATCTAGCGCTGTAATCATACTTGAAAGAGTTTGGGATTATGAGCAATGCTAGAGCAACGCCTCACGATTGATGATGAGGTCGGTCCTCTCGAACTCACCTATCTCGAGTGGCCGCACTCATCGCCGGACGACATAATCCTATGCGTTCATGGTCTGACCAGAAACGCACATGACTTCGAAACGTTAGCGGAGAGACTGGCAAGCCGCTATCGGATCCTTTCGGTCAACTTGCCCGGGCGCGGCGGAAGCGGCTGGCTTGAAGACGCCAATCGATATGTCGTACCCAACTATGTTGGTCACATGATGAAGTTTATGGCCGCTCTTGACCTTCACAAGATAAGTTGGATCGGCACGTCCCTAGGGGGGATCATCGGCATGATAGTGGCCTCCGTCGAGGCCACACCGATCCATCGCCTGGTCTTGAATGATGTTGGCGGTTTCATCTCGAAAGACGCCATGGGCGGTATTGTCGAGTACCTTAAGCTCAGTCCCAGCTTTGCAACACTCGACGAGGCCGAGCAGCATCTTCGCGAGATCCATGCAGCATTCGGAACCCTTGAAGATGCACAATGGCGGCGGCTCGCGGAGAAGAGTGTGAGGCAAGAGAATGGCCGCTTTAAGCTCCACTACGATCCTGCCATCGTAGAGCCTTTCAAGGAGTTTTCGGCAGAGGATGTCGAGCTTTGGCAGTTCTATACCGCCATCACATGCCCGGTCCTCCTGCTTCATGGCATCGAGAGTGATCTCTTAAGCCAAGAAACGGCCAAGAAAATGACCAAAACGGGACCCAAAGCGACGCTAATTGATTACGCCGATGCCGGTCACGCTCCGTCATTGATGGTCGAGGAACAGATTAGCGATATTGACGCTTGGCTCGCTGGGACACCGGTTCCGGACCAGCCATAGGCAGTCATCGAAGCCGTTCTGCAGTCTCGAGTGCTGCATAGGTCAAGACGGCATCGGCGCCGGCGCGCTTGAAGGCGACCAAGGTCTCATTCATGACCATGTCACCGTCCAACCAGCCGCGTTCGGCCGCTGCCTTCACCATGCCGTACTCGCCGCTCACGTGGTAAGCGAGGACCGGCACACCGAACGCTTCCTTCACCCGCCAAACAATGTCCAGGTAATGCACACCCGGCTTGACCATCACCATGTCTGCCCCTTGCGAGATATCGGCTGCGACTTCATGCAAAGCTTCGTCGCCATTGGCAGGATCAAGCTGATAGGTTTTCTTGTCGGCGGCCCCAAGGTTCATTGCCGAGCCGACCGCTTCACGAAATGGCCCATAGAGTGCTGAGGCATATTTGGCTGCATAGGCCAGAATCATGGTGTCTTGGAGGCGGGCATCGTCAAGGCAATGGCGGATGGCGCCAATGCGACCGTCCATCATGTCCGAAGGCGCAACGATATCGCATCCCGCTGCTGCGAGCGCTTGAGCTTGTCGACAAAGCGCGTGGATCGTTTCGTCGTTGATAATCTTGCCGTCACGCAGGATGCCGTCCTGGCCATGGGTGGTGTACGGGTCGAGTGCTACATCGCCAATCACGCCGATTTCCGGAACCTCGGCTTTGAGTGATTTGATGGCTCGGGCCATGAGATTGTTCTCGCGCCAGGCTTCATCGCCTTCCACCGTTTTCAAGTGATCATCGATGACCGGAAATAGGGCTATTGCCGGAATGCCGAGTTTGGCGCTTCGTTCGGCCTCCGCGACCAATCGATCAATTGATAATCTGGAAACGCCAGGCATCGCGCCGACGGGACTATCAATACCAGCGCCCTCGGTGACAAAAAGTGGCTGAATCAAGTCGCTGGCGGATAGCCTGCTCTCGGCGACGAGGGCACGGCTCCAAGGATGTTGCCGCAATCGTCGCGGGCGTTTCCGCGGGAATTGCGACGCACTATGACCAAGTTCGAAAGCCGATCGAACCAAAAGAAACTCCCTGCCTCTTCATTGCGATGCGATATCAATCTGATCTAGCCAAGAGCAAGGCGAGGAGCAACGGCGGACATGCCATTAATGATTGAAGATTCGGATCGCACGCTGGCGCACGAAGAAAACGGCGTCGGAACGTTTACGCTTAACCGGCCCAAAGCGCTCAATGCATTGACGCTACCGATGGTCTTGGCAATTTCAGAGCGGCTCAAGCAATGGAAGGATGACGATTCCATTCGCTGTGTGGTCATCAATTCGGTTCCAGGCCGGGCTTTTTGTGCCGGCGGTGACATACGTGCCGCATGGAAAACTGCCAAAGAAAAGGGCTCTGCCGAAGCCGTCAGATTTCTTTGGCATGAATACCGAATGAATTGGCGAATTGCCGAGTTCCCCAAGCCCTATATCGCCTTGCTCGATGGAATCACCATGGGCGGGGGGGCAGGTCTCTCCGTGCACGGCCGCTACCGTGTTGTTACGGAGAACACAACCTTTGCCATGCCCGAGACCGGGATCGGCTTCTTTCCGGATGTCGGCGGTTCTTATTTCTTGTCGCGAATGCCTCGCGCGATTGGAAGGTATTTGGGCCTCACGGGAACGACGATTAATGCCGGCGACTGTATGGCGACAGGAATTGGCACACACTTCATTCCCTCGGATCGGCTGGCATCGCTGATGCATTGCCTAGATGCAGGAAATGTAGACGCCGGACAATGCCTAGACGATCACGGGTCCAGTTCGCCAGAGTCGCCCCTTGCCCGCAATTTCGATCATATGGAAAAGATCTTTAGTGCGGGGTCACTTGACGAGGTCATGGAGCATCTTCGAACGGATGAATCGGATTTTGCGAGGCAGATGCTCGAAATTCTTAGTTCCCGATCACCACTCTCACTGCGAGTTGTCTGGGAAGAACTTGAGAGGGGCCGCACCATGCCGCTCAGCTCATGCCTACGCATGGAGTATGATATGGTAAGCCGTTTTTTCGAGAGGTCGGATTTTTTCGAGGGCGTTCGCGCGCTGCTCGTCGATAAGGATAAACAGCCCGCGTGGCAGCACAGGAGTATTCGCGAGGTTTCGAACGACACTGTGCTGTGGTATTTTGAGAATAGCGCCGGAGGCCCCTTGCTATTGGATTGGGACTAGCGTGACGCTGCTTTCGAGCGCCGAATGACATGACCGCATGAAAATCAGAGGAAGCTGCTGAACGGAGGTGGTTAAAGGGGAATTGATTTTTCCGTATTGATGAAGAAAAATCCCGCCTATAAACCAATTAGTTGTTGAATGAAAATGACGTACGTGAAAGGGATGAAACCGCAATAGTTGGTGGCAGCTTATCTACTGGACCATGGCAGCGACGAGGCTTTCTGAGTGAAAGACCAGTATCTCACAACCATACGCCTAATCGAGCGTCTTCACAGACGTTTTTTGGATGTCATCAAGACCGAACTTGATAGTTCGGGAATTGAAGACATCAACAATATCCAAACGTTGATCCTCACCAATATCGGCAACGAGACCTTGACGGTAGGTGAGCTGACCAATCGTGGGTATTATCTGGGCTCCAACGTATCCTATAATGTTAAAAAGCTGGTTGATAATGGCTACCTTGTCCAAGAAAAATCGTTCCACGATCGGCGAATGACGCGGGTTAAGCTGTCGGAGAAAGGATTAGATCTCACTAATCGTGTTGACGAACTCTATCAGCGAAATACCGAGTCACTATCAGAGCGTGGCATGTCGGAAATGCAAATCGCTCAAGTCAATGAAACGCTCATTGACCTCGAGCGCTTCTGGAGTGGCCTCATCAATTTTGGCCGTTAAAGGGCTATTTTGACAGCGACGATTGATTATTCATTGTTGCCGTCTTGAGTTTTTGCGTTGGTGCGCACATCCAATCGATGGAGCTGATTCTGAAGCAGCTCCATTTGCCTTTTTAGATTGGCAACTTCGTCATCGAGCGCGCGGCTGTCCTGGTCTTTCGCTAATTCCGATTGAGGAACCGCTCTGTCTTCCGTGCCTTCCTCACTTTTATCTTCCCCGAATGGCGAGAACATTCTCGTTGCACGCTGCATCATCGCAACATTCTGCCGTGCCATGTCTTCAAACTGGTTAATGGGGAAGAAACGTCCGAATGTTTCCTCGACATAGCCGCGAATTTGATCCTGGTTCTTTGCAAAGTTTTCCATGGAAAGCTCGAGATATCGCGGCACGAAAGCGTGAAGACTATCGTCATAGAACCGTATTACCTGTCGCAAGAAGCTTATCGGTAAGAGATTTCGGCCTTTGGCGTCTTCTTCGAGGATAATTTGGGTCAGCACTGAACGTGTGATATCGTCACCGGTTTTGGCGTCATATACCAAGAATTCCTGACCGCCTCGCACCATTCGACTCAGTTCGTCGAGTGTAACATAACTGCTGGTTGCAGTATTGTAGAGGCGTCGATTTGCATATTTTTTGACTATGGCCGGCTTGCCGCCCGCATTGTTTCGGAGCACGTCCTGAGAGGGCTCGGACGATGAGCTCTCAGGAGTATCGCCGCTCGTCCCATCATCGTCCGGCGTATTGGTTCGGGCACTCATACTGATCTCCACGACGCAATCGCCGTCGACAGAGCCTCATTGGCAACTGCGACAAACTAGGCGCGGATGCTGCGCCGCCGCAAGAGATCAGTTGCGTATCCAGACGTCACAATGGTCAAAACTCGATCAGGACTGAGAGAGTTGAGCTTCAATCGACTCCGCAAAATCGCCGAGATCCGTTGTGTCCTCGACAAGATCCTCGGGGTTGGGATCATCCTCTTCTTCTTTGGGCGCGGCCTTGCCAGCCTGGATGTCAGCTTCTTCTTGTGATCTCGCAACATTGACGACGACACTGACCTCGACTTCGGGATGCAAGGCCACTGGAACATTGTGAACGCCCACGGTCTTGATCGGTTGATCAAGACGGACCTGACGACGGTCAATCGTCAAACCGTCGGCCGTGAAAGCGTCGGCGACATCGCGACCGCTTACCGATCCGTAGAGTTGGGCTGTCTCACTTGCCTGTCGCAAGATCACGACGGAACGGCCGTCGATACGTTGCGCCATCTCTTGCGCTTCCGCTTTGCGTTCGAGATTGGCAGCCTCGAGCTGAGCACGCCGGTTCTCAAAGCTCTCCAGAGCTGACTTGGTCGCGCGAAGCGCCTTGCCCTGCGGGATGAGATAATTGCGCGCAAAACCTGGCCGAACCTTTACGACGTCACCCATCTGGCCGAGCTTGGCAACGCGCTCCATCAAAATCACTTCCATCGACGATACTCCTGAACCGAAAACAACCAACTAGGACATGCGCCGCCGCAAATGGACACGATCGTCGATCAGGCCCAGGACGACAATAAAGAATGCAACCCACCCTAGAAAGACGACAAGCATATAGAGAAGCACGAGACCTGGTCCGCGCCAAGGGCGAGGCTTGAGGTAGGCATGAATGACAGCGAGCCCCTGAAAGAAGAAGAGGGTCATCGACAACAGCATCGCACTCGCGGCAATCATCAAGAGTGTGCCGTCGAGAAAGAGAGTCGCCACCACGGCTGCTGCCATCACGATGACAATACGGCTTGGTAGCTCGAACTCAGCGAGCGTCGGTGTAGGGCGTTTTGCTTGACCGCCCCGTGCGGCAAGCTTTTGAGCGATGACACTGTTCAAGAGCGTGAAGGTCAAAAAGCCAACTGCCATCATGCCAGGGACATAAAGCGCGAGACCGCTTATCAACTCCGGGTCCAATGCCTGGCCTTGGGGTAAAGCCATGGCATTACCTAACTCTTGAATGGCCTGCTCGATTGTTGCCGATATATCAACGGCCTGGCTTTGAATGACGAAGATGGCAACAACTGAAACAATAAGAAAATAGCCTGTCAGCTGGGCGACCGTGAGACCAATCGGATACCACTCGACCGCCCCATTTGCGCCCGACCGAAACAACAGCGTCTGGCGGACGAGGATCAGCGAGGGGATTGCCGAGGCCAATGCGAAGAAGAGCAGCGGAATCAGCCCACCCAAAACCAGCACGATTACGCCGGCAATGCCCGACGATAAAGCGGCCATGGAGAACCCGAGCGCCAGCCCGCAATAGAGCAATGGTAGCTGGGTAAGCACCTGCAACATCGCCATCAGGAAATTGGTTGGTGCCGCCACAAACAAAGCGGCGCTGGCAAATCCCGCCAACGCCGTGATGATGAGCGCATGTCGTTGCATGACCGACTCGAGCGCTGATCCCTATCCGGAGACGTAGGGCAAGAGAGCAAGCTCGCGCGCACGCTTGATGGCACGAGCAAGTGCCCGCTGCTCTTTCGCCGTCACGGCGGTGATACGTCGCGGTACGATCTTTCCGCGCTCGGAGACAAAGCGCTGCAAAAGCTTGACATCCTTATAGTCGATCTTGGGCGCGTCAGCGTGGGAAAAGGGGCTGGATTTGCGGCGCCTGAAAAATGGCCGGCGAATCGTGATGTTGGGCGGATCGCGGCGCTCGCCGTCGCCCCGGTGAGAAGAATGCTCGGCCATCAATCAGATCCTTTTTCGCTCGAAGCGGCTTCCGCCACGTTACGCTCTGGCGCTTTGGTTTCGTTGGGGCTGCTGTCGTCGCGCTCGCTGCGTGTGCTCCGCTCGCGGTCTCGGTCGCCGCGGTCTCGGTCGCTGCGATCTCGGTCACCACGGTCACGATCGCCACGATCGCGATCGCCTCGCTCGCCCCGGCGGCCGCCGCGCTCATCGCGGCTGCCTTTGGCCTGCATCAAAACCGAGGGCCCTTCCTCGAAGGCTTCGACCTTGACACTCATGTAGCGCAACACGTCGTCGTGAATGCGTTGGGTTCTTTCGAGTTCAGCCAACGCTGCGGGCGGCGCATCGATGTTCATGTGGATATAGTGAGCCTTTCGATGCTTCTTCATGCGAAAGGAAAGGCTGCGGAGCCCCCAGTACTCAACCTTGCTAACGGTTCCGCCCTGCGCTGCCACCAGTTCGCCGAACTGATCCGCAAGCCCTTGCGCCTGCTGGGAGGTCAAGTCCGGACGGGCAATCACTGTATGTTCGTACAACGCCATCTAACGTTTCATCTCCAACGCCCTGAATTTCCTGAAGGCACAAATAAGCCGACGACAAGTCACCTCCTAAGGTCACTTGAAACACCAGCTTACCGCCAAACGCGACCGCCACCAACAAGACGCCACATCGCACAACGTCACAACAAAAATATCGGCGGCTAATGCAGGCCAAGCACTATACGCAAAAACATTTGCGCTGCAAGTGTCCTTGACAGCGGTTCACTGAAAGGCTTTCAACGCCCATCCAACTCATTCAATAAGAAACTCTATGCCGCGCCGCGCCACGGCATGGCAGCCACAGAGATAAGGGTTCTGTCTTCACCTAATGCCAACAACAGCAACCTTCGCGGTTTTTCCGGGCCAAGGGGCGCAACGTGTCGGCATGGGCAGATCCCTCGCCGAGGCGAGCCATGCCGCACGGGCCGTCTTTGATGAAGTTGATGAGGCCCTGGGCGAGACGCTATCCGCGCTGATCTTCGAGGGCCCGCAGGAGCAGTTGACGCTCACGGCCAATGCCCAGCCCGCACTGATGGCAACCTCGCTTGCAGCAGTGCGGGCTTACGAGGAATTCCAAGGTTCTCCTTTGGCTGAAACGGTCGGCTATGTTGCCGGCCATTCACTCGGTGAGTACTCGGCGCTAGCGGCAACCGGTGCGATGTCTTTGTCGGATGCCGCGATAATTTTGCGTTTGCGGGGGCAGGCGATGCAAGACGCCGTGCCCGTCGGAGAGGGTGCCATGGCGGCTATCCTCGGCCTTGAGGTCGACTCCATCGAAGCCATCGCGGCCGAAGCTGCGGGCGAAGGCGTATGCACGCTTGCCAATGATAACGCGGAAGGCCAGGCCGTGTTGAGCGGCCATCGCCAATCCGTTGAGTCCGCGATTGAGCTTGCCAAAGAACGCGGGGCGCGGCGCAGCATGCTATTGGATGTGAGCGCACCTTTTCATTGTCCGCTGATGGCACCCGCAGCAGCGCGGCTTGCCGAGGGCTTGGCGACGATCGAGATCGCCGATCCTCAATGTCCGCTCATCGCCAACGTGACGGCTGAGCCCTTGAGCGATGGGGCGACCATCAAGAAACTGCTGATCGAGCAAGTTACGGCGCGTGTGCGTTGGCGCGAAATTATGGCCAAAATGGCGGAACTCGGCTGCAGCCAACAAATCGAATTCGGTGCCGGACGCGTGCTGAGCGGATTGGCCAAAAGGGCTATTCCCGGCATCACGTTATCGAATGTCAGTGAGGCTGCAGATCTCCAGAGCCTTCGCCTACAAGGATGACGTTGATGCAAACGGGCATGGGGGTAAAACGAAGCTATTGATGTTTGATCTGAGCGAAAAACGTGCGCTGGTTACCGGCGCGACCGGTGGTATCGGCAGAGCCATCGCCGAGGCTCTTCATGACCAGGGTGCCACCGTCATCCTGACGGGACGACGGAGCAATATTCTCAACGATCTTGCAGCGTCGTTCGGCGATCGTGTCGAGACGGTCGTCGCCGATGTCGCGGATCCCGACGCTGCGACGGCCCTGACTGCCGCAGCCGATGCCAATGGCGGCCTCGACATTCTCGTCAACAATGCCGGGATCACGCGGGATACGTTGGCAATGCGGATGAAAGACGAGGACTGGCAAGCGGTTCTGGACACCAATCTCAGCGCCGCCTTTCGCTTAACTCGTGCCGCGCTTAAAGGGATGATGCGCAAGCGCTTTGGGCGCATCATCAATATCACCAGCATCATCGGTCTGACTGGCAATCCGGGCCAGGCAAACTATGCCGCCGCCAAAGCCGGCCTGATCGGCATGAGCAAGTCTCTTGCAGCCGAGGTCGCAAGCCGCGGCATCACCATTAATTGCATTGCGCCCGGCTTCATCGAAACAGCGATGACGAGCGAGCTTAACGACAAACAGCGGGAATTGGCTCTGGCACGGGTGCCGCTCGGCCGCTTCGGCGAAGGCAGCGATGTCGCGGCCGCGAGTGTCTATCTTGCGAGCACGGAAGCCTCATATGTAACGGGGCAGACCTTGCACGTGAATGGTGGTCTGGCCATGTACTGAGCGCTATTCAAAATGCCGAAAGCCATATGCATTCATTGCCTTGAGCCGTGCCTAGTCATAGGGCAGAGCATCGTGTACAAGCCGCCGATCGGCCGACAGAACAAGGCTTTGAGATAACCCTTCCTACCCTTCAACACTCATTTCCAGGTGGAGAGCAACCGAGCCATGAGCGATATCCCTGAGCGCGTAAAAAAAATCGTCGTCGAGCACCTTGGTGTCGATGAAGACAAGGTCAATCCGGAGGCTAGCTTCGTCGATGATTTAGGCGCTGATAGTCTGGACACGGTTGAACTAGTCATGGCTTTCGAGGAAGAGTTTGGTTGCGAGATCCCCGACGATGCCGCTGAAAAGATCCTCACCGTGAAAGACGCGATCAACTTCCTCGAGGAACATCAGAGCTAACGTTAAGCAATTCTGGAACGGCTTGGATTAGGGTTCGATGCGACGAGTTGTTGTCACTGGGCTTGGACTGGTCACACCTCTGGGAACGGGTGTGGATTCGAGTTGGTCACGTCTCATCGAAGGCCAATCGGGTATCCAAAAGATCGATCGTTTTGATGTCTCTGACCTTCCCTCGATAATTGCCGGTCTCGAGCCTACAGGTGAAGG
>CAYPOV010000106.1:0-13627 GCA_964412385.1 uncultured Geminicoccaceae bacterium
AGAGCTCAATGAAACACGATTGATGATGCGCCAGTTCGACAAGATCGCTGACCAACTCGCCGCCGAGGGCTACGGCATCCCGTTTTGGCCGCAGAATGGCTGACGCACTCGCCGACGTTCCGAGCAGGTCAGGTGGTGATGCCGCACCTTCCCCGGCTACTCACCTGTTTGAGACGGATTACGGTCCGCACCTACTTGTTGTTGACGGCAGCCAGGTATTCTCCATCCCTGATGATCTGGTCTCCGCACTTGAGGAATCCGTGAATCTGACAGGAGGCTCGGCGGCGATCCTCGGCCAGTTTGGGATTGTTGCGCAGGGTTTTGTCGATCATGCGGAGCTGATCACGCCTCCACTTCGGACTTTGTCCCTTTCGGTTGCCCAGGCCTGCAATCTGGGGTGCAGCTACTGTTATGCACAGGGTGGAGGATTTGGCGGCAAGGCCAAGGCGATGCCTTGGTCGGTGGCACAGTCGGCGATCGATCGGCTGATTGCCGGTGCCAATCCCGGCGACAGGGTTTTTCTCTCCTTCTTGGGCGGCGAGCCTACACTCAACCGCCGGCTGATCCGCCGCGCCACCGACTATGCGCTGGAACGTGCTGAGACCCGCGACGTCGCTGTGGGTTTCGCACTCACCACCAATGCAACGCTTGTTACCGCTGAGGACGCCCAATTCTTCGAGGTACATGGCTTTTCCGTTACCGTGAGCCTTGACGGTATTGGCGAGGTCCATGACAGGCTGCGGCCATTCAAGCGAGGTGGGGCCAGTTTTCAACGCGCGATGGATGGCGTGCGTCATTTGCTAGCTGCGCAATCGGCGATGCAGGTTTCAGCAAGGGTCACCGTGACCCCCCACAATCTCGATCTTCGCGAGACGCTGGATGCGTTGGTGAAGGAAGGGTTTCACAGTGTCGGGTTTTCGCCGATGCTGAGTGCGCCCAATGGTAGGGATGAGTTGCGCACCGCCGATCTTGACCGAATGCTCGATCAGATGATGGACTGCGGAGAGGCGTTCCTCGATCATACCAAGGCAGGCCGACGCTATCCCTTCTCCAACATGCTCATGGCGTTGCGCCAAATTCACGAGGGCACACACAGACCCTATCCGTGTGGTGCCGGTGCAGGCTATCTTGCTGCATCTGCGGATGGCCAATTGTTCGCATGCCATCGCTTTGTCGATGATGAGTTGGGCCTTTTCGGCGATTTGCAACATGGGATTGATCGTGCTCGGCAACGGGATTGGCTGGACGATCGCCATGTCAATCGTCAGGAGCCTTGCCGTTCGTGTTGGGCACGCTATCTCTGCGGCGGCGGTTGTCACCACGAGGTCATCAATCGCGGACGCGCTGCCTGTGACTACATCCGGGGATGGCTGACTTTTTGCCTCAAGGCCTATGTGGAACTCTCCGAGGAGGCGCCGGAAGTCTTGGGCCTGCGCCCGTCATGACGATGGCCCCTCCCCGAAGCACGTCGGTGTGCGTTATTGGCGGCGGCCCCGCCGGGTCATGCATTGCCCTGAGTTTGGCGCGGCTGGGTCGTGAGGTTACCCTGCTCGAAACGGCACGATTTCCCCGCCATCATGTCGGTGAGGCACTTCCGGCCCCGGTGCTGTCGCTCCTGGAAGAGTTTGGGTTGCGGGAGCGTGTGGAAGCGTCGGACGTTTTCCGCGGTCGGAATGCGATTATCCGATGGGCCGATGACAAGCCATCGCACAAGGTTCATCAAGGTGTGCCCGGACTCCAAGTCAACCGAAGTGCCTTTGATGCGCTCTTGCTCGCCGCTGCTAGGGAAGCGGGCGTTCGCGTGCTTCAACCCGCTCGAACGGCAAAGCCTCGGCGCAGGGCGACGGGCAACTGGTCGATCTCGTATCGTTCTGGCGAGAACCAAGGCATCATTGATGCCGGATTTGTCATCGATGCAACAGGGCGCCGAGGCTTGCTCTCGCCATCGAAAAGAGATGACGGTCCTCGTACCACGGCACTCTATGGTTATTGGCAAGCAACGCCCCTGCGTGCCGGTACAACGTTGATCGATGTGCAACCGAGCGCTTGGCTTTGGGGTGGCATGGTGCCGGGAGAAGGTTTTAATGCGATGGTGTTCCTCGATGGGGACAATTGTCGTGGCCGTCACCCTGACCGTCGGCAGCTTTACCTCGACCATTTGGCCCAATCCGCTTTGTTCAAAGACTGCTTGAGCGGCCGGTTGCCCGGCGCCGTGCGCGCTTGCGATGCCACAGCGACGCACCGGGAAGATTGCTGCGGGGTGGATTTTGTGAAAGTTGGTGAGGCGGCGTTCGCACTCGACCCACTGTCATCGCAAGGTGTGCTGGCAGCGCTCACGACGGCCTTGCATGGAAGCATTGTGGTCAACACCATCCTTTCGAACCCGGCCCGAACGAGAACGGCAATGGATTTTTATCGGGAGCGGGTTGAAGAGGCTATCGCGCGCAATCGGCGCTATGCTGCTTCGAGCTATGCCGAGCAGAGCCTCTACACGAATTCCAAGTTCTGGTGCAGCCGGGCGCAACGCGAAGACGTGACTACTGATCCTACGCCGCCTGTCCAAGCTCGACATGTTTCGATGGATCATCCCATTCGCCTCGCAGCCGGCATCAAGATCGCAACCAAGCCGGTTGTGGTAGGCGAGCACATCGAACCGAGACCGGCCTTATGTCATGCAGATTGGGATCGACCCTTGGCTTTTGTCCGCGGTATTCCGATCGGCGATGTCGCCATTCATATAGCGAAACGATCGAGGGTCGTTGAGGTTCTGCACGACCTAGCGCCGGCGTACGGCCGTAACCGAACCCTGGACGCCATGACATGGCTCCATAGTCATGGAATCCTGGCCACTGAGCCTAGCTGAAGACACTCTATTCCGATCCACCCATAGAAATGACCCAAAAAGGAGCCTTAGGATGGGAAACAAGAAGTTGGACGACCTGACCGCAGAGGAGCGGGCCTGGTTAAGAGATGCCTACAGATTTGATCAAGCAGGCTGGGTCTTTCTTCATATCGAAGGGGAGCCTTTCTCGCGCGGATTTCAACACGGCTATCTCCTTTCGTCGGAGATTGCCGAAGTCCTGAGGGTCAACAAGTTTCTGACACGGTGGGCGACGGGCAATGACTTCGACTACTTCGCCAAAATGGCGCTTGAGATGTATGCCGACAAGATCGACCAAGAGTTCATTGACGAGATGACCGGCATTGCGGCAGGCGTCAGCAAAGCCGGCATCTCTTTGACGTTTGCGGAAGTCCTCGCATGGAATGCCAATGTCGAGATGACGGAAAGCTGGTGGCCGCTCATTGCCAGCAACCCTCCCTCGCCAAAGGCTAAACCGCACCGCTGCAGTGCGTTCATCGCCAATGGCGGTTACACAAGAACAGGCGAGATCGTGCTCGCTCATAATACTTGGGACACCTATGCCAATGCCGCCCACTCCCGCATCGCCCTCGACATCAGGCCCTCCAAGGGACATCGCATCTTGATGCAAACCTCTCCGGGGTTTATTCATAGTGGTACGGACTTTTTTCTGGTTGAGGGCGGCATCATCGGTGCCGAGACAACGATTTCGGGGTTCGACAAATACGACGTTAACGGCGCGCCCGAGTGTTTTCGCGTGCGCAATGCAATGCAATATGGCCGCGATATCGATGACTGGATCGAGATTATCAGCACAAAGAACAATGGCGGCTATGCCAATAGCTGGCTAGTAGGTGACATCCGCACCAACGAAATCGTCCGATTCGAACTAGGACTGAAGTTTTCCGGGACGAGCCGTAAAAAAGATGGCTACTTTTGGGGCTGCAACATTATTTCGGATCTGAAAATTCGCAATCAGGAATCGGAAGATGTCGGTTATTCCGACATAACGCAGGACGCGTCGCGTCGCGTGCGCTGGAACTCTCTACTCAACGAACACAAGGGCAATGTCGAACCTGAGCTCGCCAAGGAAATGCTCGCCGACCATTACGATGTCACGATCAAGGAGGATAATCCCTCAACACGATCGCTATGTGGCCATTTCGATCTGGACCCGGTGGCATTTACGTCCTGGGGTTTTCCGCCTTTCTATCCCTTTGGAGCGGCCGATGGCAAGGTGACCTCCAGCACGCTTGCGAGCGAAATGACCTTTCATGCACGGATTGGCCACCCTTGCGGCATGGCGTTCGATGCCGATGAATTCATCCAGCGCCAGCCCCAGTTCGACTGGCTGGAAGGTTATTTGAGTGACATGCCAACCCAGCCTTGGACCCAGTTCACAAGCGGGCAGGAAAAGGCGACCAACTAGATTGCGCGCGCGGCACAGCGACGTGATTTGAGCGGCAGAGCGGATGGAAGCGAAGATGCAGGAAATCGTGGCGGTTCGGATCCATCCGGGAATCGGCATAGCTCGCCTGGGTAATAGCGAAAGCGAGTTCTTCGTTGGTCCGGAAGCACCTGGCCACACGGTTTGGCCCGAGGGCGGTTTCAAAGACTCTGAGGGCAAGATCAAACGTCAAGCGGCGCGATTTCGCGTCTACGGCCTTGATCGGGAAGGCAACGTCGTCGCTGAATTAACTGCCAAGGACGCGACAATCACCTGGACGGTCCATTTGGCCAACAAGAAAGGCGCCTTCTATCGATTCAGCTCCGATCCAACGCAACGGGAAACGAAGCTCCGCAATGCCGGCATTCAGCCTGGCCTGAAACCTGATGACCGCACCGATCTGATCATCGATCCGGGCCCCCGAACGATCAGCGGATGTTCCGAGGTAAGCGACCCTTTCAGCGGTGGGCGGTATAGGGGTGTGCCTGTCGGTCTCGGAGAGCTTCGTACCGACGCCGACGGCCATCTCCTGGTCCTAGGGGGTGCGGGCATGTCCGATTCGGTGACAAATCCGGTTAGTCCAATCGTCAGCTCGTACAATAATGACGGCTGGTATGATGACACCGCGGACGGCCCTGTCACGGCAAAGATTGAATTGGTCAATGGCACAACACTCGCGGCTGAACCCGCCTGGGTCATTGTCGCACCGCCCAATTTCGCTCCGTCAATTACGAATTTGGTGAGCCTCTATCAGCGGGTGAACGAAACGTTGGAACTCGGCATTGCTGCCAGCGACACGCCGGTAAGCTATCGCCGCGACGTTCGCCCGCTATTGGCACGCCTCGCCCTCTATAGTTGGGTAAACAAGAACGCCATGCGTGGCCATGGGCCAGGCAAACCCGGCGATTTTCTCGCGCCCTATTCCGAGGCGCTGCTGACCGCCAAAACACCGGAGGCTCATTTTCGGCGCCAGCAAATCGTCGAGCGGCTGCGCGTTCCGTTTGATGCGAGCGAGTCTTCTCCGGCCGCGCGAGAACAGGCGAATTATTTTTTCATGCCACAGTTGGCGGGCGATTGCGGCGACCCAGTACAGGAACAACCGGCAACTTGGATGACTTTTCTTCCCAGCCAATACGGCGTGTTACGTCGCTGGGCGGACGGTGACTTCGAGATTGGCGTAGAAGAGGAATTTCCGCCATTCGAGGCGATACCGATCGCGGTCCGGCCCTCTTCCCTGGACCGTGCGGCGCTGGAGCCGTGTGTTGGCGCGCCACTCTGTCCCGGTATCGAAATGACCTATATCTCTGAGCAGCCGGAAACTTTTAGGGTCGAGAACGGTGGCAGCATACGCATCGCCTCCTCGTTTGGTCCCGGCGACGTGACGCGATACATGGCGCTGCCGTGGCAAGCCGATTTTCACGATTGTTTCGATCATTGGTGGCCCGCTCAACGTCCGGATGACGTGCTGCCCGAGGAAATCCTGGAGCGCTTTGAACAGAGTTGGCAGGATAGAACGCTATCTACACCCGTGGACCGGACGGAGTTCATACCCAAGGAAATCAAAGGCGAAGAGATACCGGCGTCACTCGTCTATCGTCTGCCCTGGTCTCGAGGCATGCCGACATCGACCAGCGCGGGTGGTGAAGCGATGGTACGCTACTGGAGCGAGCTTGGCTTCATCAAACCCAAAAAAACACGTCAAGGGGAAGTCGCATACGTGGAAACGGAACGGTCGCAATTGGTCGGATTAGACGCGCGAACCCTTTTTTATCAATTGACGAATGTCGATAATCATCTTGATTGCCTTAGTAAGGCGCGAGACTATGTCGAACATTACTTGGCGAAGGCACGCCAACTTCAAGACAATCCTGACACACCGAACATATGGTGGACATTTGACTTCACACCGGACGCGTTGGATGCGCGTCTCATGGAAGTCTACAACGACTTGGCGGACAACGCAGCCTTTTATGATCCGGCGACAGATCCACTTTGTCGAAGTCGTGACGATGTCATTGAATGGCTTTGGCAGTGGGGCCCCTTCAATATGACGGACGGCGCCTGGTTGCGCAACGTCAACCGCGCCGGCCCCCTGGATGAAGTTCATACGGTGTTGTTTTCGATCCTATGTGACGAGATGGGCAACGGCCACATCTCGCGCAGCCATGCAAATATGGCGCGGGATCTTCTGCATTCCGTCGGCCGCTACCCGGAGCCGGTGGGAAGTCAGGCATTTGCCAACGATCAGTCATTACTCGATTCCGCGTTTACGGTCCCCACATTCGCCTTGGCAATTTCCGAGTTCACGGAGCACTACCTGCCCGAGATCATCGGCATGACTCTCTTCCTGGAGTGGTGTGTTCTCGATCTCAAACCATCGGTGGCACTCTTGAAATATTACGATGTCGATCCGCATTTTTATGTGCTCCACGTCGGAATCGACAATGCATCCGATGGCCACGGGCATTTGGCGCGAAAAGCCGTCGAGATCTATCTTGACAGTGCGCGCTTGAAAGGCGGCGAATCAGCCGTGCAGGAACACTGGAAGCGTATCTGGGACGGGTTCGTTGCCTATGGCACGACCGGCACATTCGGCAACGACCTCGCCAAGCACATGACGGCTCGACTGGAACAGAACCGATCTAGAGCGAGGGAACGCGCCATCGCATTGATCGAGCACAAAGCGCCGTTCGGCCAGCTCAATCATGGTACCAAAATGATTGGAACCAATCGGATCAATGACTGGTTCCGCGACCCGCCGGCATTCTTGGACGCGTTGGTCGAAGCCAATTACGTCATCCCGAGCGATCCCGACAACAGCGCCCTTTTCAAGCTCTTCCAGTTCGATGGGGGACCCATGTATAACGTGTTCTCGCCTGAGGAAATCGGTGTTTGGCGCAATTGGGTTCTCTCGCTCGTAGCGCAACTCCAGGCTACGCCCGTGCCGCCGGCACAAGGCATGCTGCAGTTGATCGATCATTTGCGCACACGTCAGGCGGGTGCCCAAGCTCACCAGGAGATGACTTTGCGCATTCCAGGTTCGGACGAGGCCTTGCCTGTGAGTGCGTGGTTTGAACGTCCGGCGGAGGCATTCATGACAGCGCTGGCCGATCCCGATAACGGATGGATTGAGCCTGGCAATCCGGGTTCAAGCGCATTTGTGACCGAACTCTTGAGTGATCGCAACGCTATGGGTCGTGCTTTCGACGACGTCATTGCCGATACAGGCGGTCAAACGGGTCGTGCCATCATTGTCGCTTGGATTGAAGCCGGTTGCCCCCTTCCGGCAAGGCGAGGCGACAGAACGGGACGCACGCCTCACCTATGGCTTCATTCCCATGCCCGGGTGCGGGCCGCTCACCCGACCGGCGAAATCTTGGGCATGGGTGGTGCCCATTGACGCTAGGACGGCCACTCGATGTTGCGGTTATCGGTGCCGGACCAGCAGGCTTAAGTGTTGCGATCGCCCTAGCGAAGGCCGGATATCGGATCGGCATATTCGATCGTGATCGTGGCAAACGACGTCGATCGGGAGAAGTCCTATCCGCAAAAGCACGCTTGTCCATGGAGGCCCTAGGAATTTGGAAGCACTTCAATGACCTATGTCCCCTTCAACCTCAAGGTCAAGTCGCGCTCTGGGGAGAAAGGCGGACCTACGAGATGCCGGATTTGTTCCATACTTATGGCACTTCATGGCACGTCGACCGCGAACTCTTCGATAACATGATGAGGAAAGCTGCTCGACATGCAGGTGCGGTGGGTTTCCGGGTCTGCGGTCTCAAGGACATCGCAAGAGTTGGAGACCGATGGCATTTGCGATTTCATGGAGGCTCCAAGGCTGCCGCACATTTTGTCGTTGATGCGACCGGCCGAAGCCGTGTTTTCGCGCGCAAAGCCGGTGCAGTCTGCATTCGGGACGATGACTTGATCGGTCTCCTCTGCTCACTCCCGACAACTGACATCGGGCAGTCCAGGCTTCTGATTGAGAGCGCACCGCATGGATGGTGGTCTGCGATACCGCTTCAAGACGGACGTACTGTTGTCGCCTTCATGACCGATCCAGATACCGCAAGATTACATGATTTGATGTACCCAACGGGTTGGCTTGGCTGCCTCGAACGCACGTCGCTTGTAAAGCATTTAGTCTCTTATAGCGGCGAATGCCCTAAGCCGAGCGTGCTGTTGGCCACGTCCGGCCATATCGTGCCTTCTAAGGAAACGTCATGGATTGCTGTTGGCGACGCAGCTGCGAGCTACGATCCTCTTACAGGCTCGGGCGTAACGCATTCCATGCACGACGGCCTGCGCGCGGCAGAAGCCATCGCCGCTCTGTTCAATGGAAATCGAAGAGAACTCAAATGGCACAAGAAGGCACAGCAGTTGCGCTACCAGCGCTATCTATCCGAACGTCGCGATTATTATCGTCAAGAACAACGATGGCTGGCATCGTCTTTCTGGCAAAAGCGACACGCAGGTCACAAGCATCGCTACAATCAAGCAACTGTAAGTTTCTGAGCGAATTCGTTGCAGGCCTTAATGTAGAATTGTAAAGCCCCATCATCAGCCCCGCCATTACCATCAAGGGTCTCGAATATTGCTTTTGCTTCTTCAATATCCCCCTTATGGTACAGCGCCGTGGCCTCAGCAAAGCGCGCTCGACTTGCGCCCTTGCGCCGTTTTTGGCTTTCATTTTCACTATCAAAGACCTCGTAAATCGTCACAGGATCACGTCGGCCTTTAATCGTCACCTTGTCTAAGAAACGCCAGCCAAAGGCATCGGACGAGGTGAGTTGGTTCAGCGTATCTTCGCTAAGAATAACGTCGGCAAGATAGACCTTGGTGAGATCCTGAAGTCGAAATGCTTGATTGACGGCATCGGAAATGACAGTGGTTTCCATTCGTTCTTCTTCACCAATAGTGCCAAGCATCAGCGGTCCAGTGTGCAATCCAACCCCAATTCTAATGGGCGGAGACCCTTGTTGCACCCGCTCGGCACGAAGTTCCGCGACGCGGATTTGCATGGCGATAGCGGCTTTGAGAGCGTCGTCGGCGCTTCCAGGAAACAGCGCCATTATTGCGTCGCCAATATATTTGTCGACAAAACCACCATGATTACGAATCGTCGGGCCAACCTCTTTGAGGTACTGATTGATGAAGTTGAAATTCTCACGAGGTGACATCGTCTCTGAGATGCGTGTAAATTCTCGGATATCGGCGACCAATATCGTCATTCGCCGTTGCACTTGATCACCCAGCCGAAGGTCGATGATGCTATCTCTTCCCAGAATTCGCAAAAATTCATGAGGAACAAAGTGACCATACGCCACGCTCGATTTCGATATCTCCAGATGTGTCTTGATCTTGGCCAGTAATTCCTGTTTAGTCACAGGTTTGACGAGATAGTCATTGGCACCGACACTCAAGCCTTCCACGAGATCATCAGTCTCGGATTTTGCCGTGAGCATGATAACCGGTAGCTCGTTAGCTGGGAATTTCTCTCGTATGCGCTGACAAACCTCATATCCGGTCATGCGCGGCATCATAACGTCGAGCACGACGAGACTCGGTCGCAGGCCCTCATCGATCAATTTAAGGGCGGATTGGCCATCGCTGGCTTGAAAGATATTAAAGCTTTGGGACACCAGCTGGTTATGAAGAACTTGGAGGTTAACGGGCTCGTCATCGACGATTAGGATGTCCAGCGCGCCTTCACTGTGCCGCATGACATCGCTGATTTGGACGGGCTTGCGAACGTTACCGGACTCGAATACTGCCGGGAGTTGCTTCATCTCCGCCACATCGCCGGTATCGATTGCGATCGGAAGTGTGAACGAAAAAACTGACCCGTGGCCCGGCTTTGATGATACACGAATTGTTCCGCCGTGTAGCTCAATAAGCCGTTTGGTAATCGAAAGCCCGAGACCCGCGCCGCCGTGAATGCGGGCCTCCGATCCATCAACTTGCTCGAATGATATGAAGACTCGATCGATCATATCTTCGGGGATGCCAATACCCATATCGGTTACGCTAATTCTAATGAAGCCATTTTCTGTTTCAGCTGATACTGCAATCTCACCTGTATCGCTAAATTTTATCGCATTGCCGATCAAATTGTTCAAGATCTGCTGGAGTCGATCTTCATCGGCTGCAACAGCCGGAAGGTCTATTCGGACTTTGTTGACTAGTGACAGAGATTTACTATCCGCGGACATCTTTGAGAGACGTAGCGCCAAGTCGGTTGCCTCTCGAATTCCAACTCGCTTCTTATTGAGCGTCAAGTTTTGATGCTTTAGCTTGGAGAAATCGAGGATGTCATTCACAAGGCGCAAGAGTCGTCTGCCGCTCGAACTCACCATTTGCAAGTTGGAGCGAGCATCCGTAGGCATCGCGCCGGCTACACCGTCCAATAAAGAGTCGGAAATACCGATGATACCGTTAAGCGGCGTGCGCAATTCGTGAGAGGTATTAGCAAGGAACTCATCCTTGAGTTTGTCGAGACGTTGTAGCCGATCGAGCGACTCCTCCTGCGCTCGATAAAGGCGCGCATTTTCGATCGAAATTGCACCTTGTGCTGAAAGAAGTTTGAGCACTTCGCATCGATTAGGTGTGAACGCTCCAGCCGTGAGATTATTCTCGAGATAAAGAACACCAACAAGACGGTTCTGGTTCGTTACCGGCGTACATAGAACTGACTTCAGCTTTCTTTCTTGTACATAGTAATCCTGCGCGAACGGTCCGTCCGAAGCCGCATCATCGAGGACAATGTCTTCGCCCGTACGTGCAACATATTTTATGATCGCAGCACAAACCACCTCCGTTTTCTCAAGAGGTACCGCCTGAAGTACGGAAAGCCGGTTAGTCGCCGCGTCGAACTGAGCCTGGACCACAAGCTCATCATGGTCCGTCAACAAGAATGCACCACGCTCTGCGCCGGCGTTCTCGACGACTATTCGCATCAGCTGTTGCAAAAGACGATTGAGATCGACTTCGCTGGAAAGTGCCTGTGATGCCCTGATGACGCTTGCCGTGTCGACAAAGCCTTCAGGGGCCGCAATGGTCGCAAGACCCGCATTGCCTGGCTGTCCACCAGCTTTCTGCCAGCCGACTGCGAGATCCGGGTACTGTTCTTCAAGCTGGTAAATTTTCGCGTAAGCGCCCCATTCATGATAGAGCATGCAGGCGTCATGCATATAGACTCGCGCGATTTTCCGGCGTCCACATCCCGAGTAAAAGCGGGCCGCTAGTTCCGCGGAAAGGGCCTCGTTGTGAATGAAGTCATTGGTCTTTGCTAACTCGATTGCCCGGTCATAATGCGTCATCGCCTGTCCGACATCGCCTTCGACACGTGCAAGTTCCGCCGCAACCAGCGCGAATTTGTGCTCGAAGTTTTCCGGACAGTTATCCGCCCATTGACGCATACGCTGTTGGTACCTCTCGACTCGAGCCCGGTACCGTATTCGATCTTCAGCAGAGGCCTTGTTATAAGCGCCCAGCATCGTCAAGGCGTGATAAAAATAAAACTCCGGAACTTGTATAAAGCCGAAGATGTAAGCGAGAAGGTCCTCTCCATTCTCACCCCAATTTAGAGCACTCTCGTAGTCTTCATGAAGAAAATGAAGATAGATTAGGTAAATATTGGTAAGACATATCCCAACCCCAAATTTCATATTCTTCATGCGATTGATACAGTCTTCGCCTACGAAACCTTGGAGATCGAGCGACAGCGGCCCCTCGGTCAAGCCTTGAAGGTTCAGAGCGACATGTTTCAGCAGCGTTTGGATCTCGATCAAGGCCTGGTTCTTGGTTCGGTTAAAAAAGACCAAACCTTCATCAATACTTTTTACCAAGTCACCCAGCCGTTCACCATTTGAAAACAAGTTCTGGTTGGTAACAGCGAAAGAATATCCGCCATAGGTGATATCGCCCGATTCAACCGCGTATTGGTAGGCGTTGCGAAGATAGGGAATGTCGGTGTTTGAGTTTCGCCTCCAATGATTAATATAGCAGCTGAACATGAAATTGAGCTTGCAATTAAAAGTTGTATTGTTTGAATTTTCATTCATGGCGAGAGCCAGCTCACCAAACTCAAACCCATTTCGGTATTGATCACGGAACGGTCCGAGCAGCGCGCCAAACCAAATATAGGCATATGAAGACGCATCGCTATTGCCGTGTTGGAGGGAAAGATTGACGACTCTTGTGATGACCCATTGAAGTAGTATAGGATTTGTGAAAAACGCCGACGTACAAATATTCATAAGGAGATGGCTCTGCAGGATCTTTTGCTTGTCTTGCATATTTGGAAGGTTGATAAGAGTTGAAACAGCGCGGTCGGCAATGTGTTGGCTATATCGATCGAATTCATCTTGAAGGTTTCTTGAAAGATCTTCTTGATTGTCTGGGATATTGACGCCAACCAACCGAAGTCCTTCTTTGCCGACCTTGATCGCATCGACGAAACTACCCACGTTTTCCAAAAGGACGATTCTCTTGTCAAATATCTTAGCACGGTCGAAGTCGGACCGAGCGTTTGTCAGAATTCTGTCAAAAAGTCGATCAGCATCATCGATTTGGTTCCGCAGGTACTCGCACTCTGCAGCCTCGCTGTGGACCTCAAAGCTTAGATCGTAGTGGTTTTCCCATCCATCGGAGCCTAGCAGGTCAATTGCGACACTCAAATAGCCAGCGCTAGGAGTGTAGGCTGCCGCCTCCTTTGCCTTGCGGGCTGCGAGAAGGTTCAGACGGACTAGATTGAGACGTTCGGCGGTATCACTGATCAGGCTGACGGCTTCGTTCAGTTGACCGACGATCGAGAAGACCTGATCGTCCACTGCGCCGGCTTGACAATTTGCTAGCAGTTCATGGCCAATCTGCAGATGTATCGGCTTTCGTTCATGGTCTTCGATAAGTGAATAAGCTGCTTGTTGGACACGGTCGTGCACAAAACGATACCGCTTGGAAACCATATGAACGACGTCTGGGGAGGTTTCTGAACGGAGTTCACGGATCGGCTGCATAAGACCCGCCTCGATGGACGGGCGCAGCATCTGAAGGGTCTCCTCTGCAGTTTGCTTTCGCACGAGCGCCAACATCGAAAGTTGGAAACTGTTGCCAATGCATGCCGCTTGTTTGAGTATGTCTTGGACTCTCGCATCCAATGTTCTGATCTTTTCTGCGAGCAATTCGACAACGTTATCCGTACTGTCCTGCTGTTCGATCTGTTGAAGATCCCAAACCCAACTGGCATTGTCGCGGTCGAATTGGAGCAGCCGTTGATCACTGAGTGACCCGAGAAATGCGTTGACAAAGAAAGGATTGCC
>CAYPOV010000107.1:0-13499 GCA_964412385.1 uncultured Geminicoccaceae bacterium
AAGCTGATCGTAGCGATAACGAGGCAGCGTCGCGCGGGCCCAAATGAAGATGAATAGAACGAAGCAGACCTTGAGGATCAACCAAATGAAGCCGGGTATCCAGGTGAAGGGCGCGACCCCGAAAGGCGCCAGCCAGCCACCGAGAAAGAGGTTAACGCAAATCGCGCTCATCAAAATCATGTTGGCATATTCGCCCAAGAAAAAGAGGGCGAATGTCATCGACGAGTATTCGACATTGTAGCCGGTGACGAGAGTGGCTTCGTCTTCCGGAAGATCGAACGGGTGCCGGTTGGTCTCGGCCAGGATGGACACAACAAAAATCAGAAACATCGGAAAGTGAGGAAGGATGTACCACCAATCCTCCTGACTTCTGACGATATCCGAGACGTTCAATGTGCCAGCAGAAATCAACACCGTAATGATGATCAGACCAATGGCGATTTCATAGCTCACCATCTGCGCGGATGAACGAAGCGCGCCTAAAAAGGCGTAGCGCGAGTTGCTCGCCCATCCTGCCATGATGATGCCGTAGACACCTAAGGATGAGATCGCAAAGAGGTAGAGCACGCCGACATTGATGTCGGCGAGAACCACACCATCACCAAAGGGAATGACGGCCCAGCCGACCATTGCCAACACAAAGGTAACGGCCGGCGCCAGGAAGAAGACCCAACGGTTCGATCCCGACGGGATCACCGTCTCTTTCAAAAACAGCTTCAGGCCGTCGGCGATCGGCTGCAGCAGGCCATAGGGACCTACGGTCATCGGCCCCTGACGGAGTTGCATCGCACCAATAACCTTGCGCTCGGCAAGCGTCAGATAGGCGACGGCCAACAACAGCGGAACAACGATGAGAAGAATATAAAAAACGATCTGGATCAGCGGCCAGATCGTTCCCCCCCAAATGCCAGGCTCAGCCATGAGTCCCTGTCGCCCCCGTCAATTCCTCAGTTCGCGCCAGCCTGATGGCACTGCATTCCTGCATCACAGTTGACGCCCTGCTGATCGGGTTCGTCGCAAAGAAATCGTCGACCGGTGAAAGGAAAGCTGAGCTGTCAAGCTCACCAGACTGTCCGAACTTCGCCCAAGGTGCGGGCTCAATTTCGTCATAAGCCACAAGATGCGGTGCGACTGCGGCTATCCTTGCTCGAACCTGTTCCAGCGTATCGATCGGGATCTTGTTGCCGATGACATCCGACAAGGCACGGAGGATTTTCCAGTCTTCTTTGGCTTCGCCCGGCGGAAAAACGGAGAGCCACGACCGTTGCGGCCGACCCTCTATATTCACGTAGATGCCGTTTTTTTCGGAGTAGGCGGCTCCCGAGAAAATCACATCCGCTGAGGCAGCGCCGCGGTCGCCGTGACTGCCCTGATAGATGACGAAAGCATTGCCGAGGCGCGATGTGTCGATCTCATCGGCGCCGATCAAAAACACGACGTCGATCTCGCCGATTTCAACACCGGTCATAATGTTGTCGACGTCCCGGCCCTTCTCACCCGGAACCAACCCCAAATCTAACCCGCCGACGCGTGACGCGGCGAGGTGCAAGACATTGTAGCCGCACCATTCTTCATTGATCATACCAAAACGCTCAGCGACTGCTCGGGCCGTTGCGATCAAGGCACGGCCGTCAGCTCGTGCTATCGTCCCCGGGCCAAGGATCAGCATGGGCCGTTCGGCTTGATCCAGGATGTCCGCAAACTCGCCATTTCCGTCGGCGAGATCACTAAGTGTTGCCGTACCGGCGCCCAAATCCTTCACTTTGTAGGTAAGGTCATACGGCGCACCGATCCGACCAACCTGAAACCCGCCCTGAAGCCAGCGTTTGCGCAAACGCGAATTGACCAAAGGTGCCTCGAGACGAGGATTGGTGCCGATCAAAAGGCAGGCATCGGCATCCTCGATGCCCGCAATCGTTGTATTAAACAGATATTCTGCGCGAACATCGCCTGCGATCTTTGCGCCATCTTGCCGACAATCGACATGCGGCGTGCCGAGCTTCGATGCGAGATCCTTCACCAGAACCATGGTCTCACAATCGACCATATCGCCAATGATGAAGGCGACCCTTGATGGATCGGTTCCCTCCAATTTGGTTTTCACAGCATTGAAGGCAGAGCGCCAATCAGTCGGTTGAAGCTTGCCGTCTTGCTTGACCATTGGCGTGTCGAGCCGGCGCTTCTTCAAGCCGTCATGGGAAAACCTGGCCTTGTCCGAAATCCATTCTTCATTGATGTCTTCGTGAAGACGCGGAACGACACGAAGAACCTCGTTGCCGCGGCTATCGAGGCGGATATTACAGCCGACAGCGTCGTAGACGTCGACCGATTCCGTTTTGCGCAACTCCCATGTCCGCGCCCGATACTCATAAGGTTTCGAGTTGAGCGCGCCGACTGGGCAAAGATCAATGATATTGCCCTGCATCTCGGAACTCAGGGCAGACTCGATCCAGTTGGTAATTTCCATATGCTCGCCGCGGCCTGTGGCACCGAGTTCCTCCACGCCGGCGATCTCATCCAAGAAACGAATGCAACGCGTGCAGTGAATGCAGCGTGTCATATGTGTTGAGACGAGCGGGCCCAAATACTTATCTGCAACCGGGCGCTTGTTTTCTTTAAAGCGCGAGTGATCAGGCCCATAGAATAATGTTAGGTCTTGAAGATCACACTCACCACCCTGGTCACATATTGGGCAGTCGAGCGGGTGATTGATCAAGAGCAGTTCGAGTGTGCCTTGCCGCGCTTTATGCACCATCGGTGTATTGGTCTTGATGACCATATTGTCGCCCGCCGGCATGGCGCAGGAGGCAATGGGCTTGGCCGACCGCTCCATTTCCACAAGGCACATGCGGCAATTGCCAGCAATGTTCAGCCTCGGGTGGTAACAAAACACAGGGATTTCCCGGCCAGCGGCCTCACAGGCCTGAAGCACAGTCGAGCCTGGTGGGACCTCTACCTCGATGCCATCGACTGTAAGCTTTGGCATGGTTTGACGGTTCCTCCTGCTTCGTTGCTACTGCCTATGCTGCCATCTTGTGTTGGCTTGCATAGGCTTCGATCCGTCGTTCAAGCTCTGGGCGGAAATGTCGTATCAGCCCTTGCACGGGCCAAGCCGCAGCGTCACCCAGAGCACAGATCGTATGCCCTTCTATTTCCTTGGTGACATCCTGCAAAAGATCGATCTCCTCGATCTTGGCCTTGCCCTCGACCATTCGCATCATCATGCGCCACAGCCAACCTGTGCCTTCACGGCATGGTGTGCACTGACCGCAGGATTCATGCATGTAAAACTTTGAAAGACGCGCAATCGCCATCACGACGTCCGTGGATTTATCCATGACAATGACACCGGCCGTGCCGAGACCGCTTTGCGCGGCGCGGAGACTATCAAAATCCATATTGATGTCATCACAGATGGGTTTCGGTAGCAGCGGCACCGAGGAACCTCCCGGTATGATCGCCAGGAGATTGTCCCAGCCACCACGAACGCCGCCGGCATGTCGCTCGATCAGCTCTTTGAGCGGGATGCCCATCTCCTCTTCGACCGTGCAAGGCTGGTTTACATGCCCCGAGATGCAGAAGATCTTGGTGCCGGTGTTTTTCTCGGGCCCGAGGCTTGCAAACCAGGCCCCGCCGCGGCGCAGGATCGTGGGTGCGACAGCGATCGTTTCGACGTTATTTACCGTCGATGGACGGCCATAGAGCCCGACAGCGGCCGGAAATGGCGGCTTGAGACGAGGTTGACCCTTCTTGCCTTCCAAGCTCTGCAGAAGGCCGGTCTCTTCGCCGCAAATATAGGCGCCAGCACCGCGGTGAAGATAGATGTCGTAGTCGTAGCCCGAATCCGCCGCATTCTTGCCGAGAAGGCCATTTTCGTAGGCCTCGGCAATCGCCGCTTCGAGGACGTTGCCTTCCTGAACAAACTCACCGCGGATGTAGATGTAAGCAGCCGTGCAGCCCATGCCGACACCCGCTATCAGGCAGCCTTCGAGCAGCTTGTGCGGCTCGTGGCGCATGATCTCGCGGTCCTTGCAGGTACCCGGTTCGGATTCATCGGCATTGACCACAAGATAGACCGGACCGCCATCCGATTGTTTCGGCATAAATGACCATTTGAGACCAGTCGGGAAACCGGCACCACCACGGCCACGCAGCCCCGAGTCCTTGATCTCCTGAACGATCCTTTCTCGTCCAAGGGCGACCAAATCCTTGGTATTGACCCAGTCGCCGCGCTTCTTTGCGGCCTCAAGGTTCCAAGAGGTATCGCCGTAGAGGTTCTGGAAAATCCGATCTTCGTCACGCAGCATGATTGCCATCCTGGCCTAATAACGTGGTTTTGCCACCGGCCGGCTCTGAGCCTCTGCGTTCTGATTGCGGGCCAGGTGCCGGTCGTTCCCCACGCTTGATTGCCTCGACGATGGTCTTCGCTTTGTCATAGTCGAGGTCTTCATAGAATTCATCGTCGACCCAGAGGACAGGTGCATTGGCGCAGGCCCCCAAGCATTCGAACTCACGCAAGAAAAATTTGCCGTCTTCGGTCGATTCGCCAATGTCGATCCCAAGCGAGTCCGTGCATGCACGAACGATGTCATCCGATCCGCACAGCCAGCAAGGGGTGGTTGTGCAGACACGAACTTTGGTCCTTCCCACTGGCTCCGTATAGAACATGTCATAAAAGGTCGCGATCTCGTAAACACGGATCTTGGGCATCTCGCGATAGTCGGCGACATAGTCCATCACCGCTTTGGGCAACCATCCGCCATGCTGACGTTGGGCCAGATCAAGGAGGGGTATTACCGCGCTCGCTTGCTTGCCATGGGGATACTTCGCAATGATCGACTTCGCCGCTTCCTGGTTTTCCGAGCTAAACGCAAACTCGGTCACATCGGGCGCGAAGCCTGCCGCAGCACCGTTCTTACTCATCGGTCAATGGATCCGAAAACGACATCTTGGGAGCCGATAATCGCAACGACGTCGGCCAATTGGTGACCCTTCGACATTTCATCGATCGCTTGCAGGTGAACATAGTCGGGGGCGCGGATCTTGCAGCGATAAGGTTTGTTGGTGCCATCAGAGACAAGATAGACGCCGAACTCGCCTTTGGGCGCCTCAACGGCCGCGTAGACTTCACCTTCAGGAACATGAACGCCCTCGGTGTAGAGCTTGAAGTGATGGATCAAGCTTTCCATGGAGTGTTTCATGTCATGCCGTGACGGCGGTGTGACTTTTTTGTCGGAGGTCCGAACCGGGCCGTCCGGCATCTGATCGAGACACTGACGGCAGATCTTGAGCGATTCCCGCATCTCGAGCATGCGAATGAGGTAACGATCGTAGCAATCGCCGTTCTTGCCAACGGGGATGTCGAAATCCATGCGCTCATAGACTTCATAGGGCTGAGCTTTTCGCAAATCCCAGGGCACGCCCGCTGCCCGCAACATGGGCCCGGAAAAGCCGAGATCGAAGGCTTGTTCGGCGCGAACGACACCGATATCGATGGTGCGCTGCTTGAAGATCCGGTTCTCGTTGAGAAGTGTTTCGATATCCTCTTGAACCTTGATGTAGTTCTCGGTCCAATCCCAGATCTCGTCTGCGAGGCCAACCGGCAAATCGCGGGCTACGCCGCCGAACCTGAAATAGTTAGCATGCATACGTGCGCCCGAGACGGCCTCATAGAACGACATCAGTTTTTCGCGTTCTTCAAAACCCCATAAGAGCGGGGTCATCGCACCAACATCCAGCGCCATCGTCGTGACATTGAGAATGTGATTCATGATCCGTGTAAGCTCGGAGAACAACACGCGGATATATTGCGCTCGGATCGGAACATCGGTGCCGATCAGCTTTTCGACCGCGAGCACATAAGCGTGCTCTTGGTTCATCATCGAGACATAGTCGAGGCGGTCGAAATAGCCGATATTTTGGAGATAGGGACGGTACTCGATCAACTTTTCGGTGCCGCGGTGCAGCAGGCCGATATGGGGATCGGCGCGCTCCACGACCTCGCCATCCATTTCTAAAACGAGACGCAAGACACCATGGGCCGCCGGGTGCTGCGGTCCGAAGTTCATGGTGTAGTTGCGCATCTCGATTTCAGGCATGCATGCTCCTGTGCTCGCGTTTTCTCGTCGGTTTATTGTTTCTCTTCGGCCTTTTCATCGCCCGGCAAGAGGCCCCCACCCTCACCTTCCCACGGGCTCAAGAAATCGAAGCTCCGGAAATCCTGACGGAGCTTGACCGGCTCATAGACGACCCGCTGCTGTTCGTCGTCGTAGCGAACCTCGACATAGCCCGTCAGAGGAAAGTCCTTGCGAAGCGGGTGGCCTTCGAAACCGTAATCCGTGAGGATACGCCGAAGGTCCGGATGATCCGAGAAGAAGATCCCGTAAAGATCCCAGGCCTCGCGCTCGAACCAACCGGCCGAGGAAAAGACTTCCGTCGCTGTCGGCACCGGCGTGTTCTCGTCCGTCCTGATCTTGATCCGAATTCGCTGGTTATGACGCAAGCTCAAGAGATGATAGACAACGTCGAACCGCTCAACGCGGTCGGGAAAATCGACCCCGCAGATGTCTACGAGTACCTTGAACAAGAGATTGGGATCATCACGGAAATAAGCGAGAACACGGGCAATCGCGGCTCGCTGGACAACGAGCGTCAGCTCGCCATGCTCGATATCGTGCTCAAGCAGATCATCACCGAGGATCGGCTGTATGGTCGCCAGCAAATCCTCCAGTGCTTCGAGGTCGACGGGAGGATGATGGCTTTCCTGCTCCGCGGGCGGTGCCGTCGCGAGATCGTTGCTCATCGAACAATCGTCCCCGTCCGGCGGATCTTCTTCTGAAGTTGCAGCACGCCGTAGACCAAGGCCTCGGCGGTCGGCGGACATCCCGGCACATAAATGTCGACAGGAATGATCCGATCGCAGCCGCGTACCACTGAGTAGGAATAGTGGTAGTAGCCACCGCCATTGGCGCAGGAGCCCATCGAGATGACGTAGCGCGGTTCGGCCATTTGGTCGTAGACCTTGCGCAAGGCTGGCGCCATTTTGTTGCAAAGCGTGCCGGCGACGATCATCACGTCGGACTGGCGCGGGCTCGGGCGAAAGATTACGCCGAACCGATCCATGTCATAGCGGCTGGCGGCAGCGTGCATCATTTCCACAGCACAGCATGCCAAGCCAAACGTCATCGGCCATAGGCTTCCCGAACGGGCCCAATTGACCAAATCGTTCAACCGCGTGACCAGATAGCCCTGGTCATGCACACGCTCGTTAACTTCTTGGAATACGCGGGGATCGGGCGCCGTACCAGCAGCAGCCGGCTCGATGGCTTTGCTTACTCCCATTCCAAGGCTCCTTTTTTCCACTCATATATGAAGCCTACGGTGAGGACGCCCAAGAAGACCATCATCGACCAAAACCCGAACATGCCTATATTCTGGAGACTCACGGCCCACGGAAACAAGAATGCGACCTCCAGGTCGAAAATTATGAAAAGGATCGCAACCAAATAGAAGCGCACGTCGAAACGGCCACGCGCGTCATCGAACGGCTCGAAACCACACTCATAGGCCGATAGCTTTTCGGGATCGGGCCGCTGCCGTGCAACAACAAGGCTTGCAATCAGAATGATACCAGCAAGACCGATCGCTATGCCTAAGAAAATCAGGATCGGCAGGTATTTTGCCAGATAGGCGTCCATCGCTCACTTTCCTGTAGGCGGGACCTCACGAGCGTCGCTTTATGTGCCCACCTTGTCGCCCAGCACTCAACCGGGCTTAGAACTAGTATAATTCTCGATCCGCAACATAGGCGTGGTGCTAAGGGCTGCCAAGGGCGCCTTCGCCGCACTTCACCATGAAAATCTTTGAGTGAGCTGGGGAACTTTTTTGTCGCCTAATCCACGTCATCATCACGCAAGTGACACGACGCGAAATGGCCTGGCCTGTGTTCGCGCAGTTGCGGTTCCTCTTGCTTGCACTTGGCCATCGCATAAGGGCATCGCGTGTGAAAATGACAACCAGCTGGCGGGTTCATCGGACTCGGAACATCCCCGGACAAGACGATTTTGCCGCTACGATCAGCGTCCGGATCAGGCAGCGGCACGGCCGACAACAGAGCCTCTGTGTATGGATGGAGAGGTTGATCGAACAGCGAGCGGGTATCGGCGAGCTCGACGATACGGCCAAGATACATGACGGCGATTCGCTGACTGATGTGTTCGACGATCGCGAGATCGTGCGCGATAAACAAGTAAGAGAGTTTCAGTTCTTGGCGAAGATCGACCAGCAAGTTGACCACTTGCGCCTGGATTGAAACGTCCAAGGCAGACACGGCTTCATCGCAAACAATGAGGCTCGGATTGAGCGACAGCGCGCGCGCAATCCCGATCCGTTGTCGCTGACCGCCCGAAAACTCATGCGGATGCTTGCTCATGGAGGCGGCTGGCAGGCCGACGCGCTCGAACAACTCAGCAATTCGTCGTTCACGATCCCTACCTTCGTGGAGATTATGGATCTCAAGCGGCTCACCGACGATGGCACCTGCCGTCATTCTCGGGTTCAACGAAGAATAGGGATCTTGATAGACGATCTGCATATCACGGCGATGCTTGCGCATGGCCCGCTGATCGAGTGCTGTGATGTCTTCGCCTCGAAGTCGGATTGTTCCGGCAGTCGGTTCGAGCAATTTTAGGATGGTCTTGCCGGCCGTGGACTTTCCGCAGCCACTCTCTCCAACAAGTCCCAGTGTCTCGCCCGGCTTGATTTGCAGCGAAATGCCGTCAACCGCTCGAACGAATCCCTCGACGCGCGAAAACACACCTTTTCGCACAGGAAAATGCTTCGTAAGGTCTGAGACCTCCAAGAGCGGCTGGTTGTCGGTCATTGGTCTGCCATCGCCTGTTCCGCAAAATGACAGGCGCTTCGGCGTCCTTGTCCCACCTCACGCAACGCTGGCTGCTCGTTGCGGCAACGCTCTTGCACCATGTCACAACGCGGATGAAACGCGCAGCCTCGCGGTATGTGCGCGAGATCCGGAGGCTGGCCCCTGATCGGCACGAGCCGTCCGGCGCGAGGCTTCGGGATCGAAGTTAGCAATCCTCTGGTGTAGGGATGAGAGGGACGATGAAAGATGTCGCGAACCGTGCCGGATTCGACGATTTTCCCTCCATACATGACGATAACACGGTCGGCGATCTCAGCGACGACACCCATGGAATGGGTAATGAGGATAAGGCCGATCCCGCGCTCTTGCTGGATACTACGGAGAAGCTTCAAGATCTGCGCTTCAACGGTCACATCGAGAGCCGTTGTCGGCTCATCGGCGATCACCAAGTCCGGATCGACCGCCAGCGCCATGGCGATGACAACCCGCTGACGCATGCCGCCGGAAAACTGATGCGGATAATCATCGACGCGATTGACGGCATCCGGAATACCGACCCGCTCCAAGAGCTTGATCGCCGAAGCGTGGGCCTCGGGTTTCGATTTGCCCTGGTGAACCCGAAACATCTCTCCGATCTGCCAACCGACTGAGTAAACGGGATTCAGTGATGATAAGGGATCTTGGAAGATCATACCCAGGTGGCGGCCACAGAGCGCCCGCCGTGCTCTCATTGGCAGTGTCAACATGTCGTCGCCTCGAAATCGGACCCGTCCGCCGGTGACATATCCGGGCGGCGATTCCAATATTCCAAGGATCGCCTCGAAGGTTACACTCTTGCCGGAACCGCTTTCGCCCAAGATGGCGACCGTCTCGCCGGAATTGACTTCGAAGCTGATGTCATTGACGGCATTGACCGTCCGCCTGGCCCCGCGAAACTCGACCGCCAAATTGTCGACACGCAAGAGCGGCTCAGGATCAGCCATTGCCACCACCCGCCTGGCCGCTTCCCGACTGACCGCTCTCGAGCCGCCAGCGAAGCCTCGGATCCATGGCAATCCGTAGCCAGTTCGAGAGGAGGTTGGCCGCAAGTGCCGTGAGGAGAATGGCGAGCCCCGGCCAGAATGCCAGCCACCAGGCGGTTGTGAGATAGTTGCGCCCGGTCGCCACCATCAGGCCCCAGGTCACGCCAGGTGGCTGCACGCCGAGCCCCAAGAAGCTCAATGCGGATTCCGACAACATGACGCCGGCGAAATCGAGTGTGGCGACAGTGAAAATCGTCGGTGCAACAATGGGGGCTACATGGCGCGCCATAATCCGTGCGTTGGAGGCACCCGCCGCACGCGCCGCTTCGACAAACAACCGTTCTCGCACTTCCAGGACTTCGGCTCGAGCCACGCGGATGTATACGGCGATCCGTGTCACGGCGAGCACGATCACAACATTGGCGACCCGCGGCTCGAGGACATAGAGGACAATCACGGCGAGAAGAAGCGATGGAAAACTCATGATCACGTCGGCAAGTCTCATGATCAAACTATCGGCAATCCTGCCGTAGTAGCCGGCGATCATGCCGAGAATGGCACCAACCAACATGGACGAAATGACAACTGCGATCGATACCAGCAGCGTGGTCCTCGCCGCAACCAGGAGACGCGGAAGAATGGGCCGGCCGAGCGCGTCGGCGCCGAGAATATAGGAAAAGCCATTGTCGAGATCGAACGGTGGCGCATTGCGCATGCCGAGGTTCATGCCTTGTGCCTGCTCGGTCAGCAGCTCCGGGCCGATCGCTGCGGCCAACACAAGAATTACGAGATAGACGAAAGATATCAGAGCAAACGTGTCACCTGCCAAGAGACTGCGCCAGGCAGGTCCTGTCTTTTTGCGTTGGCTGCTTGAGGTCTCCGTCGCCTGCATCAGCCGTTCACCTTCGACGGCCTAGGCATGGAGCCTGATCCTCGGATCAAGCAGGGCGTAGAGAATGTCCAAGACGACGTTCAGCAGGAAGATCGCAGCGGCGGTTACAAGAACGGCAGCCTGGACCACGGCGAAATCGCGCTGGACGATCGCTTCGATCATGAGCTTGCCGACGCCAGGCCAGCCGAAGACCGTTTCAACGACCACAGCACCATTGATCAGTCCTCTGGTCTGATCCCCCGCGACCGTAATGGCCGCAATGACCGAGTTGCGCAGCGCATGAACAAAAACGATGCGCCGCTCCTGCATCCCTTTGGCCCGCGCCGCCTTGATGTAGGGCGAGGCAAGCGTGCTGATCATCGATCCACGCACGACTTGCGTCGTCGTGCCGGTTATCTTGAACATCAAGATTGCGATCGGCAGGACATAATATTGCGGACCGCCGACCCCCGATGTCGGCAATATCCCCAACTCCACTGCAAAAATCAGGATACCAAGGATGGCCAGCCAGAAGTCCGGCGTGCTGGCCGCAGCAAGTGACGCCACACTGACAGCACGATCAAACGGTGAGCCCACTTTGTAGGCAGCAAGTGGCCCCATCGTCATCGCGATCAGCATGGCCAAGACGACGGTGATGCCAGCCAGCCTGAGCGTCCACGGGAAGGCCTGCATGACGGCTTCCATGGCCGGCATGTCGCGCCGGATCGACATGCCGAAATCGAGCTTTGCCAGGTCCCCCAGATAGCGGGTGAACTGAACGAAGATCGGATCGACGAAACCGAGCAGTTCGCGAAATTCCAGGAAGAGCTCCTGGCTTGCAGTCTCAGGAAGATAGAGTGACGCGGGATCGCCGGTCAGACGCGCCAGCACGAACACCAAGACGATAAGGCTCGCCATGGCGATAACACTGGTAAGCATGCGTCTAGCGAGGAATTCACCCAATTCTCACGCCCCGCACGCGCTACCATTATGGGTTACGATAACCGCCCCTCTGCCTTGATACAGCCTGTTCGCTTCAGGTCTAATTGAAGGTGATATCCGAAATCCGCACGGCGCTGTTGGTTTCGAGATTTGGCTCGAAATTGATGTCGTCACCCACGCCTGCATATCCGACCATGTGGAACAACATGGCATCGGCGATAATGGCGTCTTCAATGCGTGAGAACACCTGCTGCCAAAGCCTGGTGCGTTCGTCGCCGGCGGCGCTCGAAGCACGCTCGATCAGGAAGTCGAGATAGGGATCCGTGGTCTTCGCCTGTGAGCCGTCCGAATGGTACTTGCTGAAGACCGTGAAGACGGCGTCACCCTTATTGTTGTCGTGCTGATCGACGATGATCTGCGGTGGGCGATCCTCGTTGAAGGGTTTCGCCTGCATTTCGTTCTTTTGGGCTGCCTCGTACCATTGCAAGCGGACATTGAGACCCGCATCGAGCAGCATGGCGGTGATCGCTTCTTGGAGTTCCAAAACGCCGGGGAAATGGCCAATCCGTCCGACGAATTCGATTTCCGTCTCGACCGGAACGCCGTCCGCCTTGGCATCATCAATCAGATCCCTCGCGAATTCGGGATCATAGGGCCAAACTTCCAAGTTCGGATTGTAGCCGTTGATGTCGGGCAGGATCAGCTGCGTTGCAGGAATAACATCCGCACTCAACACCGTGCCGCGTAGAGCCTCGCGGTCGATGGCATAGTTGACGGCGGCGCGAATGCGAGCATCGTCAAGAGGAGCTTTCAGAAGATCGAGATTGAGACGGGTCGATTCGGAATTCGGATAACTCGTCCCGAAGTCATCGGTGACGTCTTGAGGAGCGATATTGGGGGCCAGATCGGCTTCGCTTTGCTGCACCATTGCCGAGCGCACCGATGATTCCGAACGCCACTGGAATTCCGCACGCTCGGCCTCGGGCAACTCGGCCCAGTAATCCTCAAAGCGATCCAGCACGATCCGCTGCCCGGGCTGCCATTCTGCGACCTGGTAGGGCCCGGAGCCAATGGCGTCCCGCGTATTCTGATCGGCCGGAAGCGCCATCGAATGCGCCACCTGCGTGGTCATGCGCAGCGGCAGGATAGGATCGGGCTGCTCGGTTTTGATCTCGATCGTCGTATCGTCGACAACCGTCACATCGAGCGGTGAATCCGTGCCGAACTTGCCACGGATGCCACAAGTCAAGTCTTCACTCATCGAGCGGTCGATCGAGTATTTGGCTGCCTCGGCATTAAATGGCGAGCCATCATGAAAGGTCACGCCCTCGCGCAGTTTGAACCGCCAAGTGTGATCGTCGACCTGCTCCCATGATTCTGCAAGATGAGGAACAACCTCGCCCGTGCCAGGTGCGCGCACCGTGAATGTCTCGACGATATTGTGGAGGTTGACGCGGCCGATGGCGTTGAAGGCCGACTGGCACGGATCAAGCGTGCTGGGCTCATCGCTCAAGACGATGGTGACCGATTTTTCCTGCGCAGAGACCGGTGAGGTCAACACAGAGGCCGTGAGCAAAACGACGGCTAAGCCCGTCGCCATATAGCCCGTGGATCGCGCAGTAAGATGCTCAAACGTCATGGAGAATGCCCCCTCATCATTGTTGAGGGCATGCCGTGCCCCCTTCATTTGTCGATACCGATAACACTTGGGGCCAACATGATCAACCGACGCAGGAGGACCACATCGCGATGATTTCGAATGAACATGGTGGCGGGAGTGACG
>CAYPOV010000108.1:0-13453 GCA_964412385.1 uncultured Geminicoccaceae bacterium
GTCGACTTGATCAGCCACACTAACCAGCTCTTCACTAGCGTATAGGATGAAAACGTTGAGCGAGGACCGATCTCGATTAACCAAAACAGAGTCGCATTGACCGACACGTCGCACAAAACTATGCGCGAATACCGTATCCCGATTGAGATAATCGACGAAATCGAAATGAGCTAACGCACGGTCCGCTCGAATGAACAGGGCTTCGTCGCGATCCGCGACCATGATAATGAACTCATCGGCGACCGATCGGAATTCGGACATTGTTGGCTCCATTGGAATTATGCACCCCCTGTTTCAACCAGACGGCCATGTCAGCGCGACCGTCAGCCATTGATTGCTGCCTAACAAAACGTCCGGAGCCTCGCTTTGTTTCAAATCAATATTTCCAAAATTTATCGCATTAAATTTGCCGAAGATCAATCATATATTGAACGAAAATTAGTGCGCCTAACCGATGAGTTGCCTGCGTATCAATCGGCTGCGCGCGCAGATCGTCGAAGATGCAGCTTAGAGGCGAGGTTCACCCCGGGTTTTTGCCGTCGGCCAACGCCTTTAATGCGTCGAGATTGCCGATACGCACGAGCTGGGGCGTTGGCAACTCGATCAAGTTCTCCTTGGCGAGACTCGCAAATGTGCGGCTGACGGTCTCAAATGTGAGGCCAAGATAGTCGGCGATATCAAATCGCGTCATCGGCAGGGGAACCTCGACGGGACTGCCATGATCGAGATCTGCCGTGGCAAGCACGACAAGAAAAGCAGCAAGCCGCTCGCGCGCCGAGGTGCGTCCGAGCAGAAGCTCGTGCTGATGCGCGGCGCTGAGCTCTTCTACTGTCTTCTTGAAGAATTCGTCCTCGATATCGTGATGCTCACGGGCCAATCGCTCAAGTGTTTGCCGCGGAAAGCGACACAACATGACCTCAGTAATGGCGTGCGCGGTAACGCTGTGACGTTCCTCAAACAGATGACCGATGACGTCTCCAGGAAACAGAAATCCTGTGATTTGTCGTCGACCATCATCCAACGCATTCCAGCACGCAACAACCCCTCGCGTAATGACCGCCAAATGGTCTACAGGCTCGCCTTGCACAAACAAAACGGTCTTTGCCGTAACATGAACATGACTCATGATTCGAGCCAAACGCTCCGGACTTGGTACGGCGAGATTGTTGAGAACCAAGCATTGCCGGGAGAGTTCGCAACGGCTGCACAAAGCCGGGTGTTGGCCGTGGGAAATAGTCCGCGGTTGATCTAGTGCCAATGCCTAGAACTCCGTTTTTGCTATTATCAATCACCCCTTCTCTAAAGTAACCCGCTAAATCTCCCGCGTAAAACGTTCTTTCGCACCTTTCCCATGGCGTTCTTTGGCAGCTCTGAAACGAATTCGATAGCTTTTGGCTGTTTGAACCCTGCAAGATGTGTCTTCAGTGCTGCCTTGATTGTCTCTTTGTCGAGATCTTGTTGTGTGGCAATGACGGCGACCACCGCTTCACCGAAGTCCGGATGGGGAACACCAATCACCGCACTCTCCTGGACACCCGGCATGCCATCGATGACAGTTTCGATTTCTTTGGGGTAGATGTTGAGCCCGCCTGAAATGATCAAATCCTTGGCGCGCCCGACTATTTCGAGATAGCCGTCGCCATCGATCCGGCCGATATCGCCCGTGATGAAAAAGCCGTCTTCGCGGAACTCTTCTTGAGTCTTCTGGGGAAGGCGCCAATAGCCTTGAAACACATTGGGCCCACGTACCTCGACGACGCCGGGCTCGACTTGTGCGACCACATTGCCCTGCTCATCACAAACGCGGATCTCGACATCCGGCAGCGGCACGCCGACGGTCCCGGGTTTGCGCGGGCCATTCAGCGGGTTGGACGTGTTCATGCCGGTTTCGGTCATGCCGTAACGCTCGAGAATGCGATGTCCGGTCACCTCCTCGAACTGTCGAAACGTCTCCGAAAGAAGCGGTGCCGAGCCTGAAACGAACAAACGGATCGGACCCGCAATGTCCCGCGTGAAGGCAGGACAGTCTAAGAGCCTTGTGTAGTAGGTCGGCACCCCCATCATCGAGGTTGCGCGCGGCAGCAGCCGGCAGGCCAGTTCCGCATCGAACTTGGGCAGGAACATCATCTGCCCACCGGCAAGCATCACTGTATTGGATGCCACGAACAACCCGTGGACATGATAGATCGGCAGCATGTGCAACAGCACATCGGTCTCGGTGAAACCCCAAATTTTCCTGAGGCTCAGCGCATTGGAAAGGATCGCCTGGTGGGTCAGCATGGCACCTTTCGAACGTCCCGTGGTCCCCGACGTGTAGATCAGTGAAGCCAGATCGTCCGGTGCGCGGTGAACTGCGGGAAATGTCGAAGAAGCCTCATCGGCCTTGCTTGCAAACGAGCCCCTGCCTTCGGAATCCAGGGTCTCGAGCTTGGCACTACCGATGCTCGAGCGCTCCGCTACCGTGTCACGCCTCTTGGGATCACAGACAATCAGCGCCGGCTCCGCATCGCTGAAAAAATGATCGAGCTCGCGTTCGGTATAGGCAGTATTGAGCGGCAGAAACACGGCACCGGCACGGACACAGGCGAGATAGAGAAACAACGCCTCGGCCGATTTCTCGACTTGAACAGCCACACGGTCACCGCTGCGAACACCTTCCGCGGTCAGCACATTGGCAAGCTGTGCCGTTCGCGCCAGCATATCGCCATAAGTGAGCTTAGTGTCATTACCGAGCACGAGCAGAGGTTTCGAGGGATCGCGACGCGCCACCGCATCGATCGCTCCGAAGAGATTGCCGTCGCTTGTCAAATGTCCCTCCCTGCTGATCGCTCATTTCATCGACACTGGCGATAACGAGCCGACAGCCTGCCATCGGTCAAGACCGGCGTCGCGCAAATCCTTGATAGACGGCATGAAGCTTGCTCGTATGCCGGCAATCTCGCTATAGGGGCGGGGCAGTGGATGGGCTCCTTCGTGGCAACACCGGTTCTTGAGCTTCAAGGCATCAGCAAGAAATTTGCCGCTGTCGCCGCAAACGACAGCGTCGATTTGACCGTGTTTCCAGGTGAAATTCATGCACTCTTGGGCGAGAACGGCGCCGGCAAATCGACCCTCGTCAAAATTATCTATGGCGTGCTCCAAGCTGATCGTGGATCCATCCGCGCCCATGGTGAGCCCGTCACCATCGAGAGCCCCAAACATGCCCGTGCCCTGGGCATCGGCATGGTTTTTCAACACTTTTCGCTGTTCGACGCGATGCGCGTCAGTGAGAACATTCTTCTGGGCATCGAAAACATCGAGAGCCGGCGCGGTTTGGTTGCCCGCATTCGCGAGGTCTCCGCGGCTTACGGCCTGCCGCTCGATCCCAATCGCCAGGTCTTCGAACTCTCGGTGAGCGAGCGCCAGCGCATTGAGATCGTGCGCTGCCTGTTGCAGGAGCCAAAACTGCTCATCATGGACGAACCAACCTCGGTTCTGACACCTCAAGAAAGCCAGCGACTGTTCGAAACGCTACGCAAGCTTGCGGCCGAAGGCGTGGCGATCCTCTATATCTCCCACAAACTCCAGGAAATCCAAGCGCTCTGCCACAAAGCCACCATCTTACGCCAAGGCAAGGTGGTGGCCGATGTCGATCCGAGCGAGGAAACCCCGCGCTCAATGGCGCAACTCATGGTCGGAAAATCATTCCGGCAGCCGGAGGCCCGTGCTCATCAGGCGGGTGGCGATGTGAGGCTTCGGATTTCGGGACTGAATCTTGAGGCCGGGACCAGCCTTGGCACAACTCTCAAATCGATCGGTTTTGACGTCCACAGAGGCGAGATCTTCGGCATTGCCGGGGTCGCCGGCAATGGACAATCGGAGCTCTTGGCCGTGTTGGCGGGCGA
The DNA here is from genome assembly GCA_964412385.1 of uncultured Geminicoccaceae bacterium. Classification (GTDB taxonomy): domain Bacteria; phylum Pseudomonadota; class Alphaproteobacteria; order Geminicoccales; family Geminicoccaceae; genus JBGSYN01. The sequence continues at coordinate 3,885 of CAYPOV010000108.1, forward strand.
ACGAATGGTGCGCCCCGAAATGATCACATTCGATGGCATGGCGATCGGTCATCTGCTGCCGCCCGCGCGACGCGCACAAGGGATCTGCTTCGTTCCCGAAGAACGCAACGGACATGGTGCAGTGGCATCGCTTACGCTTGCCGAAAACACATTCCTCTCGGCCCGCACTCGCATGAAACTGACGCCGAACGGATTCCTTCGCTACGGTGCAGCGCGGAGATTTGCCAAGAAGATCATCGAGTCATTCGATGTCCGGACCGGAGGTGTCGATGCGGCCGCGGGAAGCCTTTCGGGCGGCAACCTGCAGAAATTCCTGGTCGGGCGGGAAATGCTGCAATCGCCGGAACTCTTGATCATCGCGCAACCGACTTGGGGTGTCGATGCCGCGGCTGCGGCTGCAGTTCACCAAGCCCTCCTCGATATGGCAAGCGAAGGTGCAGCGATCCTCATCATCTCCCAAGACCTTGACGAGCTACTGTTTCTGACCGATCGGCTTGCGGTGATCAATGAAGGCAGACTGTCGAGGCCACTCACCACTTCCGATGCTTCGATTGAGGAAATCGGACTCTTGATGGGTGGTGTGCATGGTAGCGATGCCCCAGGAAAAATTGCCGATGCCGCTTAGGCTCGAGCGCCGGCCCGAGCCATCGAGAACGATGGTTATGCTCTCGCCTGTCATTGCGGTTGCAGCGACCATTGTCACCGGTTTCTTCTTGTTCTTGATCCTCGGCCATGAGCCGCTGTCGGCGTTGCACGCCTTTTTCATTGCCCCGCTCAACTCGCTCTATGGCCTCGCCGAACTCGGCGTCAAGGCAACGCCCTTGATCCTGATCGGGCTCGGTCTCGCCATGGGATTTCGTGCCGGTGTCTGGAACATCGGCGCCGAAGGTCAGTTGACGCTCGGCGCCATCGCAGGCGGCGGGATGGCGCTGGCCTTTTATGGCGATGGCGGCGCTCATGTCCTGCCCTTGATGATCCTCGCGGCGATCCTTGGCGGCATGCTGTGGGCTGCGATCCCCGCCCTCCTCAAGACGACACTTGATGTCAACGAGATCCTGACAAGCCTCATGCTCACCTATGTCGGCACACTGCTCTTGAGCATGCTCGTCTATGGACCATGGCGTGATCCCGAAGGCTACAACTTCCCGGAGAGCCGGCTCTTTGAGGCGAGCGCCACCTTACCGATCATCCTCGAGGGAACGCGCCTGCATGCAGGCGCCCTTGTCGCCCTTCTAGCCGTCCTCGTGTTTTGGCTGGTATTGGGGCGAACCATTCTGGGCTTTCAGGTCCGTGTCATCGGCTTGGCACCCGCAGCCGCACGCTTTGCCGGCTTCAGCACCAAGCGCATGGTCTGGATCGGCTTTCTCGTAGGCGGCGGGCTCGCGGGACTTGCCGGCATGTTCGAAGTTTCCGGTCCCATCGGTCAACTGGTACCCTCGATCTCGCCCGGCTATGGATTCACGGCAATCATCGTCGCCTTTCTGGGCAGGCTTCATCCGATCGGTGTGGCCCTCGCCGGATTATTGGTCGCGCTTTCCTATCTCGGTGGCGAAAACGCCCAAATTGTTGTTGGCTTGCCCGAAGCCGTAACCGGAGTATTCCAAGGTCTTTTGCTTTTCTTCCTGCTTGCTGCCGACGTCCTCGTGACGTTTCGCCTCAGATATCAACTTGCGACCGAAGAATCGGCTGCATTATGAGTGAACCTGCGATCCTTCTTTCGATCACGGTCATTGGTGCAGCAACGCCGCTATTGCTGGCAGCGCTTGGCGAATTGGTGGCCGAACGCGCAGGTGTGCTCAATCTCGGCGTTGAAGGCATGATGCTTGCGGGTGCGGTCTCGGCTTTTGCCATCACGGTCGCGACCGGCAGCAATTATCTAGGCGTGCTTGCGGGTGCTGTCGCAGGTGCCGTCTTGGCATTCATCTTCGGGATCTTGACGCTCTCGCTGCTCGCCAATCAGGTCGCTACGGGTCTCGCTTTGACCATTTTCGGCACGGGCCTCAGTGCCTTGATCGGAGCCCCTTTTGTCGGCACGCCAACGACACCGCTTGCGGAACTCGATTGGGCGCCGTTGACGGGCTTGCCGGTGATCGGCCCGCTGCTCTTCTCCCACGACATCCTGGTCTATCTCTCGATCATCATGACGTTTGCTGTCGCCTGGTTCCTCACACGCAGCCGCGCCGGCATGATCCTCCGCGCTGTCGGCGAAAGTCATGAAGCAGCGCACGCCATCGGCTATCCCGTCATCCGCATCCGCTATCTTGCGGTGCTTTTCGGCGGGGTCATGAGCGGTCTCGCCGGGGCCTATCTCTCGATCGCCTATACCCCCATGTGGATCGAGAACATGACTGCGGGGCGCGGCTGGATCGCCTTGGCTCTTGTCGTGTTCGCAGCGTGGCGACCTTTGCGCTTGTTGATTGGCGCCTATCTTTTCGGTGGCGTCACCATCCTGCAGCTTTATGCCCAAGGTGCCGCCTGGATCGATGTGCCGTCGCAAGTGCTAGCGATGCTGCCCTATCTCGCGACCATCTTGGTGTTGGTCGTGATTTCCGCCGGACCCTGGCGCGGTTGGCTCAATGCACCCGCCTGCCTCGGTCAATCCTTCCGACCAACTTCCTAACCTCAGCCTGAAAGGACATCAACAATGCACTACGGATTGACGCGCCGACAATTGCTCGGCTCAACGGCCGCCGCCGGAGCTTTAGGCCTCGCCCCCAAACGCCTCCGCGCCCAACAGGAAACGATCAAGGCGGCCTGGGTCTATATCGGCCCCATCGGCGATCACGGCTGGACCTATCGCCACAATGTCGGCCGTGAAGCCGTGATCGCGCATTTCGGCGATCGGGTCGAAACCAGCTATGTCGAAAATGTCGCCGAAGGCCCGGATGCCGAGCGCGTCATCAACCAGCTTGCACGCGCTGGGAATGATATCGTCTTCACGACATCATTCGGCTTCATGAATCCCACCATCAAGGTCGCAAGCCAGTTTCCGGACATCAAGTTCGAGCACTGCACCGGTTACAAGACGGCCGACAATGTCGCAATCTATAATGCCCGCTTTTATCAAGGCCGCACAGTGATCGGCGACATCGCCGGCCGGATGAGCGAGAGCGGGATTGTGGGCTATATCGGCTCGTTCCCGATCCCGGAAGTCGTTATGGGCATTAATGCCTTCACGCTTGCCATGCACAAACACCAACCCGAAGCGCAGGTCAAAGTCGTTTGGGTCAATAGCTGGTATGACCCCGGCAAAGAAGCCGACGCTGCACGCACCCTGATCGATCAAGGGGCCGACATCATCACTCAACACACCGATTCGCCGGCCCCGCTTCAGGTTGCCCAAGAACGCGGTGTGATGGGCTTTGGCCAAGCCTCCGATATGGCACGCTTTGCACCGGAAGCGCAGCTAACCTCGATTATCGATGATTGGAACAACTACTATATCGACCGCTGCCAGAAGGTCCTGGATGGCACGTGGGAAACCTCGAACATCTGGTGGGGCCTCAAGGAAGGCCTGGTCGGCATTGCCCCTTATGGACCCAAAGTCCCGGAGGATGTTGTTGCCGAGGCCGAGGCCATTCGCGTCGGCATCATCGACGGCAGCGTCGATCCCTTTAACGGGCCGATCATGGATCAAAGCGGTGCCGAGCGCGTGCCGTCCGGCGGAACGGTCAGCGACGAAGACCTCCTTAGAATGGACTGGTACGTCCAAGGCGTGCAGGCCTAAACGTCACTATCACGATCAAGGTGCGGTCTTGTCGGGCCTGCACCTCGATCGTGCTTTCCGTCACCGATCTTTTTGACCGTGCCTGTATGCGCGTAGAGCGGCCATACTCTCGGAACAATCGGAGGGCGTTAGAGAAGTGCGACTTCTTCCGATTCGATTGCGGGAATGTCGGTTCGTTCCCGCAACTCGCTTCCGGTAAGTAGTTCGACCGCCCGATCGGCGGCATCCTGAAAGGGCTCGAGCACGATATCAGCGCCTGAGGCAAGCAGTTCATTGGTGTCTCGTTGACTATGAGACGTCACGGCTATGCGCCCTTGAAAGCCGGCCGCTCTGGTAAGCTGCAGAAGGGTGGCTCGCGTATCTTCGTGACTGAGCCCGGTGGGATGGATCGGAACTGTGGACACCACCCATCGGACAGCACCAAGAGGCAATCTGGGAACGAGTTCAGGATCACTCGCATCACCGAACTCGGCTGCAAGCCCGAGCTCCTTCCAGCGCCGCACGGCCAGCGGATTGAAATCGACGCCGAGCACCGGAATCCCTTGCTTCTGCAGCCGCATCCCAACCGCCGTGCCAAAGCGCCCGAGGCCGAAAAGCAGGACCGCATAACGGTCTGCCGAATGCACTTTCGCGTCGTCGGGTTCGCGCGGCGTACCGCGCCGCTCGAAGATTCCGATAAGCGGCTCGAAGACCTTGTAGAGTCGATGGGAATACGTGATCATGTAGGTGGAGGCTGCGATCGTCACGAGACCGACCATCGTTACCAATCCTAGTGCTTCCTGTTCGACATGACCGAGCGATACGCCCATCGCCACAAAGATAAGAGAGAACTCGCTGATTTGCGCCACCGTTAAGCCGGCGAGAAAGGCCGTGCGTTTGCGATAGCCCATTGCTCCCATGATCGCGAGAACGATCATCGGATTGCCGATGAGCACGAACAACGAAAAGACGATGGCGCCGCCGGCATTGGCACCGAGCAGAGAAAGATCGAGCGTGGCTCCCAGAGCGATAAAGAAGAATAAAAGCAAAAAGTCGCGAAGCGGCGCAAGTCGAGCCGCAATTGTTTCACGGTAGGCGGTGGAAGCTAGAGAAATGCCTGCGAGGAGACCGCCGACTTCTTTGCCAAGCCCCACGAAATCACCGAGTGCCGCGAAAATTGCCGCTTGGGCGATAGCGAAGATCACCAAGAGTTCCGGAGCTTGTGCGAGCCTTCGGGTCAATGGGTTCGCAACATATCGCACAAAGACGACAACAAGGACGACCAGCGCTATACCCGATGCCAAAGCCGTCACAATGCCAGCGGAACTTCCTTCTCCGTCACTTGCACCAATGCCGACCGCAGAAAGCACGATCATCGCCAAGACGACCACAAGATCTTGAACGATGAGAAATCCGAGTGCTATCTGACCATGGAGGGAATCGATTTCCCGCTTATCCGAAAGGAGCTTGACAATGATGATGGTCGAGGAGAAGGTCAGGGCGACAGCTACATAGAGACTTGTAATATGCCCTAAACCCAGTCCTATACCGATCAGGTAGCCGAAGACCGATGTAAAGGCGACTTGACCCAGGCCTGTGAGAAGTGCAACCCCGCCGAGTGAACGGATCAGCTTGACGTCAAGCTTGATGCCCACGAGAAACAGCAGAACGGCAATGCCCAATTCGGAGAGCAGATGAATTTGCTCCTCAGATTGGACGACGTCGAGCGCGGATGGCCCGGCGATAAGCCCGACCGCAATGAAGCTGACGATCAACGGTTGGCGGAGAATGATCCCGAAGAAACCGATTACCGCTGCCATCACCAGCAGTGTAGCAACCTCTCCAAATGGAGAGTGTGCGACGAGATCAATCACAACACTTCACTCTTTGGACTAAATCACTCGCAAGGTCCTAGGCGGTCCAACCACGCTGGTTTTCCATTCTCACCTACTCAGTTACCGACTCGTCGCTAAAGATTCCGAGTGCATACTTGCACACCCAAACTCCAATCTCGGCACAACCTACTCGGTCGATGATAATAGTCACCAATTCTTTAGCAATATCGACAAAACATTAGAAATTTTCTAGACTAATGACATCAGCAATGAGATTTCAAGAAATGTGACCTAAGTATCTTTATTGCTCGCGCCAAAGAAGGGAGTGTCGTAGCTCCTGAGCAATACCTGGTTATTCGATTGTCGTTCACGAATTTGTGGTTAATCGTGAATCCGTGGGTCATCATGTCACTGTTACTCCCCGAAAATTTGGACTGGTGATTGTCTGTTCGTGAGAGGTGAATGCAAAACAAGCATATTGTAATCGCGACCGACTTTTCGACACGCTCCGATCGCGCAGCGCGTCGCGCATCCCTACTGGCAAAGGATCTCGGAGCGAAACTGTCGCTGGTCCACGTGATCGACGACGATCAACCGAGGCGGATCGTCCAGGCGGAAAACACTGCGGCGATGGCGATCCTGAATGAACAGGCGCGGACATTGCGCGACACTGACGGGCTCGACTGTGAAGCTCTGACCGTCGAGGGAGATCCATTTCAGGCCATCACGCAAGCCGCGGAGGATCTTGACGCCGACCTCGTGGTGATTGGGCCGCATCGCCGACAGGCACTCAAGGATGTATTTGTCGGCACGACCGCTGAGCGAACCATACGCACAAGCCGCCGGCCGATCTTAATGGCCAACGCCGTGCCAGCCGGTTCCTATCGCCGCGCGCTCGTCGCGGTCGACCTTTCTGAAGGATCCGCCCGGGCGCTGCAAGCTGTGCAAAACCTTGGCATCGACGAAATCGCGGCAGTATCGGTGATCCACGTCTTCGACGCATTCGGCGCCAGCCTCATGAAACGAGGTTCGGTTCGAGAAGAGAGCATGAGTGATTACGTTGAGGAGGAAAGGCAGCGGGCATCCGAGGCATTGACAAGGTTTCTCGATAATACCGGGTTCAAACCCATCGGGCGGTTTCTAGCGCACAGCCACTCCACGACCGCCAACGAGATTAGTGTTGTCGTGGGTGAATCTTCTTCCGATCTCCTCGTCATCGGTACAAATAATCGAAAGGGAATTGCCAAGTTTTTGATGGGTAGCGTTGCACAAGAAGTGTTGCGTACAGCAAATGTCGATGTCCTCGCTATAACGCCCGATATGAAGAGTTAGTCTATGATTTAGGGGGGATCCTACCCTCAAGTACCACACTGTGATCCTCTTTCGTCTTTGATTCTTTCAAAATCACTTCAGCTTTTCTCTGGTAAAGCACTTGTCTTTCGAAAAGCGAGCCGCATCTGCTTTTCGGTTTCGATCAAGGCGAAGCACACAGCACCCACTGCAACAATCAAGAGCCCGTCGATCAGCGGCACATTACGCGTTCCAAACACAAGCTGCAGCGGCGGAAGGTAGGTGACGGCGAATTGTGCCGCCGTGACAAGGCCGATGCAGACCCAAACGGCCTTCGTTCCTTTCGCCGCATGCCAGGTCATCGAGGCTCCGTAAATGTTGCGGATGAAAAAAAGATAAAAGATCTCGAGCACCACCAGCATGTTCATGGCCATGGTCTGCGCCAGCGCCTGCTCATGGCCTTTGCCTAGCGCATAGGCATACATTCCGAACACCGAGAAGAGGAAGAGGGTCGAGGCCAGAAGGATTGTCCAAACCAGCTCGCCTGTGAGTAAGGGCGCATCGCGGCGGCGTGGCGGGCGCCGCATGGTGCCGGGCTCGGAGGGCTCGAAGGCGAGCGCCAGACCCAAGGTTACGGCCGTGATCAGGTTGATCCAGAGAATCTGCACGGCGGTGATCGGCAGTGCCATGCCGGCCAGTAGTGCCACGATGATGGTCAGCGCTTCGCCGGCATTGGTCGGCAGGGTCCAGCTTATAACCTTCTTGATGTTGTCATAGACGGTGCGCCCTTCACGCACCGCCGCTGCAATCGACGCAAAATTGTCGTCGGCGAGCACGAGTTCTGCCGCCTCTTTGGCGGCCTCACTCCCCTTTTGGCCCATCGCGATCCCGGCATCGGCCCGCTTGAGCGCCGGCGCATCGTTCACGCCGTCACCCGTCATCGCCACGGTCAGACCGCGCGCTTGCAACGCGGTCACGAGGCGCAGTTTGTGAGCCGGCGAGGTGCGCGCAAAAATATCCGTGTCGACGGCCGCATCGGCGAGGGCTGCATCATCCATCGCCTCGACATCGGCGCCGGTGAGCACTCTTTGGTGATTCTTGAGCCCGATCATCTGGGCGATCGCGCGCGCTGTCGCGGCATGGTCTCCGGTAATCATCTTAACTCGGATGCCGGCCGCATGGCATTCGGCGACGGCTTCGATGGCCTCGGCACGCGGTGGATCGATCAAGCCGATAAGGCCGATTAGCGTAAGCTGGCCTTCCAGATCGGCGGTATTGAGGATCATGTGTTGTTGAGGCACCGCGCACACCGCAACAGCAAGCACACGCTGCCCTTCGGCGGCAAGCTCTTCGACCTTGGCTTGCCAATGCTGTTCGTCCAAGGGCTGCGTCCCACCTGCGCCGTCGCGCTGATTGGCGCAAAGCGCCATGACGGCCTCAGGGGCACCTTTGACATTGATGAGAGCCCGGCCCTCATGGTCATGGTGCAAAACCGCCATGTAGCGATGGACGGCATCGAAGGGGATGGCGTCCGTGCGGCTCCATTTGCGGAAGGGTTGCGGACCGTCGCCCGTAATCTTGCCGGCGAGCGCCATCAGAGCTCCTTCCATGGGATCGCCCTCGACGCGCCAGCCGCCCGCAGAACTGTGAAGCGCTGCATCGCTACACAGTCCCGAGGCGCGCGCGACCTCGAGCAGCACGCCATGCTCGTCGGGATGGGCTTCGACATCGCCGCAGCGCACCGCTCCTTCGGGCGCGTAGCCGGTGCCTTCTACCGAATAGATGTGCCCGGCCGCGGCCATGGTCGCCGCCATCATCTCATTGCGGGTGAGCGTGCCGGTCTTGTCGGAGCAGATCACCGAAACCGAACCCAACGTCTCGATTGCCGGCAAACGGCGGACAATGGCGTTGCGGCGCGCCATGGCCTGGACACCGACGGCAAGCGTGATCGTCAGCACGGCCGGCAAACCCTCGGGGATCGCCGCCACCGAGAGGCCCACGACTGACATGAACAACTCGGCAAAGGGGAGATTGCCGACAAAGTAGCCGTAAACGAACATGATGGCTGCGACCAAGAGAATAAATACCGTCAGCCACCGCGCGAATGCGTTCATCTGGACGACAAGCGGGGTCGTCAATGTCTGAACCGTCGACAGCATGCCGCTGATGCGGCCGATTTGCGTGTGCGCACCGGTCAACGCGACTACGCCCCGTCCGGCACCTGCTGCAACTAGCGTGCCGCTAAACAGCATCGAGGTGCGATCACCGAGTGCGGCTTCCTCGGCAACAGGTGCAATGCCCTTGTCAACGGGCACAGACTCGCCCGTCAAAATGGCTTCTTCGGCCTTAAGCCCGCGGGCTTCCAAAAGACGCAGATCGGCAGGAACCCGATCGCCTGCCTCGACGAGAACGATATCGCCCGGCACCAGATCGGCGGCATCCACGCTTTGCCGCCCACCATCGCGGAGCACGGCCGAGCGCGGCGCGAGCATGCCGCGGATCGCCTCCATCGCATTCTCGGCGCGGCCCTCTTGGATAAAGCCGATCACCGCGTTGACGACGACAACCGCCAGGATCACCCCGGTATCGACCCAATGCTGAAGAGCCGCCGTCACCACCGCCGAGCGCAGGGCCTCCACGGCCAGGCCGTTGGCCCGTCCGAGGCCGAAGGTGATCGCGGGGTGCAGCAGCAGGGAAATCGCGCAGATGAACCCGATGACGCGGAAATCGCCCTGCGG
>CAYPOV010000109.1:0-13421 GCA_964412385.1 uncultured Geminicoccaceae bacterium
TTGCGGGCCTGACGTACTGAACCATAGAGAATGGCGATCTTGAGACTCATCTTTTCCTCTAAAGCGCTGTTTGTGAAGAAGACCTAGCACAGTCCGTTCCATGCTGCGATGGCGAGGCACGGACAAAGCGCCAAGCGGCAACAAGACCGATACATGCGAGGGGCAAACCGGCAAGAAAGAAAGATCATTGTTGCGACCTTGCGCAAAGTGGAAGGGTCACTGGCCTCGGCGATACCACCCGCATTGGCGACGACACCAATCATGGCGGCCCCCAGCGCATAGCCGAGCCTTTGAACGGTTGGTATCGACGCCGCGACACGTTCGGCTTCTTTCGCAGCCGCCAGGCTCGTCGCGCGCCTGACGATAAAGGTCCAGGCCGAACCGAAGCCTAGCCCTTGAACAATTGCGAAAAAACCGATCATCCAAAGCGGGCCGTGGGGTACCACGACAAGATAGCCGACAAGGCTGATCGACACGGCAATCATGCCGGAGACGATCATGATCGGATCCCGCCGCTCGGGACTACCCGATACGACGGCGGCGGCAATGCCCCAGGCAATCGCCTCGAGTGCGATGATCAGGCCCACGGTCAATGGCGAAACGCTGTACAATTCCGTAACCAGCAGAGGACCAAAGACACCAAGGGCAACCGAGGCAGAGGTGATGGAAATCACCATGACAAGCATCGCACCAATCGGATTTCGAAAAGATATTGGGTGCCGAGGCAGAAGCCGATCGCTTGTCCTCCTGCCATCCAATCTGAGAAACATGGCAAGGCAGACGAGACCGAGCAGCCCGAATCCCGGCGTGTGCCAGAGCGATACATCGATGCCAGCATAGGCAATCGACACAACGCCAAGCGCAACCCAGAAAAGCCGACGAAAGGGAAACTTGGTTTCAGGCGAGACCTCAACGCTTTGTCCCGGAAAGGTTCTGAGAACGAGCCAGAGCGCTAGGGCGACGGCCTGAAAAGCGAAAACGAGAAAACCCATCCGCCAGGTTGCAAACTCTACAAAAAGTCCGCCGATCATCGGGCCGAGAAAGGCCGAGACCGCCCAGGTCGTCGATATCACGGCCATGGCACGGGCCATCAGATGGCTCGGAAAAAGCGAGCCGATCGAGACGAATGCCAAGGCCATGAGACCACCGCCACCTAGGCCCTGTAGCAGACGTCCGACCAACAACCACGCCATTTGAGGTGCTACGGCACCAATCAAACACCCCAAAGCAAAAACGATCGCCGCTGATGCCATCGGCCAGCGAATGCCGTATCGCAGTGCCAAAAGGCCGCTCGCGGCACCTGTGATGATCGAGCCGACCTCATAGAGCGCAAAAGCCCAAGCGACGAATTCAATGCCGCCGATCTCGTCCACGATCGCCGGCATCATCGTCGAGATCAACAAGCCGTCGGCAGCATGCAACCAAACACCGGACGAAACCAGTGCGAGGGCCGGCAAATGCTCCCTGGCGAATATCGCGCGCCAACCTGAGCGCCCGTTCCGTGTGTCAGCCAATGCTCGCTTCCATGCCTTCAGACAACCACCGATCCCTCATTGGAGGTGCGCAATTGCGGAAAATCTCTCAAACCTGCCGATTGCCGCCCCTGAACTGCATGAACAGCACGACCAGGTTCGACAGACGATCCGGAAATGGCCAGGGCTTCTTGAGTTGGCGAAATGTTCTAGGCAATTGGAGATGTGACCTATGTCACGGATTAAAAAGCGCTGCTTTGCTATTTTGAGGCTTAGGAAGTAGGCGGTCTGTGTTGTCAAGCGCACATGAATACGCTAGTGTTTTGTCAAGAGAAAAACGGAGTCACCAATGTCGATTTTGCGACGTTCTCTCGTTCTGGCCTTTTTGGTAGCAGGCATTATCGGCGGGGTTCACATTGTCGGTGCCGGATCCAGCGCCGATGCGTGTAATCCTCGCTATCAGAATTGCTGACGATCACAAGGTCAGCCCTCTCGACACTTGGTCGCTCTCTTTTAAAAGACAGGCTCCGCTTTCGGCGGCACTTGATCGTTTGTCTAACAATCTGTTTGGGCTCGTTGAGCGTCGCCGATGCGGTGAACGCACAAGATCCCTCTTGCCCGCAATTCGTTAACGAGCTTGGTGCCGCAAGCGACAACCTCTGCGACACGCTTTCGATTGAAACCGGCTCGAGCGAAATGGCTCGAGGAGAAGCGGATAGTCTTATCGTTTCCGCCTCATCTACTAACCGCGAGATATCGGCCGGCGATCTCGCACTCATCATCGAAAAATTCGAGGCGTTGAGCTTAGACAAGGTCTTCGCAATAGACTTCCAAGATATCGATATCGTCGGCCCGCTCCGCCTGATCGACATCACCACACGCGCGCGCCTGACGTTTACCGATGTCCGGTTTCTTCCGGACAATCCGACAAAAAGCGGGCGCGGCCGGCTACCCGCCATCGAAATTTTGCGAAGCCGATTTGATGAGAGGGTGACCTTTCGGCGAACTGCGATCATCGGCGACGTCCATCTCACATCAAGCGGCTTTCTGCGCACAGTCGACTTTCAAGAAAGCGACATCGGCGGCAAGCTGGTCATCGACGATGCCCTGTTTCGCAGCGACCTCGATCTCAGCGACGGCAACACAATTCGCGACCAGCTTATTCTCGACAATGTCACCATCGATGGTGACGCTGACTTGGATCACATAACGTTTGCTGACACGCCTTTAATCGTCCGCGAGCCGTTTCTCCGAAACACAGACCTTCCCCTGACCGAGCTTGCGAAAGTCGGATGCAAGTGCCGAAACGTGGGAGGCGGCTGGCGGACATCGACGGCCAGTATGAACCGAACATTACAAGCTTTGGAACCGCAACCTACGGAAAAGGATGCCTCCGCCATCCTCGAGCAGAGCGAGCAGCTCTGCGGAACTTGGCGAGAGTTTCAACTTTGCCCTCGATCCGGCGGGTCAGACCCCCAGCTCATCGAGCTCAACAATGTCACGATCGGCGGCTCCCTTCGCATCGTCGAGATTGGCATGATGCGCCGGCAAAGCGACGACTTTCAGGTTCCGGTCCCGCGCTATTTGAGCTGCCGTCGCGACAACGCGTCCGGAATCTTGCGCGATTGCAAAACGCTCTCCAATCCGATCTGCTTCGTCAACTCGGTCGGATGTGCCGACTCCTCGTCTCTCGCCGGAATCGGTGTTGCGAACATGACTCTTCACGGGGTCGAGGTGCGCGGTGCCACCCTGATCAAGGCCAATCAATTTGCAACACTCAGACTGACACACAACACCTTCGAACGGTTCGACCTCGACGACAACGCTATAGGAATATTTGTTCTTGAGAAGAATGACATCGCCTATCTCTTGGTTCGAAATGGCAAATTCGAAAACGTCTTCGTCGTCGATGGAAATAGCTTTCGAGGGTCTGTAGATCTTGAGAGCCCGATGTTTGGAGAACTTTTTCTCTTTACCATTACCAACAATAGAATAGCGCAAAACCTATACTTTGAGCCCTTCGACATCGAACGCCAGGAGAGAACGGCGCTCGATATCAGCTCTAACACAATTGGCGCGCGAATGCACTTCGTCCTTCCCATCCGATCGCGATCGTCGTCGATGGAACCGGTCGAGGCGCCGAGCGAAACCGAGGGAACAAACGTGGCACCGCTTGCCTGGTATGGCGATCTCGACCTCACCGGCCTCAATGTCGGCGGAACGCTGCGGATCAATCTCGGTGTTCAAGATTGGGGCCGCAAGCGCGTCATCCAGTGGCCAGACCCCCTGACCTTCCGTCAGCTACACCAAAGCGATCTCTCATTCGTGCGACGATTGCTCGAACTCTACGACTACATTCATGCAGGCCAGGACCCTTACGACGGCGACAACTCAGAGAAACGATGTCATCCCGACGATGCTATCGACATCAATCTTTCCAATGCCGTCGTCAACGACCTCGTGTGGGAGTTGCCGATCCGCACCGGTTGTTTTCATTGGCAAGGTGTCGGGCTCCACTATGCCTCCTGGGGCACGCCTGATCTCAGTATCGATGAGAAATCGGAACTGATGGATCTTTGGACCGACTATTATCGCAAGACATCATCGGAGGGCGGTGCTCAGGGCATTGGCAGCAGCCAGCGCGTGCCGCCGGATCCCCTCCATCACATGGCGGATTTTTTCCTGGACTTTGGGGCGCAAAGCCGAAGCAGGGAGATCCGTGCGGAGGCGAAATCCGCGGACTTTCCAAGACCCGAAGAGCCGTTTCTTGATCAACCCATATCGTTTGCGGGTTGGATTGTAGCACGTGTCTTGCTCTGGCCCACCAATTTCGGAACCCAGCCCGAGCGTGCAATTATCATTCTCATGATCAGTATTGTCGGAACCCTGGTGATCCTCTGGATCTACAGCCTCAGTTGGGGCAAGGCTTGGAAGAACGCCATTATTTACCGGCGCGAATGGCAACGCCAGCAACAGGACAATGCCGAGATCGAAAATCTCGAGATCGCCGCCTTGATGAAACGCTTCGATCGAACCGAAGATGTTCTCCGTGCGCTTGAAGAAAAGCGAGCCGTTATCAAAGAGATCAACAACAAACGTCATCCCTTTGCCGAAAATGTCGAGTTGCTCAATTCGAAAAAGCTCGATGAGGATGAAATCCTTCACGTAAGCAGTGTTGGCGGATTCTTGCAGTATGATCGCAATCGCCAGCCGCAACATTTTAACCTATTCAGGTTCGCCCTCGATTCGGCGATCCCGGTGATCGATCTGCATGCCTACAGCCAGTATTATCCGGTCACCTATTGGGCGCGCTGGTGGGTGATGGCACAACAGATCTTCGGCTGGTACATCGTCACGTCCTTTCTTGCGACAATTGCCGTGCTCTAGTGGCTTGGCATAATCTCTCGATCAACAGCCCACACACGAACGAGAGAGCCCGACCATGCCCTTAACATGCCACGACTACGCAAGACGCATCGATCAAGCTGCCGGGCGTGCCCCGGCCGATCTCGTCATCAAGAATGCACGCATCCTCGATACCGCGTCCGGCGTGATCCGCGAGGGCGATATTGCGATATGCGGCGACACCATCGTCGGCCTCTACGAGACCTATCAGGGAGCGGAAGAGATCAACGCCGACGGCCGGATCGCCACCCCCGGCTTCATCGACGCACATCTCCACATTGAAAGCTCGATGGTGACACCGGGCGAATTCGAGAAAGTCGTTCTCCCGCGCGGCACCACTACGGCGATTTGTGATCCCCACGAGATCGCCAATGCCCTCGGCCTCGACGGCATTCGCTACTTCCTCGAAGCCTCCTTGCAAATGATCATGACCCTCCGCGTCAACTTGAGTTCCTGCGTCCCGGCGACGACGCTCGAGACAGCAGGCGCAAGGCTCGAGGCTCCCGATCTCCAGAGCCTTGCAGCCCATCCGGCGGTCCTAGGGCTGGCCGAGGTCATGAATTTTCCGGGCGTGATCATGAAAGATCCGGGCATCCTCGCCAAGCTCGAGGCCTTTCAAGACAAACCCATCGACGGTCACGCGCCGCTCGTTCGTGGCCTCGATCTCAATGCCTATCTCGCCGCCGGCATCGGCAGCGATCACGAATGCACGCTTTATGACGAGGCCCTGGAGAAACTCTCCAAGGGCATGCACATTTATTTGCGCGAAGGCTCCGTTGCCAAGAACGTCGCGGCCCTCGCCCCGCTCGTCACCGAAGCCACCTGGATGCGTTGCGCTTTTTGCACGGACGATCGCAACCCGCTTGAGATCATCGAAGACGGCCATATCGACTTTGCCATCCGCAAGGCGATCCAACACGGCGCCGCACCCGTGCCTGCCTTCCGTGCTGCAACATTGGGCGCCGCTCTCGCCTTCGGCTTGACCGATCGTGGCATCATCGCTCCTGGCAAGCGCGCCGATATTCTCTTGCTCGACGATCTTCATAATGTTCAGGTTGATTCTGTGATCTGCGGCGGCGAGCCGGTCACGCACAGAATGTTCGACACCAAAACACCCCCCGCGCCTTCAGGCTATGGCTCGGTTAAGCGTGATGGCGTCGATGCCAGCGAATTCCGCATGCCGGCCGAGACCAATACCGTCGAGGTCATTGGCGTGACAGAGGGGGCCATCATCACCGAACGCCTCCAAGCAACCCCCTTGAACGAAAACGGCCTCTGGCGCGCCGATCCTGAAAAGGATCTCATGAAGCTTGCCGTCCTCGAACGCCACGGGCTGAACGGCAATATCGGCAGAGGCTTTGTAAAAGGGTTCGGGCCGATGCAGGGTGCCATCGGCGTCAGCGTCGGTCACGACAGCCACAATCTGATCGTGATCGGCAGCGACGATGAAGACATGGCGATTGCCGCCAATCATCTTATCACACTTCAAGGCGGTGCCGTCGTCGTGGCATCCGGTGTGATCAAAGCCGAGCTTGCGCTTCCGATCGCAGGCCTGATCAGCGATCTCGATTTTCAAACAGTCACGCTCAAACTCAAGGATATCCGCAAAGCCTCACGCGAGATCGGCTGCAGCCTGCCTGAGCCCACCCTTCAGCTCTCATTCCTTGCCCTTCCCGTCATCCCTCACCTCAAGCTGACGGATCAAGGCCTTGTCGCGGCAACAGCTGACGGTCTCGTACTACTCTAGGTGCGAGTTCTCAAACAATCGACAATGCATAGTTGTTGACAGCACAATGCCTCAAGGGCAAAGTAGGAGAGTTAAGGGAGAAAAATAAAATGAAAAATCTACCTTTAGGGCTACTTGCTGTGACCTTTGTGTTTTCAGCAAGTATCGCCCTCGCAGACCCGATGTCAGACATTCTCGCCGCTGATGAGGCATTCGAAGCAGACTTCAATAATGCTGACGCTGCTGCCGTTGCAGCGAATTTCACTGAAGGGGCGATCGCTTTGTCTCCGGGTTGGGATGTCGTGATGGGCCGGGACAACATTGAGACCATGTACACGGCATTTTTCAGCGCTGGATTTCACGATCTTAATGGACACTCCCACGACATCGAATTTGTCGGCGATAACACGGCCATTCACGTGCATCTCCAAGACGTGACGCGCACAGATAAGGATGGTGCGAGTACACCTCACAAGTTCAAAGGTCTGAAGGTCTGGCGCAAAGGTGACGACGGCGCCTGGCTCGTGCATAGGACCAGTTTCAACCCCATGCCGAACGACTAGGCAGCGCCGCGGGCGGGAGTTTCGACCCTGCCAGAAATCGGTGCTCTTACCTTACGACGACAATATTGTGACCTGACCCGTCTCGGGCACAACCTCAAGCCGATTGCCGGATTTGAGCGCTCGGGTGATATCGGTCTCGAACCTGTCGATAAGCGGCATGCCGGCAAAGGCAGCGGCCTGAGCCATGATGGGATTGGCGAAGTTCAAGAGAAGCGCCAGCGGCGCCAGGCCGCGATCACTCATCTCTTTGAGCATCCAGGCCGTAGCGACCCCTCCTTTGGCGGCATTGAGGACCAGGATCTTGCCGACATAGCTTTGGCCGACAAGCTTGTGGGAGGGTCTTGAGAAGACACCCTTGATACGGTCGAGATCATAGCGGGCGCTGAAATTGTCGGAGGCTACCAGAGCTTCGCCTTCGACCTCGGGTCCAATGCCCTTATGGCCGGAAAACACGGTCTCAGTCATCGAACGATCCTCCCGGCGACGGCACTCTCCACGCACTGTGCCATCGACGCCAGCACCGGTTCATAACCATAGCCCGAGATTATATTCACAAGCTTGGTGGAATTGCTCATCAACACTTTCCAGCCATTGGCTTCACCCAGTTCCTTGGCATGCATCTGATAAAAACACACGCCCTCCAACACCTTGGCGCCCGAAGCTTCGATTGCCGAAGGCAGCCCCAGTCGATCGCACCCTGATTTGATTTCCGGAGGCACCGCCACCAGAAGGGCTGTGTTAGTGTGCACCCGCTTGCCCTCGAGCTCAGCCGCCAATTGCTGCATCTCGAAGAGCGAGAGCTGCGGTGCCGCGAATACCACGACATCGACCTCCTCGCGGCTTGGCCCGAAACTCTCGTAAAAACCGTCTATGTCGCCATGGCTTACGGGTTCTTCGTCTCCTTCGATCGCACCTTCGCGCCATTCAGGCGTAACACCCTCGACATGATACATCGCTGTAGAGCCATAGCTCGCCATGGCCGCTCCCATATGTTTCAAGGCATCGGAGCCGGGAGGAGGCCCGTCGAAAACAATGTAGGGCACCTGCCAATATGAGGTCTGCTCACGGCCGATAAGAGCACCGATCGCACCCCAGTCGGTGAGGTGACGAGGCCTTTCGGCAATCCGATAGCGCTTTGTGCCGCGACGGCGCTCGGCCAGATGAAACCCATAGCGCGGCGTGCGGCCGGTCAAGGCTGCTGCAAGTGCTGATGGTCCACCTTCATAATTGCTGCGTGCGCCGCAAACACTATTGGCGTAGATCACCGAGCCGGTATCACCGAATGCGATGTGCTCGCCATGGATCGGCGGCAACACGCATTGATAGACGATACAGGTGTCGGTCATCAACACGCCCAGACCGCTCAACGCATCCCGCAAGCGCTCCTCACGCCGCAATAGTGTTTTGTCATAATTGAGCGCGTCAGCACGATTGAAATCCGCACCACGAGGATCGGAGACAACCGGGACCGCCAAGCGACGCTCGTCTCCAGGCCTTTCGAGGGCTTTTTCCAAGAACGCGATGCCGGCATCGCCCAGGGCTTCGGCATCGGCATGAATATGGACCTGGGTTATAGGGACCAAGTCTTCAGCATCGAAGAACTCACCAACCGCGATCTGCTGTTGTAATGCCCATTGAAGGATCTCGCCTCGAATACCGTCCGCCATCGCCTTTTCGTCATCACTGAGCTTCAATATTGCCCCCTTTCCTGATTGTCCTTAGCGCCCAAGCCTCAATGCCGAGACAGTCACGTCCAAAACGTCCGCGATACGCGGCAAATAAGGGTCTTTGACATCGAGGCGAAGATCGCTCGCCTCTTTGGTCACCCTCTCGATTCGGTCGACCAGGCGCCTGAGCCGTCTTTGGTGAATTCCCAACCAAGTCTGGACCGGATCCGTGACAATGCCAATCACGGTAGACATGATTGCCACGACACCGATCATCCCTGCAATCATGCCGACGGTCCAATACCAGGGTGTTTCGACGCCGAACGCGCCGTACCACAACCCGCCTGCCCACGGCCCCAGCCAAAATGACTGAACAGCGTCCTCGTACGCTATTCCAGAAGCCAAAATCGGCCCGAGCGAAAGGGCACCAGGTGTGAGCCGATCCAGTGCAAAAAAACCGAATGCCAGGACCATAAGCCCTGCCGAGAACTCGGCGATGGCATCACGAGCACTTAAATAATCCTCGATCAGGCGATCGACACGACGCCGCCAATCGCGGCGCTGTTCCAGTTGGATGCTTGCCTCAAGATGATCGAAATCGATCAGCGCGTGAGCGAGATCGGCGCGAATTCGTCGCCTCAACGATGTCGGGACCGACATGTCCACGCGCTGAAGGAATAAGGAGAGACGTTTCAGGCCCAAAGATTGGAGAACCCAGCCCACAAGATTAAGCGCCAATTTCGGTCCCACCAAGAATAGATTGATCGGCGCCAGAAAGAGGTCCGTCCTAAAACTCAGCCAGTGGAGACGCAAGGCGCCCAAAAGACCGAAATGCTTGCGGCAAAAGGTCGGAATTTCAGCTCTCGCCGAAGCCAAGATGTCTCGCTCGATTCTTGCGGCTTCGAGGCTCACGCCTTCTCCTCATAGAATGCCAGAAGCAGCTCGAAGGCCGATTTCTTGGTTTCTTTATCGGCGGCAATCAGGCCCTTGAGATTGAGCCCCTTTTGGTAGCTGTTCTGGCGGCGCAGGGTACGAAAATCGTAGAGCAGCCAAGGACAAAGACCGGCTAAAGCTTCGATTTCTCCGAGCACCGCCAACTGCCGGCGATACACCACCGCCATCTTGTCCTCGGTAAACAGACGATCCGCCTGACCGCGCAGTCCGGCAACGGCATCGGCCCCCGTCTCGGTGATCATCAACGGTTTGTCGAGATCATAGTTGCGTCCGATCGCCTCCAGCTCGGTGAAGTCCGACTCATACCAGCCGTAATATTCGTTAAGCCCGACAATATCGAGATGCTCGGCAAGCCGGTCCTCGATCCGAGCGGCGGTTCGATTAACAAGACACGCCGCCGACACCAGTCTCGAGGGATCCAGTCCTCGCGCGACTTCCGCAAGGCTCGACATGAAATCAAGCCGGGCGTTGGTATCGGGGTTTTCGTTGCCGACACCCCAAATTATCACGCTCGCTCGATTGCGGTCTCTCAAGATCAGTTCTGCGAGCTGGTTGCCGGCGTCTTCGAGTGTCGCTTCGTTCTCGAAATCGATCGCCCAATAGACCGGAATTTCCTCCCAAAGCATCAAGCCGATTTCATCGGCGAGTTCGGCAGCGCGCTCATGATGTGGATAGTGGGCAAGCCGCATGAAATTGCAGCCCAAGGATTTGGCATGTTCGAAGCGGCGCCTTAGATCGGCTTCCGAGGTCACACGTCCGGTTTCGAGATCATCCTCATGCGCGCTAATTCCTTTGAGAAAGACGGGCTCGTCATTGAGCAGAACACGCTTGCCTTCCGTGCGTATCTCGCGAAAACCGATGCGGTCACGGATCACATCCTCGCCGAACCGGACTTCAAGCTCATAGAGTTCGGGTTGTTCGGGCGACCATAGATTGGGTGTTGCATCAACCACCGCAAAGCCCATGCCTTCCTCGATGGTGATCTCGAGTTCCGGAAGAAGCTTGAAGATCTCGAGTGTCGCTTTGCCGCCAACCGGATCGGAGAGCCGAATCTCGATCGCGATACGCTCGAATTCACTGTCCGGCACCAAATGAACAAAAATCGCCTGAACAAAGACCTTGGGGAGGGTGAAGAGCGCCACATCGCGATGGATGCCGCCATAATTGTACCAGTCGATATGGTACATCGGCACGCGGTCCGGCTTGCGGCTATTGTCGACTCCGATCAGCACAAAATTCCGGTCTTGCAGAAGATCGGTAATCTCGGCGGTGATCGGCGTCGAGCCGCCTCTGTGACTGCCGATGAAATTCCCATTAAGGAATAGCTTGGTCTCGTAATTGGCCGCACCGATCCGCAGGAACACCCGTTCCTCGGGATCGCTACGCTGATAATCGAACCAGCGGCTGTACCAGGCGCGTCCTTCATAGTGGAAGAGCTTGTCGTCCTGCAGGTTCCAGCAAGAGGGTACGGTGTGCGTGTCGCCGCCATGGGCGTCATAGTCCCAAGGCTCGCTGCGGCCTTCAATCGGCAGATGACAGTCCTTGACCCAACCCTGACGCAGCCCTTCCTCGAAGGGATCGATCGAAAAACTCCAAGGACCGTTCAGCGAGCGGGCTTTACGGCCCCTGATGTGGAGATAACTCGCGTGATTGAGATTGCGGAGATCATAGGGCTCTTCGAATCGCTCATCATGCAGGTGATCGACCTGATTGTTCGCGATAACTTTTTGGGACGAATCCATACCGGCCGCCTAATCCCTCAACCCACATGTCTTGTCGACGAGACATAGCCGATGCCGGCCATGCGGCGGAAGTTCCAAAAGCGCCAGCCGGGCCACAAACAATCAGCGGTCATGCCGATGGCAAGACATCGAAAGAAGGTCGCGAAACAATTGGAGAGGCCTTGCGGTTCCTCGTAGCCGCTGATCCAACCGTCGAGCTTGCGCACCCCTTCCCGCTCATCGGCAAAGCCGCCATCCTCATTCTGGCTGTCCAGCAGCGCTTCGAGCTTAGCGCGCAGCCAGGCTTGTACATCGTTGCGCCGATAGCCGGTCAGGCGATCGAGATGGATCAGAATGTCGACTGGATCGACGTCGAGACAGGCGGATTGGCGCTCGGTCGGAAGAGTGAGGCAATAATCCACCATGCGCTCTGCCATCGGTATCGGCCGCTCGAGCGCGTAATAAAGATGAAGATTGTGCGTGGCACCCGCCATCGCTTCGACCGCCCGCCGCGGATTGACGGTCTGGCCAACACCCCAAAATCCTGTCGCCGGCTCCTGATTGCGGTCATGCCAGGCCATCAACAGCTCCAGCGCATGGCGCGCGCGGGCGGCGCGAATCTTGGGGCCGAAACGTATCATCAATAGCAAGAAGCTTCCGACATTGACGACATTGTTGCCTTCCTGCCAGGCGTCCCGCAGATCGCGCTGGCCGAGCCAGGCATGAAGATAGAGCGGGTCGAGAAAGGGTTCGGCAAAGGCCAGATTGGGATTGTCGAGCCGGCCGATGGCGTCCAAGGCACCCAAGGAATAATTGGTGAGATGAAAGCTCACATAGCTCACCGTCTCGAGATAATCCTCTTTCTTGAAGATGTCGCTCGAGCGCATATGCGGATTGGAAAACCGGCCGTCGACTTGCGCAAATCCCTCGATGAAATGCGCCAGCGCGTCGCGTTCCTCGGCATCGAACCGCCAGATCTCGCCGATCAGATCCAGACACATCAGCCCGTCATAAGTGCCCGACAGCAACACACCCGGCCAACGCACCGGATCATGATGCGCACTGGTGCGGAACACGCCCTTGGGCTTGCCGGGGGCCTGCATCGACCAAATCCAGCCGGCCGCACGCCCCATGGCATCGGTGATGCGCTCGCGCAGAACCTCGTCGCGATCGCCACGATCCGCTGTTCGTCGGTCGTCCCGCCAATTGGCAATATCGGACACGGCAACCCTCATCGCTCAACAATGAGGGGATCATAGAGGGGCGAACGCCCGGCGCCAATCGCCCTTGGCTATAAACGTTCGACCTGCATCTCGCCGCGGCCGAAAGCGCGTGCGATCAGATAGTCCAAGGAGATCTTGCCGGGCCCGAGCGTGACCGTAGCAAAAAGAATGGTCGCCCAAAACATATGGGCATTGAGCCAGGCATCGGGAAAGACGAAGAGCTGGATCACCATGGTCATGATCAATAGGCCGAACGCACTGATGCGGGTAAAAAGGCCCAACACCAAGAGCGCCGGCAACACATGCTCCGCGACGGCCGTGATATGCGCCATGGTCACAGGAAAGGGCATGCCGAACTGGTCTTGGAAAATGAAGGCCTGCGCCGGCGTGAGCGTGAAAATATCCCAGCCCTCGACCTTGGTGCGGCCCGAGCGCCAAAACACCACCGCCACCGGCAGCCGCAACGCCAACAGCCCAAGCGGCCCCAACACCGCGGTAAACTTCAGATAAATATCATCCAGGCTTCGATACAATCCGCCCATATCTCTCTCGTCCCCAGTATGTGGATGTCCGGTTGCGCTACCGTGCTTATGCCGAGCGAAAGAACCTTTGCCCAGTCACACGCCAACCACATTCAACGCGCGACAAAGCACAAATCGGCGATTAGTTTTCCGCAGTGGTACCGAGCAT
>CAYPOV010000110.1:0-8612 GCA_964412385.1 uncultured Geminicoccaceae bacterium
AATTGCACGAACTAATTCAATTCGATGCCGTCGGGCCGAGGCTCATACAAAAATGCACGAACGAATTCACGTCCGGAGTTTGCCACACGATCAAGCGCGATTGCCTGGAATCCCAGGCGGCGCCTGCCTCAGAGCCTCAGTCCCAAGTCCCCCGAGGGGTCTGGGGATTTGGCAAATCCCCAGAAAAACCAATCTTTCACAATTTTTTACAAAAACGATCCCAAGAGTTCTTTCGTCAAAAAATGCACAAACGAATTCGTGGGGTTAGTCGCGGAGGGTGTATTCGAGCGTGGCGACGACTCGGATGCGTTTGTTGCGTTGCTGGGGCTCGAATAGGCCTTGGACCTGATCCCGTGGAAGGATTTGAAAGAGGCCTTGATTGGCGCGGCGGATGCGGCCGAGGGTGCTTTGGCTGTCGGTGGCAAATTGCTGGGCGGCCTCGCGGGCGTTGGCGGTAGCTTCGGCGATCATCTCGGGCTTGATGGCGTTGAGCCGAGTAAAGATGAAGCTCGGGCCGGCGTTGGCGCCTTGAGTGCCGCCGAGGACGACGCCTTGGGCGATCAGCTCGCTCGTCTGGCTGTGGGCTTGGATGACCGTGTCGACATCTGTTGTTCGAACCAGGATGGTTTGCTCGATGATGTAGCGGCTTTCGACAGGACCGGAGCGGAAGGCTTGAGCAAGAAGGTCCTGGACTTGGACGGAGGAGGTCTCGATGGCGTCGGCGGCGATGCCGGCGGCTTCCAAGAAGCGGCGGATGATGCTGGCGTCCTCGGTGATCTCGGCTTGGACGGTGGCAAGATCATTGCCGGTTGTGGTGAAGCTGATGGGCCAGACAGCAAGATCGGCTTCGACGTCGCGTTCGGCAAGGCCTTTGACGGTGACGAAGCGGTCACCGAGGCGGGCTTGCTCGAAGCCACTGCCGACCAAAAAACCGGCTGCGGCGATGCCAATTGCAAGGACCGTTGACCCGGTCATCAGGCCGATGAGGCGGCTCATGAGGTGTTTTCCTTCGGTTCGTGTTGGCTGCCGCTGACGCGGCCGCCGCCTCGTTGTTTGCTGCGGTAGAGCCTGGTGTCGGCGCGGCGGATCCAGTTATCGATGGAGTTGTCATTGGCGAACTCTGCGACGCCAGCGCTGAAGCTCAGGGTGAGAGATTGGCCGCCATGATCAAAGGCGCGTTGCTGCAGCTCGCGGAGGACCCTTTCGGCGACGGTGATAGCCTCTTTTTCCTCGGTTTCAGGGAGAAGGGCCACGAATTCGTCACCGCCGAGCCGGGCGAAGACATCGGCGGCGCGAAGTCTTGAGGTCAGGTCCTGCGCGAATGATCTGAGGACGGCGTCGCCCTCGATGTGGCCGAGCTGGTCGTTGATTTGTTTGAAGCCGTCGATATCAAACAGGATCAAGGAGAGTGGCCTGCCGTAGCGTTTGAAGCGCTCGATCTCAAGGGCGGATTGTTCGTAGAAGGATTGGCGATTGGGGATCCCGGTCATGGAGTCGAGGCGGGCGAGGCGCTCGAGCTCACGGTTGGCAGCCTCAAGGTCGCGGATGGTTGTGTGGAGGTCTTCGGTACGGCGGCGGACAGTCCGACGGAGCGAGAAGTAGTGAGTACTTAGCAGCACGGCGATCGCCAGGATGAGGATGAGGATGGCGGGCGATAGCCAACTCGGTTCGGCTGATGGCGGTGTGACGGCACCTGCGCTCGATGCAGCCAGACACAGCATGCCGGCCAAGGCCGCTACTCTGGTGCGCTCCGGCGGTGCGACGCCGCCAAGAGCGAATAAAACTGGTGCCCGTCCGCCCGTTCGGTCCAACGCGCGGTCCCCTCTTGTCATCGGCTCCTGCTCTCTCCAACGGCAGCATGTTGCGTGACGTGTTGGGACCTACAAGGATGAAGCGGCAGTTTCCAGAGGCTTCGTGCTCGGCGTTATGGGATCGTAATGCAACAGCGCGCGCTCAATGGTTGCCGGATCTTGGAACGTCGCGTCAGTCGAAGAAGTCTTTGTCTTCGTCACGCAGATAGGGTTGCGTCTTGTCGGGATTGAGGTCGACGCCCATGCCGGGTGTGTCCCAGACTTTGATGTGGCTGTTCTCTATCAGGGGGTCGGGCAGGCCATCGACAATATCATACCACCAGTCCGGATCGCCATTGGGGCACTCAAAGGCGATGAAGTTCGGTGGCAGTGTCGCTGAGACTTGGAGCAGTGCGGCGAGACCCAAGAGACCGTCGCCGGTGCCGTGAGGCGCCATCAGAATGCCATGGAGATCGGCATATTCCGCGACCCATTTGAGTTCGGCGATGCCACCGATGTCGCAAGGATCAGGGCCGATAATATTGACGGCATGCTTTTCGATGAGGTCCTTGAAATTCTGGCGAAGGTAGATTTGCTCGCCGGTATGAACCGGTGTCGAGGTGCTATGGGTCAGATCCCTATAGACGTCGGCGTTGACGAAGGGCGTGTAGTCGCCGGTGAGGATGTCCTCAATCCACATGACATTGAGGTGCTCGATGGCCTTGGCAAAGCGAATGGCGTCAGGGACGGTCCAGCCGGGGCCGCAATCAAGGGCGAGGCCGATATCGTCACCGAGCACAGCTTTCATCGCTTCGACACAAGCGATGATGTGCTTCAAACCCTTTTCGGTAAGTAGTCCGGTGCTGCGATCGCCAGCGAAAGTATGACCGTCAGGATGTTCACCGTAGAAGAAGTCGGGAACATGCCGCGGCATCGGGCTGTGAAAACCGATACCCTGCTTGATGATCGAAAAGCCGTAAGGCAGATCCTTCATCCATTGCATGTTGCGCGCATAGGCCTCGGGTGAGTGATCGCCGTCAAAGACTTTGCGAAAAGCCCCGTTATAGACGCGGACCTTGTCTCTGACCTTGCCGCCGAGGAGCTTATGGACAGGCAGACCGGCAGCTTTGCCGGCTATGTCCCAAAGCGCCATTTCGATCGCACTGACAGCACTGCCGTAAGGTTTGAAGCTGCCTCGCTGACGAATCCGCTGCATGACGCGCTCTACGTCCGTAGGGTCGCGCCCGAGCAGCACTTCCTTGAAGTGTATGACAAAAGGCTTGATGTAGGTCTTAGCCTTTTCCACTTCGCCAAGGCCGTAAATGCCTTCGTCTGTATTAATGCGAACAACAGGATTATTGCCGATTACCGCACATTTGAGATCGGTGATCTTCATTGACAGACTTACTTTCCCTTTGGGCTCATGACTTGGCTGGTTGCGTCTTGAGCCATTCATCATATTCCGGCCGCGCAGCATCCGAGAGTGGGTAATAGCGTCTGAGGTCACCGCCTTCTGCGAGCTTGATGCGAACGAAGTCTTCCCACTCGTGACGCGTATGAGCCTCCCGGATCAATTCCTCCGCCATGCCAACGGGAACAACGACAGCGCCATCATTATCCGCAACAATGATATCGCCTGGCATCACCAAGCAGCCGCCGCAGGCGATCGGAACGTTGACACCAAACGGCATGATATCGGTCTGAGTGTGGAAATTGGGTGTAACGCCGCGAATCCACAATCCGAGATCGATCTTTTCGATATTGTCGATGTCGCGAACACATCCGTCGATCACGACGCCCTGACCGCCTTTGCCTCGAAAGTAGGTGAGCATCATTTCGCCAAAGACGCCGCTCCGCATATCGCCGCGTGCGTTGACAACGACAATATCCCCAGGCTCGGTATGGTAGAGAACGTGCCGATGCAACTGCTTCTCAGGCTCGGCGTACTCGTCCTCGCCGTATAGGTCTTCGCGCTTCGGCATGAAATCCAATGTCAAGGCCGGCCCCGCAATGCGCCGACCTTTGGTCCATGCAATCGGGCCTGCGATGTGGGAATTGCGTACACCCATATGAAAAAGCGTGCTGGAGGCGGTGGCAGCTCCCATTTCTTTGACAGCATCGATCAGTTCCTGCCGTGGTCGAACAATATCCTCAGTCTTGATTGCATCGCTCATGATAAGGCCTCTCCCTCAAGTCAATCGTCGGCCACAATTCAGGCGTGGGCCTCAGCGCCAAAAAGAACTCGATCCCGGTTGCAGATGCGCGCGTGCCACATCGTCGTTCAGCGTCATTCCGTGGCCGCGCCGCTCGGCCCGCCCAATGAAGCCGTTGTTGATAATGATCCTGTCCACGGCAAGACCGGGAACGCTACCATTCGTTTCAAGCCTCACCAAGACCCAAGATTTTTTCCTTGAATGACCGCTGTCGATAGCCAGGTCGATTTCAATTCGGCCTACTCGTCATCGTCAAGTCTCAATGGGTCGCTAATGACTGGCCGGTCTCGCCATCGAACAAATGAATATGGTCTTGGTCAAATTCGAGCCATATCTTGTCGTCAGGATGAAGTCGTGTACCCGCAGGTACGCTGACCACGGTCGACACACCACCAAGATTGACATGCGCGTAGGTGATATCGCCTGTGGGCTCGACCGTGTAGATGCTGGCAGGAATGGCACCATCGCGTGCCTCTTGAAGAAGATTCATCGTGCTGTGGCGCGCTCCCAGGACAATTTTTCGGGTTTCGGCCCTTCGGACTTTTTCAGTGTTGTCAGGTGACAGGCCGACGCTCCAATCAGGTCCAGTAAGGCGCGCTTGTTCGCCCTGGATAGCGCACTCAACCTCGAGAAGATTCATAGCTGGGCTACCAACAAATCCCGCAACAAAGGTGTTCACAGGCTCTGCAAAGACACGGTCCGGAGTGTCATATTGCTGCAGCAAACCATCACTCATGACCGCCATCCTATCCGCCATTGTCATCGCCTCGAGTTGGTCATGCGTAACGTAAACGACAGTGGCGTTAAGGTCCTGATGAAAGCGCTTGAGCTCCGAGCGCATCTGCACGCGCAATTTGGCGTCGAGATTGGAGAGCGGCTCGTCCATCAAAAAAACTTTGGGATCTCGGACCAACGCACGCCCCAGCGCCACGCGCTGCTGTTGTCCTCCAGAGAGTTCGCGCGGTCGCCTTTCCAGGAGATGGCTAATATCTAGAACTTTCGCCGCCTCTTGAACTTTCTTATCGATGTCAGCCGTGTTGTACTTCCGCATCTTGAGAGGAAAAGCCAAATTCTTGTAGACTGACTTGTTTGGGTAGAGCGCATAATTTTGAAATACCATGGCAATGTCGCGATCCTTTGGATCGAGATCATTGACCAAACGTTCGCCAATCCGAATGTCACCATCGGTGATGTCGATCAGCCCCGCAATCAGATTGAGCGTTGTGGTCTTACCGCAGCCCGAGGGACCGACCAAGGCCACGAACTCGCCATCCGCGACATTGAAGGTCACATTATCAACGGCAATGACATTGCCATAGACTTTCACAACCTCTTTGAGGTCGACTTCAGCCATTCTGTATTCCCTTTACGGACAGCCTGTTCTTGCACATGTCAATGTCGGTCATTACTTGTCAGGACTTGACGGCACCTTCGGTCAACGCACGCACGAAGTATTTCTGAAGGATCAAAAATAGCACGACCACCGGCACACTCATGATAAACGAAGCCGCCATCAACCCAGGCCAATTAGTGGCGTATTCCGAAAAGAAACGCTGCAGACCAACCGGAAGTGTCAGGAGTTCGTCATTGTTCAAAAATGTCAGCGCATAGACATACTCATTCCATGCCGAGATGAAGGAGTAAATCGCTGTCGCGACAATACCCGGCGCTGAGAGAGGCATGACCACCAGAATAAACGCTTGAAACCGCGTCGCGCCATCAATTCTCGCGGCCTGCTCGAGCTGTATCGGGATATTGTCGTAGAAACCCTTGAGTAACCAGATCGAAAGAGGAAGTCCAAAGGTCAAATAGGTAATAATCAGCGAAGCATGTGTATTCACAAGATAGAAGAACCGCATCATAATAAAGAGCGGCATTAAAAACACGACCGCGGGGAACATGTTTCGGAATAGGACTGCGAAGAACCAGAACTTGCGTCCAGGGAAACGAAATCTCGAAAAAGCGTAAGCAGCCGGTACGGCGACAGCCACACCTAAGACAGTCGTTGCGGCGGAGACGTAGACCGAATTCCACAAAAAACGAAGAAATTCACCGCCGACCTGGCTCGTCGGCGACAGCAGCCTCCGATACTCTTCAAAGGTTATGTTAGTGGGTATCCATTCGGGCGGATATTGCAGAGCGCCGAACTGCGTCTTGATGGAGGTCATGAACATCCAGAGCATCGGCAGGATCGCGAATAGCAATAGGATGACGAGGAACACCCAGCCGATGGGCCCCCACGCGTCGCCCTTTTTCTTGCGCTTTTTCTTCTGTGAGGCGCGAAGCAGTGCTTCGGCACGAGCAGCCGTCGTCGGCGCCACTTGGGTTGCAGCCATCGCGCTACCTCTCGTCCTTGAATGCCAGCGCCCGGACATAAAAGTATCCGAGAATGATCATCACAAAGAACAGGATGACCG
This sequence comes from uncultured Geminicoccaceae bacterium, assembly GCA_964412385.1. Lineage (GTDB taxonomy): Bacteria > Pseudomonadota > Alphaproteobacteria > Geminicoccales > Geminicoccaceae > JBGSYN01. The sequence continues at coordinate 6,421 of CAYPOV010000110.1, forward strand.
AATAGGCCGACGCCAAACCGAAGCGAATGCGCCCAAATGCAAGCTGATAAATTTGGGTGATCCAGATATCGGACGCCCCCGCAGGACCACCTCCCGTCATGACCCATGGGATCGTGAAGGACTGGTTGAGATTGGCGACAAGGAGCAAGAGCACGGTGATCAGAATTACACCTTTAAGGTGTGGCACAGTCACGTGCCAGAAACGCTGCCAGGTACTCGCACCATCGACCATGGCAGCTCTCAATAACTGCTCGGGTACGGTCTGAAGGCCGGCAAGCAGCATGATCATCGCGAACGGAAATTCTTTCCAAACATTCACAACTATCAAAGAGGGCAAGACCAAATCGATATTGTCCAGAAAGTTGATCGGCTCATTGCTCAAACCCAATTGTACGGAAATGGCACCCAAGACACCGTAGTCGCTGTGGTAAATCCAGCGCCAGACATAGGAGGCCGCAACAGCACTAATAACAAAAGGAACTAAGAGAATGCCCCGGGTGATTGCCCTTCCCGGAAACTCCCTATTGAGGACAAGCGCCGCGCCCAGGAACAGGACAAATGCAAAGAAAGTCGAGAACACGGTCCAAATGAATGTGTTCCACGTCACTTCATGGAAGCTACGGCTCGTCAATATACGCGTGTAATTGTCGATACCGACAAAGATTTTATCATCGAGTGCAAGGCTAGGCGGCGTGTCGAAGAATGAAAGATAAATGGTAAAGTAAATCGGATAGCCGATCACCAAAAACATCACAAAAAGGGCCGGCAGAATGTAAAGGTAATCCGACCGGGATTGCCATGTCTCGACGAGAATGTTCGGCTTTTTGTATGTCTTCAGACGCGCGGCGGAAACACCGCCAGGCGTAAGTGCCGTTGCCAAGCTTTTCGGTCCTTCAAAATTATCGTTTTGAGCGCGATGGCTTCTCAAAAAAATCCCCGGCGCCCAATCTAAGCGCCGGGGACGTCATGGTCATGCGTGATTAAATACCTTGGACCAAGCTCTCAATTTTGTTTGCTGCATCATCGCAAGCCTCTGACACGGTCATCTTCTCAGTCAGAGCATTCTGCAGCATTTCGGGCACAATGATATTCATGATTTCCGGTGATTCAGGGACGACCGGGAACGGAATACCAGAGGTGAGCATTGATGTCGTGACGTCGAGGAAACGCGTTTTCTCGAGACGCTCCTTGTTCCAAATCGTCCTAAAGCCGCGGAGGTTACCGGGATTGGAGGACACGATGTTCAATCTCGTCGACCACTCGGGCCCGCACATAAACGCGAAGAGAGCGCGAACGGCGTCGACATCCAGATCACCATCGACATAGTCAGGATTAAACATCTGGGCGTTGGAACCACCGAAGACCACAGCACGACGCGCGGCACCTTCGGGGATCAGCCCGTAGCGCATATTCTCGGCGACCTTTTGGGCCATCACTTTGTCAGGACCCGTCGCATTGTCGACCCTGTCAACGATCGCCGCATAAGTGCTCGGATGGCTGATCATCATCGCCAAATTGTCGTTGATGAACGGGTCCATGTTCTCGGTATTGGTATTCGTCAATGCGGACACGGGCACTGAGCGGTCACGTACGTACATGTCATAGCACTGTTGAAGCGCGCGCTGGGTGCCTTCATTGTTGATGTAGATCTTCTCGTAGGTGGGATCGGGCTCGGCTTCATCGAGGGCGCCACCACCCTCAGCCCAGGCCTCCGGCATGAAGCGGAACGGCGTGTTACCTGCATTGACACGCGCGACGAGGCCGTACCCATTTTTGCCTGTGCTCTCCTTAATCTGCTTGGAGTACTGCACAAGGTCGTCCCAGGTCGCGGGCGGGCTCTCGGGATCGAGCCCGGCCTCCTCGAAGATCCCGGCATTCCAGATGAGCGCCATGGTCTCGTTATTGGTTGGCACACCGTATTTGTCACCGCGCCACGTCACCGACTTCATGGCCCCGGGCCAATACTCGTCTTCGGAATAGCCGATATCCGTCGGACCAAGCTTCGCTAGCTGACCTTTCGCCGCGAACTCGACACCCCAGAGGATTGGAAAACGGGCCGCCATGGGCGCCGCCCGCCCAAGAGCCGCGGTACGCGCCTTGTTGAGCAGATCATTGTAGCCGATGTTTTGAGCTTCAACCGTGATGTTGGGGTAGGTCTCGCTGAATGCCTGCCAGAAATCTGCCCATGCCTT
>CAYPOV010000110.1:8622-13291 GCA_964412385.1 uncultured Geminicoccaceae bacterium
GCCCAATAATAGTGGACTATTTCCGGCTGAGCCTCATTCGGGCCGACGTACCAAAATGTTACCCGGCCCGTGTAGTCGAGCGGAACAACCTTGGCACATTCGGCAGCCGTATCAACGGTGATAGTGCCGGCGATGCTGTTGATGTACTCAGGTGTCCATTGGCTTGGATCGATGCCCATGGCACTGTCCTGGGCAAACGCCGAAAAACGGCTGCCAAGACCCGCGGCCAAGCCGGCGCCTGCGGTGTAACCCAACAATTTCCGACGATTGATCGAGAAAAGATCGTTGCCTTGGTTTCCAGGCATTGCCTCACTCCTGACGCTTGATAGTTGCCTGACAGGATAGGAACAGTCAGCCAACCCAATGTCAAGCATTAGCGCATTGATGAATGGCCAATTCCGCAATTGTTTCAATGCTGAAACGAATGGAACGAGAGTTCTTGTCAGGGGACATTCCAGGCCCTAGGGTCATGATAACGGATTGGAGATCAGGAGGTCTGTTGCCAGTGCCCCTAGGATGGCGCGAACTCAAATCAGGTGAACATGGCGACGTCGAATAGAGCCGCCAAAACCGACGTCGGGCCAATGTCTAGGCCGTCGGAAATCGCGCGACCTTCGCTTTGGGCCAACCTCCTTCACGACCAGAAGTTCGTCGCAGCGCTTTTTCTTGCTCCAGCCATAGCAATTCTGTGTTTTGTCGTCGTTTATCCTTTCTTCAACGCGATCTGGATAAGCATGACGAACAAGCTCGTGGGCGCGCCAGCGAGCTTCATCGGCTTCGACAACTACGTCGAACTCTACCACGACCGCTATTTCTTCCAGATCGTCTATCAAACACTGCTCTACACTGCCGTCGGTGTCGGCATCAAATTCGTCATCGGTCTTTCCATGGCCATGGTGCTGGCGCACGACAGGCCGTTCAACTACATTTATAAGACTATTCTATTCGTCCCTTGGGCGGTTCCGCCTTTCGTTGCCGCCCTCAACTGGCGCTGGATCTACGACGATTTCAGCGGGATGCTGAATAACATCTTGATCAAGGTGTTTGGTATGACCGAGCCAATCTCCTGGCTCGGCGATGTCAATCTAGCCTTGTGGTCGGTCCTGGCGGTGGTGGTCTGGACCGGGACTCCCTTCTACACGATGAGCTTCTTGGCAGGGCTCAAAGCTATTCCCAAAGAGCTTTATGAGGCGGCACGCATCGATGGAGCTTCGCGTTGGGACGAATTCTGGAATGTCACGATCCCCTCGTTGCGCAACGTCTTCTTGATCGTCGTCATGCTATCATCGATTTGGACATCGACCCAGGTCGTCTTCGTTCTCGTCCTGACCGGTGGCGGGCCGGCTAATTCTTCCCAGATCCTGCCGACACTTGCCTACAAATACGCCCTGCTCGGACAAAGGCTCGGCATGGGCTCGGCGGTCAATATGGTTCTTTTCCCAATCCTCGCACTCCTGATCGTCCTCCTATCCAGGAAAATGCTGCAGGAGAGAGGTCAATAATGGCGTCCACCATCAAAGGGATCGAGCGTCGTTGGGCATGGCTAGGCCACCTCATCCTCCTCATTTTCGTGGTTTGGACGTTGGCACCGTTCTATTGGATGATCGCAACCTCGGTGAAGCCGCACGAGGAGATCTATGGGACAACAGCAACACTCTGGCCGCAAAATCCCAATCTCGAAAGCTACAGAATCCTTTTCCAGGAAACCGAATACATGCTCTTCTTCGGAAACAGCATGTATGTCGCCATTTTGACGACCGCGCTGACGCTCGTCGTTGCCTCGTTTGCCGCCTATGCGATCACGCGCCTCGATTTCCCCGGGCGCAAGTTATTGGCACGCGGTATGGTCTATACCTATCTCGTCCCGCAATCTTTGCTCTTCATACCGCTCTTCGCAATCCTCTTGAGCGTCGGTCTAACCAACTCGCTCAATGGCCTCTCGCTCGCCCATATGGGCTTCACAATTCCGTTCTGTACCTGGCTGTTGATGGGCTACTTCATGTCCATTCCCAAAGAGCTTGAAGAGGCGGCATTGGTCGATGGCTGTACGCGGTTAGGTGTGTTGTTCCGAATCATCCTGCCGATTTCTTTACCGGCGCTCGCGGTTGTCGCCTTCTTCTCGTTCACGCTGTCTTGGAACGAGTATCTCTACGCTATCGTCTTTAATTCCGACCCGAGTGTTCGAACGATACCGACTGGGGTCAGCGACTTCATCATCGAAGATGTGTTCTTCTGGGGCCCGATCATGGGTGCCACCGTTTTCACGGCTATCCCACCCCTCTTCGTTTACTTTATTTTCCAGCGTTGGCTCGTGACCGGCCTCACAATGGGTGCCGTGAAAGGCTAGCGTTTCCTCAGCAACCATCACCTTGTCAGGGAGAGTTTAATGACGACTAGATGGCATTGGAAAAGGCGCGAATTCCTCAGCAGCACAACCGCTGCTGTGGCGGGATTTTCGGCAGCCACAATTCTTCGGCCAACCAAGAGCTTTGCGCAACGCAAAGAGAAATTGGTGTATTGGCATTCGCCCATGTTCACACCACTCGCCGATCAGATTACGGAGGAGTTGTTCACCGAATTCGTGAAGCAGGCAGGACTCCAGCCTGATGAGGCGGCATTTATCACGGTGCAAGGTAGCGAATTCAACGCAAGGATGGCAGCCGCACTCGAAGCCGGATCACCTCCGGACGCAGCGCGGCTCTATGAAAGCCTCGTGCAGCGCTATCGCGGACAGGGACACCTGATGGACCTGACCGACCTTGTCGAAAAGATGCTCCAAGTCGAAGGGGGCATTTTCGAATCCTCGCTCAGGGCCATTCAACATGATGGTAAATACTGGGGATCACCTTACGCGATCAATCCGTGGCCGATGCACGCTCGTGTCGATCTTCTCGAGGAAGCTGGACTCGACTATCCGAAAACCTGGGACGAGTTCGTTGAGACTTGCAAGACCATCCAGAGCCCGCCATTCTACGGATTCGGCATGGATCTCGGTCTGACCGCTGACGCCACGGATAACATCATGCAGCTTTGCTGGTGTTTCGGAGGCTATATTGCCGACGACAGCGGTGCTGCTGCATTCGACAATCCCGGTAATGTCGCTGGCTTCGAGTACATCAACATGATGTACAATGACGCCAAAATCATTCCTAGGGGCGTGGTTGGTAACGCAGAGACCTCCTGGAACAATAAGGTCTATCAATCCAAACAGGTGGCCTTCGTTAACAACCCGACCTCCGTCTATGCTTACATCTCCGACAACGATCCGGAGCTTCAGGCCAATACCGGCTTGTTCCCTGTCCCCGAAGGACCGGAAGGATCGGTTAACCAGGTCGACACATGGTCGATTGGTGCGTTTAGTGCGTCGCCCGAGCCGCAATTGGTGAAGGACTTCATCGCCTACATGCTCGAGCCGGCCAACTACGAGCAGGTGATCAACAATACAAATCACCGCTTTGTGCCTGTCTATCCGACGATGTTTGATACGCCCTACTGGACTGACAATCCTGTATTCGACAACTTCCGGGAGATTGCGACTACAGGTGTGCCGGTTTCCTACAAAGCCGCTCCTTCGGCAGGAGCCGGTGAAGTCCTGGCAGTGCACACGATCCCTGAACACCTTCAAATGGTGCTCGTCGAAGGGGTGCCAGCCGATGAGGCGGTCGGCATCTGTGCCGAAAAGATTGCCGCCATTTATGAGCGCATGAACACCTAGACTCGCTGCAACGTGCGAGCGAAAGGGCCGGTTCTTAACGAGCCGGCCTTTTTTTTTACAGATGATGATGACACGTTCTTCCATGCCATAGCGCGCATCGGAGGAAAGGATGAACCTACTCAAACACGTGATTCTCGGATCATCGCTTGGACTGGCTGCCTGCGCCGGTACCAACGTCAATCTCGTGCCGCCGAGTGGCGGCATGGTTGAGGCAATGCGCCAAGCGGGCGCAACCAGCTGTGTGCAAACGGCTGCGTCGGTCATGACATCAATCGGGGCTGCCGCTGACAATATTAAGCAGGTGAGCACGGACCGGCGCGTCAACGGATCGCCGGACAGTCAGAATTTCCAAGGCTACACCATCTGGACCAGCTTCAATGACCGAAGCGGGCGCGTCGTGACCTATACCCGGCCTGACTGCTCATTTCTCTCGGTCTTTACGCGCGGCGATATCTCGATCGAAAACGGCAAGCTCAGTTGAGGTAAATCAGCGTCGCCATAATAAAAAACGTCAAGACACCTAGGATATCATTGCTGGTGGTAATGAACACCCCTGTGGCGACAGCGGGATCAACCTTAAAGCGATGCAGGATCAAGGGCACGGTCGACCCCCAAGTGACGGCCAACATTACCACGGTCGTGAGTGCAGCGCCGGCCGTGAGCGCTAGGCGGAAAGGTGCCTCGATCGACACAAAAATCGTCACGGTCAATGTCAGCGTGCCGATCACCGCTGAAACCAGGAGCCCATTCATCAACCCTGCCAAGAGTTCCTTGATAAGGCGCGAGCCCAAATCACCGATCCAAAGCTTCCCCGCTGTGAGAGCCTGGACGGTCACCGTGGAGGCCTGGATGCCCGCATTTCCGGCCTTCGACTTGACGATCGGATTATAGCTTGCGAGTATGACGGCTTCTGCGAGTTCGTCTTCGAAGGCGCCGACAACCATGGCGGCGATG
>CAYPOV010000111.1:0-13122 GCA_964412385.1 uncultured Geminicoccaceae bacterium
GGCACGGGCCAAATCCGGCATCCAAGAAGGTATCATATTCACCGCATCATAGGCCCCAGACCCTGCCCTATGCTCTTGCAGGATCTTGGTGCACATCTCTCCCGGCGGCACTTCGATGACGTTGACATCGATGCCGGTGAGTTCCTTCCATTTGGGACCCGAGAAGTTCAGAGGGTCAAGGGCCTGCAAGCCCGCTTCCCAGACAATGGTGATCTCCTCTCCAGCATATTCCTTAGCGGCTTCGACCGCTGTATCAGCCGCACTTTGTTGTGCCAAGGCAACATGATGGCCACTCAAAAGAGCGATGCATGCTGCAGCACCCATCAGGTTATGTCTCAACATTGCTTCAGTCTCCCTTTTGTTGTCGCAGGCCATCCTAGCCCGCGAATTGCTCACCATAGGCACGAAGCTTGGCCTTCCAGCCTTCGCGCTCAGTGATTTCAGCATTGACGATCCCGCGCGGCACGCGGCCATGCATGACATCGATCACAGCTTGGATGTCCGCAGCGCCGATGCCGGCAAAGCACTCGTCTGTCCAGCAAAGCGCATGCGGTGTCACAATGACATTGTCGAGGGTGGTTATCGGCTCTCCTATCCTTGTCGGTTCGGTCTCGAACACATCGAGCCCGGCTCCGGCAATCCTTCCGGCCTTCAAAGTCTCGTAGAGTGCCTTTTGGTCGATGACCGGTCCGCGCGCCGTGTTTATGAGATAGGCCGTGGGTTTCATCAGCGCCAATCGTTCGGCATTGACGATATGGCGGGTTTGATCGTTGAGCGGACAACTGATCGATAGGAAATCACTCTCTTTGAAGAGCGTCTCGAGATCGACAAGCTCGACACCCAGGCTCTTGGCGACGGCAGGGTCAGCAAAAGGATCATGGGCAATGAAACGCATGTCCAAGGGCTTGACCACGCGAAACACTTCAGCACCGATATTGCCGATCCCGAGCTGTCCGAGTGTCCTGCCAATGAGGCCAACACCCATATGCTGACTACGCGCGGCCCAGCCTTCGGGTCCCCGGCGCACCAGCTCGTCCTTCTGGAAAAGCTTGCCGGAGAGCGCCAAGATCAAGGTGAGGATCGCCACGGCGACGGGTCGCCTGACGCCATCCGGTGTGGTCACCAGCGCAATGTCGTTCGCGGTACACGCCTCGACATCGACCGTATCGAAACCCACGCCAAAGCGCGCGACGGTTGCCAGGCGGCCACTCTTGGGAATGCTGGCACCATTGAAACGATGGGTCAAAAGGATGAGCGCATCGACATCCTCAAGGGAAGCTGCCGACACAATCCCCTCGATCGGATCAACATAGCGCAGCGAGATGGCGTCGTTTCTTTGGAGCGGGCTCAAATCGACGGAAGGATAGGCGTGCGATCCGTCGGCAAGGCGGAAATCGCTGCTGAATGCGACATTGTAGGTGCTCATGTGGTGCCTTCTCCAGCCTCATATCCTGCGCGAATACCGTCAATGCCTTGGCGGATAGCGGCTTGCAGCAGCCATGCATCGCCATGATACATGATGAAATCCCAGCCCTCTTTGGCAAGCGCGACGCCTGACGCAACGTCGCCCGCCATGCGCCCAAGGCCTTTTTTGTGGCGCTTGCCCGCCGCCAGAACTTTCTGGAGGGCCGCGACATAGTCCGGATGGTCGAACTGGCCTGGAATTCCCATGCTGGCGGAAAGATCGAGGTGACCGACCCAGAGGACATCGACGCCGTCGATAGCCGCGATTTCATCGACATTAGTGATGCCATCGACGGACTCGATCAGTGCGACGAAGCGTGTTCTCGCATTGGCTTTGTCCAGTGCTTCCCGCACGGGGCCTACATGGTAGCGGTCATTGGCAAGACCCGGGGCCAGCCCGCGTTTGCCGATCGGCGTAAATTTCATGCGCTCGATAATGGTTCGGGCCTGATTGGCAGATCCCACCATAGGGATCACAATGGCATCGGCACCCGCATCCAGGCCCCGCGCAATGTGATGATATTCATCCGATGGAACCCGCACCATAACGGGGAGCCCAGCCGCCTCGAAATATCGAAGGCAGCGATTGACTGTCTCATAGGAATGGCCGCTGTGCTCCGTGTCGAAGAGTGCGTATTCGGCACCTGCTTCCTTGAGAATGAAGCCGATTCCAGGTGTTGCAAATTCACCCACATAGTGGCCGAGCTTGAGCCCCGGCCTCGCGAACAGTTCGGCGATGGTTTCGCCCATTGGCTTCAGCCCCCTCTATTTCGTTCAAGCGACCCGCCGGCTCAGACTTCCTCGACCCGGATCGTGCGCCGGTTCATCTGTTCCAGAATTCTCGAGCGCTGGCTATCAACAAATACGGCGAGAAAGATAATGCCTGCCGTGACCAGCGGATAGACATACGGATTGGCGTTGATGATGACGAGGCCGTTATTGACGGTCTGAATGAGTACGGCGCCGAATACTGTCCCCACGACCCCGCCGCGCCCGCCAAAAAGGCTGGTGCCTCCAAGGACCGCTGCGGCGATAGCCGAAAACTCCTTTTCGATACCGAAAGTCGGCGATGCCGCGCCGACCTGGGTTGCCGAAACAAAGCCTGCGATCCCGGCAAGTGCACTGCAGATGAAGTAGACCGTAAAGAGGCTTGCAGCGACATTGATGCCGGCTTTTTTGGCGGCTTCTTGGTTTTCGCCAATGGCATAAATCCGTCGCCCGAACGGCGTTTGGGTCAAGACCACCCAAGCGACTATGAAAACAATGGCAAACACCCAGATCGACCAGGGAACGCCAAAATAGCTGGCCCGTCCGAGATCGAGGATGGAGGTTTCGAAGAACACCATCTTGGTGTCGGTGATGTAGAGTGCGATGCCCCGTCCGACGAAGAGCATGGCCAAGGTCGTGATGAAGGCAGGCACGCCAATTCTGACGATAAAGAACGCATTGGTGGCGCCGAATGCGAGGCCGATGGCGATGCACACCAAGAGGCTGACCGGCCATGCAAAACCGGTGACGTAGCTGCCGAGAATGGAGACCGCGAGATACATCACAGCGCCAATCGAAAGATCGATGCCGGCGGTCAACAGCACGAAGGTGATGCCGATCCCCAATATCGCAACATGGCTGGTTTGGATAAGGATGTTGATGAAGTTCTGAACGGCAAAGAAACGATCAGAGAGGAGCGCAAAGATTAAAAGAACCAGGGCGAAGAGGATCAACGAGGCATTGCGCAACAGAAGCAGTTTCCAGCGGTCTGCCGCACGCGATTGCTGCAAGGCGCTGCTCATTGGGCGAACTCGCTGCTTTTGGTGAGCCACATGGCCGAATCGAGGATGCGCTCGCGGTCGAATTCCTCGCGCCCGTGCTCGGCGACGATCTCGCCATGCGCCATCACGAGAATGCGGTCGGCAATGCCGATCAGCTCTTCGAGTTCCGAGGAGATCATGAGCACGGCCGTGCCGCCGGCTGCGAGCTCGTCGATGATTTTGTAAACTTCGAACTTGGCACCGACATCGATGCCGCGCGTCGGCTCATCAAGGATGAAGATCGTGGGCTCGCGCATCAGCCATTTGGCGATCACCACTTTTTGCTGATTGCCGCCTGAAAGATGCTTGGCAAGTGTGCCGACATAGTCTCGCGTGTTGGTGCGAACGCGATCGACCGCACGATTAATTTCCTTGCCAAGGGTTTGTTGCCCGAGGAAGCCGAGTGGCCCCTTGCCGAACCAGGGCAGTGAAGGAAGGGCCGCATTGTCATGGATGTTGGCCTCCATCAAGAGACCTTCGAGCCTGCGGTTTTCCGTGAGCATCGCTATGCCTTTGGTCATCATCGCCGATGCCGTGGGCTCGGCAACGACTTCGCCATCGATGATGATCTGGCCGTGCTCAAAAGGATCGAGACCGAACACGATACGGGCGAGCTCGGAGCGACCCGAGCCCATAAGGCCTGCAATCCCCAGAACCTCGCCGCGCCTTAGCTCGAGATTGATGTCTTTGACGATGCCCGGCTGCGTGATGTCCTCTAATTGCAGCACCGGCTGCCCCTGCGGGCGCTCGCTCTGTTGCGGGAAGAGCTGAGTGAGCTCACGGCCAACCATGAGCTGGATCATGCGCTCACGGCTCATGTTTTCGACGGATGAGCTGCCGACGACGTGGCCATCGCGCAGCACTGTGACCTGATCGCAAAGGGAAAGCACATCGTCGAGGATGTGGCTTATGTAGATCATCGCGATACCGCGTTCCTTGAGGCGCCGGATGATGTCAAAGAGACGTGCTGTCTCGCGATTGGTGAGCGATGTTGTCGGCTCGTCGAAAATAATGATGCGTGCGTCTTGGCTGATGGCTTTGGCGATTTCGACAAGCTGGCGCTCGCCCTGGCTCAACCGTGCGACGGGATAGGAAGGCGGATGGTCGAGATCGACCGATTCGAGCGCGTCTTTCGTGCGTCGCCCGATGGCGCGGCGATCAATGAGCGGCAGAAAGCCGAGCCTCGGAAAACCGCCAATATGAAGGTTTTCCCCAATTGACAGGTTCTCGAACAGGTTGAGCTCTTGGTGAATAAAGGCAATGCCTGCCGCCTGAGCCGCAGCAGGGTTGTCCGGCACGAAGGGCTTGCCATCGAGGAGAATGGTACCCGAATCGCGACGATGTACACCTCCCAGGATGTTCATCGAAGTCGATTTGCCGGAGCCGTTCTCACCGACCAGACCCAGGATTTCGCCGGCCTTGAGTGTGAAGCTGACGCCATGGAGAACTTCGACACCGAAGAACGATTTGCGCACCGCTTCGAACGATAGGAGAGGCGCCATGGCTTCAGCCACCACTCAAGAGAATGCGATTGCGCATAGCATCGATCACGGCTGCGAGCAGAATGACGATGCCCTTAATCGCGAGCACGAAAAACAGGGAAAGTCCGAGCATTTTCATGCTGGTATCGATTAAGACCAAGAAGAGGACGCCAAAGACCGTCCAGATCACCTTGCCTTTGCCGCCGAAGAGGCTGGTTCCACCGATGACCACGGCACCAATGATGTCGAGCAGAATGCGCTCGCCGAGAATGGGCGTGCCGGTCTCCAACCTTCCCGTGTAGAGCATCGAGGAAATCGCAGCGCATACACCTGAAATCATGAATGCAAGCAGGATGCATCTGCCGACCGGCACGCCAGAAACACGCGCGGTGCGGGGATTCTGTCCGGTGGCATAGAGCTGCTTGCCAAACACGGTGTAGCTAAACAAGCAATGAGCGGCGATCGCCAGAAGCCCCACCGTCCAAAGAGCATTGGGAATGCCCATGGGTCCGTCTTTGCCGAGCACGACAAAGCCGCGCGGCAGATTGGCGATGCTCGAAGTCTCGGTATGAAACGTCGTGTACCAGATGTCGGCCCCTGAGAAAAATATCATGCCGGTCAGCGTGACGACAAAGGGCGGCATGCGGAAGGCTGTCACGCACCATCCATTAAAGGCGCCGATCGCAGCGCCAGTGGCCAGCATGGCAACAATTCCACCGGCCACTGCCAAGGGTGTGCCGCCGAGATAGCCGCCATCGCCACTCATCACGCTGGCACCGACGACACTCGCCATGGCAATGATCGAGGTGACCGAAAGATCGATACCGGCGACGATCAAGACGAAGGTCTGACCGATGGCGACGGCCAAGAGCGGCAGCATGTCGGAGAGAATATTGAGGAGTACCGTCGGCGTCGCGATCTCGGGGATGATCGGCACCATGATGAGGAAATAGAGGATCGAGAGCCAAAGAACGAGATACTCTGAGAACAGCAAGCGCCGCGCCAAACTGGGCTGCTGCCGGCCTTGGACGACCGCGGTATTCAAGCCATTCTCCGGCAATTCTTTAAGAGCGTGGCCCGGCCTGGATCACCGGGCCACGCGCTGCTCGTGCTACTGCTGCGATTGCCAGATGTGATAGCCCCACATCCGCTCTTTCATTTCCTCGAGATTGGCCTGTGTAATGGCAAAACCGGGATCGAGCAGAAGCGGCTCGACGGTCTTGCCGTCCTGCAGATCGACAATAGCGTTCACGGCAAGCTCGGCCTCGTAGAAGAGGTCCTGAACACCATCGGCGTCGAGATAGTTGTCCTTCATCAGTTCATAGGCCGTGGCATCGCCGTCGAATCCGCCGAAGATGACGTGGTTGGGATCACCGATCGGATGGAATTTGTTGGCGACCCGCATGACCTGGGTGATCTGCGGGAACATGAAATCCGATGACGTGAAGAGGAAATTGATGTCGGGATTGGCCTGAAAGGCGTTGGTCAATCCGGCAAAGGCGATATCGGCATTCCACTCAGTGGGGATGCGGGAAACCACCTCGATAATGTCTTGATGTTCGTCGACAATATCGAAAAAGCCGTCACGGCGGCCAATGGCGTTGGGATCACCCAGATTGCCGATGAGGATGGCCGCCTTGTAGGAGCCGCCCAACTCGCGTGCGACATCCACCATGTACTGCACGGTCTCGCGCGTGATGGCTCGGTTGTCCGCCTGCACGGCGACAGAGAAGGCGTCGCTCTCGGCGGGCGGGCGATTGAAGTGCACCATCGGCACACCTGCAGCATTGGCCTCGCGGATCGCCGGGATCACGGCATTGCTGTCGGTCTGGACGATGATAATGCCATCGACGCCGCGCGCCAGCATCGCCTTGACCTGCTCGAACTGCTTGTTGTCGTCCTGATCGGAGATGGCCTGCAGCATCTCGTAGCCGCGGCCCTCGAGATCTTGTTGGATGGCGTCGATGCCGGCCACCCAGAAAGGTGAGTAGAGACCGTCGAACAGAACAGCAATGGTCTTGGTGTCTTGCGCTTTGACAAAGACCGGCCAACCGGCCGTACCGGCGGCAAGCAACGAGCCGATGGTAAATTGTCGACGTGTTACGGACGGAAGAAATGTCGTCACTTTCGCCTCCCAAGGCTTGATGGATAGAGAGCGTTCTCTCTCGTGTAATGGTTATACCAGTTGGCCGCGCCGTTCAAGCTTTGCCGAATAGCACGGCAAGACCGCCGAGTTCGAAGGTATCTGCCTTGGTGGCATTGGCATGGCCGGTCCATTCGGCATCTGAAGCGGCAATTTCAAACGTCGCACCATCAAGTATGGCGGCCTCGATCGGACGGCGAAGTTTGAGTGACGTCGGCTCGGGCGTGAGATTAGCGATGAGGCAAGATTGCGACCCGGTGTGCCCCCAAGCGAGACCCGCAATCCCCGCACCTTCAGTGGTGACGGGTACCAAGGGTGCTTCGCCCGCGTCGCACAGCGCTCTCATGACGTGGTAGACAGGATAGAGGGTCCCATCCTGAGCGCACACGCCGGATGGCCCCGCGAGATGATTGAGGCAGAGCGTGCTGACGGCTTCGCTGTTCGCAACCGCGGCTGCGTAGCCCACGGCCCATGCGGCTGCGAAGAGGCCTGCTTGCCGCGGGTCATTCTCCGCCATGGCGATGCGCTCATGGTTCGGATTGTTTGCCGTTGCCGCGCCATAGGGGTTGTGGCGCATGCCGATCGCCGAGGGGCCCAGATGCAATGGTTTGCCTGCTGCCATGGCTTGCATGCTCAAGATCACCGACGGCAAAGCCTCCAGCGTTTCCATCACCGATTGATCGTCGGCGGCGTGGACGATAGGGGTTGTGGTGCAAGTTACCGCGTCGACGGTGGAAATCGGCGGCCGCTTGCGATTAAGTTCGGTGAAGTAGCTCAACATGCCGCCCATAATGACGGCATCGGGAAACGCGTGGCGCGCCATATTGTAGATGTGGGCAAGGTCAAATACCTCGGGCCATGGTCCAACCGGCTGAGCCGATTTGAGGTAGGCGCGCGGGCAGACGATCACACGCGCGGGGCTGAGGCCAGCATTCGTGCAGAGATCGGCCGTGTAGCGAAGCATGGCACCCGGCGATTGCCCTTCGGGCAGAACCAGCTCGAGCTGAACTGATGCGTCGTAAGCCTCGGAAAGCGATTGGTAGTCAGCAAGCACGGATTCGATTTCGGGATCATCGCATTCGACATAGGCCGTGACAAACTGGGGTTTCAGCTTTCGTGCCGGATGTCCGGTCTGGACCAAGTCCGAACGGTAGTCCGCCATGACGCCGAGCCCAATGGAGGGAACCTTTCCATGAGCACCGTCACCGAACCTGACCGCGAGCGCGCCACCCGCTGAGAGTTCTTGCGGTTCAGCTTCGACCTCGAAGGTGAGTACCACGCGTTGGCAGATTTTCTGACCGGCCTCGATGCGATAGGGCCAAGGATCGAGCAGCGATCCGACATAGGTCTTATAGGACGCGTCGGTCCAATTGCGCTGATCCTCCATTTCATAAATGGTTTCCGGATCGTGCGGTAACTGTGCTTCCATCAGGCAAGTGACATAAACACCTCGGGTCACTTTGTGGCGCAAGGCACGGATATCGAAGATCGGCTGACCCGGGCTGATCAGTTCCGGGAACGTGGTTTCGCTCGTTGAACCGTCTTTGTGTGTCACCCTGACCGGAGCCCCTGCCACACCGACAACCGGATGCAGTACAACAAAGCCGGTTCGGTTGGTCGAAAAGCCCGTGATCGCTTCGGCATCGGCGCGGACCTCGATGCGCCCCTGGGCATTGCCTGTGAGGGCGAGCCGATAGCGGTAGTGAATGTCGTCCTGTTCGACTTCGCCATCGAGTTCGACCGTGAAGCCATCTGCGTGTTGCTCATGGCGCACCGATGTGAGTTTGGCAGGCGGCGTGCGCCAGCTATCATCGCGCACCAAGTAATCGACGCCGCGGATGGCTTCATGGCCCCGATAGCGAACATAGCGGACCGTACCGCCATGAAGTTCAAGCGTGACCGGCCCCGCTTCGAGAATAGCCTTCTCGGAAATTGGCTGCTCGGTCCCATAGAGCTTTAGTGCGTCGCTGCGCGCCATTGCCTTCCCCGTGCTTGGTTTGTCTTAAGACGAGGATTAGCACGTCATTGTCAGCGACGCATGATGCTTTGTGCGAGCATCGTCTCAATTGCGGAGCGGCATGGTGTAGGTGACGGCTGTCCCCGTCACGCAAGGCTGATCGAGGCTGTTACGAACGATCGTCTCAAGCCTACAGACGGGCTTGTCGGCGCGGACATCGACGATCTCGACCGTCGCCGTAATGGTTTCGCCGACCGGCACGGCTTTGAGGAAACGCCAATTGGTTTCGAGAAATACCGTACCCGGTCCCGGAAGGTTTTGTGCGACGACAGCGTTCAAGAGGCCTGTCGTGACCCCGCCTTGAACCACAAGGCCGCCGAATGGTGTCGCAGCGGCAACCCTTTCGTCATAGTGGACGGGATTACGGTCTCCAGTCATGGCCGTGAAGCGGACGACATCACGCATGGATGTCGTCCGGGTTCTGATTGCACGATCACCGATCAAGGGTCGGCCATTGATCGTGTTGGCCCAGGCATCGAGAACAATGGCTTCATTCATTGTCGTTTCCTCAGGCCGCGAGGCGCGGCGGTTCGGTTGTTGGAAAGAGCGATTTCTGCTCAGCCGACATGGCTGCCTTGAGGTGCGCATGGTGTGCCTTCAATTCGTCGAGCGTCCAGGTGAAGGATGCAATCGCATTGGTCGCCTCGAAAAGATCGATCGAGAGTGCATCGCGCCGCTCCTGGTATCGGCCAATGGCGTTGGGATCGTCGCTCAAGATCGCAGCGGCAAGCAGGCTTGCGTCGCGAAACGCATCCGTCATGCCGTGCGCGGTGATGGGATCTTTGAAATATCCGGCATCACCGACCAAAGCCCAACCCGCACCTTGTGCCTGCCGCAGATGACCGGGAATGCCTGAAAATCGTCGGACACGGCTCACAATACGGCAAGCGCGGATCCTCTCGGCAAGCTCGGGATCGCAGAGCGCCGCCCCCTCGAGAAGGGCCCCTTCGCCACCGCTCTTGACGGCTTCGCGGACACGCGATGGTGGCATGCCGACAAAGACGCAATGGGCATCATCATTGGTAGGGATGGCACCAGCACTGATGCCGGGACGGTATGACCAGCGATATCCCTGATTCTCCATACCGGGAAAATAGGCATAAATCGTTGCGGCTCGGCTGTCCGAGCGTCGTGTAAAGAGCGAGCCCGCCAATCGTGCGACGGTGGATTGACGGCCATCTGCGCCGATCACGAGATCTGCTTCAACTCTCTGTGTGCGGCCATCGGCGAGACGCAAAAGAACGCCCGTCACACGGCCTTGGGAATTTCGGCTTAGATCCTGCAAAAGAACACCGAAGCCGACATGGCCGCCGGCTTCGCGCGCTGCCTCGACCAGGAGAGAATCGAGTAGGGTGCGACGCGGTGCAAAGAGAGCATGGGTACCGATCGAAGGCTTGATATCGACCGTGACCACCTCATCGCCATAGACGAACTTCGATTGCCGGATCGGCGGCGTCCCTGCAGCGATAACATCCGTAAGGACGCCCCAGCGCTGCAGGAAGGCTACCCCCGTTCGCATAAGTGCATGGGTGGATAGCGTATCAGTACCTTCGGATCCTCGATCAACGACAAGTACCCGAAGCCCGGCACGGGCGAGCAGCATCGCGGTCGCAGCACCCGCACAGCGGGCACCAACAATCACTATATCATAACGGTTGTTCAGAATATTCGGCGTTGTCATGACGATACTCCTATCACGCGGCGAGCTGGCCATAGCCGGCCATCATGTGATCGACCAGGTCACGGGCATCTGCAGCAGCGCCATCGATCAGCGTGGATTTGCGGCGTCGCATGAATGGAAGTCCCATGGCGTAAAGTCCGGGAGCGACAATGCCGCCTTCATGTTTGAGCCGGCCTTTGCGGTCGAAAACCGGCATGTGCAACCAGTTATAGTCGGGGCGGAAACCGGTCGCAAAAATCACGGAACGGATTTGCCCGCTCATGAGATCCGCGGACAGTTTCGGCTGGCTCGGGACACGTGTCGGCTCGGGTCGCGTCGGCGGCGGACACTCACTGTCCATGCCATGATCTTGGATCCATTGATCGATGGTATCCAAGAGCCGGTTGAGCTTGAGATCCGAGGCTGCACAATGGGTGGCGAGTGAGCCGGAAAACATGGCCTGATTGCCTTGCATGCCTGCTAACCGTCCTACCACCTCAACGCCCATCGAAGCCAAATCGTTGAGGTCAAGCATCTCGATCCCTGGCGATCCGGTGAGCTGGAGCGACGGCGACCGTCGGACGCGCTGAGGATCATCGACTTCATCGAAGCGCAGGTCCAAGAGACCGGCCGCGTCCATCCACCATTTGATATCCCGCCCCCGGTAGCGACGGGGTGCTCGAATATGCGCGCCCACTGACAGCGTTACCTGCCGACCCGATTCCTGGAGCTCACGGGCAAGCTGGACACCCGTGGCGGAGGCACCGATCACCAGAACACCGGCGTCGGGCAAATCATCCGGGTTCTTGTAGTCGAGTGGCGACAGGCAATAGAGACTGCGTGGCAATGATTGGACGAAGCTAGGTATATTGGCGACATTGCATGCACCTGTTGCAATTACCACTGAATCGCAGACGTATTCGCAGGCCGTGGACAGCACCCAGTACTTCTCTCTCGAATAGCCGACCGAGAGCACGGTTGCATTGGTTTGCACGGGTGCTCGGCTCTTTTTCGCATAAGTCTCGAGCCTGCGGACAACATCAGCTACATTCATGAAACCGTCGGGATCGGGGCCGCTATAGCTGTCGCCCGGAAGTCGGCTCATCCAATTGGGGGTCAAAAGTCGGAGCGCTTCCCACCGTTCTTTGCGCCACGTATTGGCAACCTTGCCGCGCTCGAGAACGACATGGTCGACACCACGTTCCGACAGACAATGACTGAATGCCAGACCGCAGTGGCCTGCACCGATGATGACGGTTGTGACACGTCGCATGAGATGCGCTCCTTTAAGAAGACAGTCCTCAGGTCAATTCCGCCTGCACGATTGTCGGATTGGTAACAATGTCGAAGACTGCCGATCGTTTCTGCGACTGCACGATAAGCGCGTGCAGTTCGTCTTTGGTGGCATCAGCATCGATCGCAAAGGTGATGCGAATGGCGCTAAAGCCGTTGCGAACATCGCCGTCGATGCCGAGAATGCCGTAGAGGTTCATGTCGCCCTCGACATCGGCCTTGACCGAACGCAGTTGGATACTGCGATTCTGAGCGATTGCCGCGACACCGGCGCAAAGGCAGCTTGCCAATGCCGACAAGACGATCTCGACGGGTGTGGGCGCTTCGTCTTTGGCAGCAAACAGCTCGGGATGATCAGCATCAATCGCAAATGAGCGTTCACGATGCTGCTCGGCGCCGAGCCCGAAGAAACCGTTGACGGTTGAACGGCTGTGAACGCCATCGATCCACTCGCAGCTTGTGCGCCAAGTGAATTTCGCAGCCTCAGGCGCCGATTCCAGGGCTTCGCGCGCGCCGAGAAGTGCTTCGACATTGACACCATTGTCGACAATCACGGCTTCGCTGGGCACGGCATTGAATGCTTGGTCGTGTGTAGAAGTCTGCATGTTCGATCCTTTGTTTCACTGTTTCTGCTGGCCAGATGCCAGCGACGAGTTCACGTTAGGTTGGCGGCGCATCATGTCGGAGGGTCAGACCGGCCATAGATGGCTCGATTGTGCCACAATCGTGCATTGGCGGTTTCTCCGGCACTAACGCTATCGATCCCGAGCAATTCTTCATCATTGCCCGCGTTCGATGATGGGAAGCTAGGCCCCAAAACAGCCTGTTGCTTGGAGACTAGCTGGAGATTTCCGGGAGAAGGATTGGAGTTTTCCAGAGGAGAAGGCAGCGTCATCACCACGGTCGCGCTGACCGTCGATTCGTACATTTTGCCTACTAAACGGCAATGCCGTAAAACTTCCAACAACAAATTTGTGTCTTGCTAGATCAAACATAATGATACCCCGCTCATTTCGGAATGAAGACGAGCGCTGAATACGGCATTCCCAAGCATGTCGTCGCGTTATTTATCAATGCTTCGACGTTAATTCGCAATTAACGCCCATTTAACGCTAAAACGAGTGCTTAACAGGCCACGATTATCTCAAACGACAATGGAATACTTAAATCATCTGCGCATGACTCCCCAATGACGCCGCCATTCAACCATCGTGTCCGACGCTCACAGTCTCGATTGGGCCAAGATTGTAGGTGGG
>CAYPOV010000112.1:0-13038 GCA_964412385.1 uncultured Geminicoccaceae bacterium
CGTCACTCACTAGCACGGCCGGGTCACGCGTGCAGCAGTCCACCAAACTCTTCGCGCGGACAACCGCAAGACGCGCTCACACCAAATTCCGCAATCATCTGCGTTCGGCGGCTCATGGTTTGTCGGAGCGCGCCCTTGTTGAACGGGACAGATGGCTCTTGTTTGTCCCCGTTGCGCTTGCTTTCGGTATTCTTCTCTATTTCGAATTGTCGAGCGAGCCTCCTCTCACCGCATGTTCGGCTACCGCAATTGCCGGCATATTGGGTCTCTTGGGCCTTTCCCGTGGCGATGAACGCATTGCTGAATACTACCTAACAAAAGCCATTCTCGTTGCAGTATGCCTCGTCTCCATCGGCTTCGGCATTGCTGGCCTGAGGACCCATCTAGTGTCGTCGCCGGTGCTGGATCGCCAGGCGAGCTATCAGCTCAGCGGACGCGTGATGGCCATGGAACCGCGCAAGAATGGCTTTCGGATCGTTCTCGAGGCACTCGAGTTCGAATCGTTGGAGCCAGCAGCAACGCCGGAACGTGTGCGTGTTACAACGCGGTTCGCCGAACCGGTTGTTGGCGTCGGCGATATCGTTCGCTTGCGTGCGATCCTCCAGCCGCCTCAGGGCCCTCTTTTTCCGGGCGGGTTCGATTTCGCGCGGCGCGTCTATTTCGAAAAACTAGGAGGTATCGGTTTTGTTCTCGGCCGGGTGGAAATTGTTGAGCACGCGGAAACTTTGCCCTTTACAGAGGCCATTGCCGACGCGCGTCATACGATCGCCATTACCGCAACGCAATCGATTGCGGCCCCCGAGAGTGCCGTCGCAAGCGCGCTCTTGACGGGGTTACGAGCCAACATCCCTGCAAAGGTCTGGAGCGATATGCAGGCGTCGGGCTTGGCTCATTTACTTGCGATCTCCGGCCTTCACATCGGGCTCATTGCCGGAACCATCTATCTCCTCGCACGATATGGCTTGTCCCTCATCCAGCCATTGGCCTTGCGCATACCCATCAAGAAGATCGGAGCCCTGATCGCACTCGTCGGTGCCTTTGGATATCTGCTTCTCGCTGGTGGCACTGTTCCGACACAGCGCGCTTTCATGATGGCCGCAATCGCCCTTCTCGCCGTTGTTGTCGACCGCAATCCGATCTCCATGCGATTGGTCGCCATTGCAGCAATCGGTGTGTTGCTTCATCGACCCGAGAGTGTGTTGGGCGCATCGTTCCAGATGTCGTTCGCCGCGGTTGTCGCCCTTGTTGCCTTCTACGAAAGCCGTCCCGCCTTTCTGCGGCGTGGCGAGGCGGATGTGGATTTGGCGCTTGTGCATCAGCTTTTCCTCTATTTTGCTGGCATCACCGCGACAACACTCATTGCGACGATCGCAACGACAGGGTTTGCTGCTGTTCACTTCCAACGCGTGGCCTTGTACGGCGTTCTTGCCAATCTACTGGCAGTGCCGATTACCGCATTTTGGATCATGCCAGCGGGGCTGTTCGCCATGCTCTTGATGCCCTTCGGCTTGGAAGCGTGGGCATTCTCGATCATGGGCGAGGGGATTGCGATTGTCCTGGCGATCGCCCGTCGAGTTGCTGCCCTCCCCGGTGCGAGCCTCGCCACACCACCGCTCCCGCCCTTAGTGCTTCCACTGATCGCTTTCGGCGGGCTTTGGCTTTGTCTGTGGCGAGGTTCTTGGCGGCGATGGGGGCTCTATCCGATGGCTGCAGGCGTGCTCTTGGCGTTTTCAGCACGCAGTCCGGACGTACTAATCGCTGAAGGTGGACTTGGGTTCGCCATTAAAGATGGCAAGGGAGGTATGTATGTCGAAGCCCGCCGTCGAGATGGCTACCGAGACGAGGTCTGGTCTCGCACGATGAACGCCTCTTCGACTGTCCAATTGCCTCAACGAGGCGTCACGGAAAACGGTTTTGCGCGTTGCGATCCCCAAGGATGTGCTTTTGCTCTTGAAGATCGGCTCGTTACCTTGGCGCGTTCGCCGTCTGCCGTTTCCGAAGATTGCAAGCGCGCCGACATTGTCATCGTCCTGTCCGGTGCTGATCAGTGCGCAAACGCCACCTTATCGATCGGTCCGCAAACGCTCTGGCGAGAAAACGGCATCTCGATCGCGATCGGTGACGGCACTCCCGAGATACGGTTTGTCCGCATGGAGCGTGGACTTCGCCCCTGGAGTCGAGACTAACACAAAGCGAGAATTGTTGTGCTTTGCTCAACCGGTGGCTAAATTAGGCATCACAGTTGATCCTGCCCAAAAGGGCTAATGAAAAGGCTTGCGTTCATGGTCTCCCAACCGCCGAGCGGCCAGGAGTACACGTTTCTCGACGTTTTCAACCATCTCTGGAGACGTAAACTTCTTATCGCATCGATAGTCGTTGTCATCACAACCGCCACTATGGCTCTCGTTAGTCAAATCGAGCCGGTCTATAAGGCGAAAACGCTCATACTGATTGAACCTCAGTACTCCTTGGCATCTCAAGAATTGGGAAGGCCGAGCGAAAGTGTCGACAAGGCGTTTGTGTCCAGTCAAGTAGAAATCTTGAAATCAAGATCCCTAGCGCGAGAAGTGATCGACGAGCTCGAGATCCAAGTAGAAGACCTCAAATCGCAGAGTTTTCAGCAAATATTAGCGATTCATGCCTCGAAGATTTTTAAGTGGTTTATTGGTGAAGCTCCAGCACTTGATGCGATTATTTCACCAAAGCGGCAAGCAGTTGACATATTTCTGGATCATCTCGAGGTTGTGCAGGAGCGAGACAGTAATGTTGTGTCCGTCTCGGTTCAACTCGCAGATCCGGAACTTGCATCTAAGGTCGCCAATCGAATAGGCACTGAATATCTCGCTGCTCAACTCGCAAATAAGCATGACGCCGCTCAACAAGCGTCAAGATGGTTGAGCAACAAACTGGCAATGTTGAGGGCTGAACTTGATGACGCCCATTCACGTCTCGCAAGGTTTGCCCGAGAAGATGGCGAACCGGATGATGTCGGAGAAATCGTTGACGGTTTTGAGGTCGCCAATCTGAGACAAGAGCTTGTCGAGGCTGGAATTGACCGACAAGCTCTGGAAACACGTTACAATCGATATGTGCGTTTATTACGCGAAGGACAACTTGAACACGGTACGGACCAACTTGGCGCTACCGTCCTGTTGCAGAACCTTCAGTCCTTGAAGGCCGAATTGTTGCGGCGCGAGGCCGAGCTGTCGTCGCAATATGGAAGCAAACACCCTCGAATACTCGCAATTCAGGCAGAAAAATCAGAGTTGACGTCGAGAATAAGAGAAGAACAGCAATCACTTGTCGATGAACTCGGCTCAAAGGTAGAAATCGCGCGCGAGAAGGAGGAACGACTCGAAAGAGAGCTCGCAAGGCTAAAGGCTGGATCATCCGAGCAAGCACGGCGGTCAATTCAACAGAGCGAAATCGAGCAAGATATTCAGTTGAAGCGAGAACTCTATCAAACCTATCTCGCCCAATACGAAACGCTTACGAATTCTGAAGATACTCACCGGCCTGATGCACGAGTGATTTCGGAAGCCGTGCCTCCCGATCAACCTTCATCACCCAAGGTCAAGTTGGCTCTGGTTGTATCGACTTCGGCGGCAACGGTGATTGCGCTCTTGATGACCTACGTGATCGAATTGTTTGACCGTGGTTTCCGAACCGGCCGGGAAGTGGAACAGGTTCTAGGTCTAGGTGTAATCGCGATCGTTCCGGAGTTGCCCAAAGGGAAGAGACGGGCTCTGGAGCCGCAAGAGGTCGTGCTGCGTCATCCTCGCTCGCGCTATTCGGAGGCTCTACGCCATACGCTTGTTGCTTTGACAGCAGGAATGGAACGAAACGAGTCGCGCATTCTTCTCGCAGCGTCGACACTGCCTGCAGAAGGAAAATCAAATCTCTGTCTGAGCTTAGCCCGCCTTGCGGCACTTGACGGGAGGAGGGTTCTTTTGATCGACGGCGATCTGAGACGGCCCATGATTGGAGAGCGGCTCGGGCTTCAAAGCAATCCAGGGTTCAGCGATTTTCTATTGGGAACCTCTAGTGTGGAAACTGCCGTCCATCCCGATCCCGAAACGCCGCTCAGCATCATAGCCGGTGGAACTGCGGCCGATCGTGCCTTGGGCCTCGTGACAAGTGGACGATTTGAGGATCTGCTCTTGTGGGCTAGGAAGCGATTTGAGTTAATCATACTCGATAGTCCTCCGCTTTCGGCCGTTGCCGATGCAAAAATTTACGTGCGTCAAGCCGATATTCTTCTCTACCTCATTCGTTGGCGTCGAACTCCGAGGTCTTTGGTGGACCGAACGCTCACTGACTTGAGAAGGCTCGCGCCGCCTCCCGCTGCTGCAATCCTGTCGCGTGTCGATCTCAAATCACATGCCAAATGGGCTCATCAAGAAACTGGCTTTGGCTATCCGGAGCTTCGAGCCTACTATCCGGACTGATTGCACGTTGCGGGCAGGCATTGTAGAAAGCCTGGCTACATTTCAGAAAGCTGATCTGCCTTGACGACGACAACTCGATTCGCCCCTAGCCCAACCGGGTACCTCCACCTCGGCAATGCACGCCAAGCCGTTGTCAACGGCCTTGCGGCAAGAGCTGCAGGGGGACGATTTTTCCTTCGCATTGACGACACGGACAGAGCCCGAAGCAATCCGCATTTCGAACAGGCGATTGAAGAGGATCTCCTCTGGCTCAACTTGCCTTGGGATAGCAAGGTACGGCAGTCAGATCGTAATAGTTACTACAGTTCGACGTTTGAGCTGCTCTCAAGCAAAGGCCGTGTTTATGCCTGTTACGAAACAGCAGAGGAGCTCGAAGAGCGTCGAAAGAAACGTCTCGCTCGCGGGCTGCCTCCAGTTTACGATGGCGCAGCCAAGAAGTTAACGCCTGAAGAGAAGCAGGCCTGTGAACGCCAGGGACGCCAACCCCATTGGCGGTTCGCGCTCGAGTCCGAAGAAATCGTTTTTGACGATATGGTTGCCGGTTCCAAGCGGTTCCTTCGAAAGAACCTGGGCGATCCTGTGATTCGCCGCGCGGACGGGAGTTTCATTTATCTTTTTGCGTCCGCGGTCGACGATGTCGAACTTGGAGTAAGTGAGATCATTCGCGGACAGGACCATCTTTCGAATACTCCCATTCAAATCGAGCTTACCAAGGCGATGGGTGCCGACTTGCCCCGTTTCGCACATCTCCCTCTCTTGGTAGGTGCCGGCGGTGAAAAGTTTTCAAAACGTCTTGGTAGCCAGAGTGTACGAGATTTGCGTAAGGAAGGTGCCGATCCGCTTGCCATCGTGCAGGTGTTGGGATCGCTCGGAACGGCGACAGCGCCCAATTCGCAGGATAGTTTCGAAGAGATCCTCGAGAGATTTGATCTCAAGGCTTTCGGCAACGCTGCGGCACGTCTTGATGTTGAGGACATCAGGCGCTTGGGCGCGGAACGCCTTCATCTT
Source organism: uncultured Geminicoccaceae bacterium (assembly GCA_964412385.1). Classification (GTDB taxonomy): domain Bacteria; phylum Pseudomonadota; class Alphaproteobacteria; order Geminicoccales; family Geminicoccaceae; genus JBGSYN01. The sequence goes on from CAYPOV010000112.1 coordinate 5,457, forward strand.
TTGAGCGCGAGCGAAATTTCAAAGAAGGTCGGTGATACCGTTTCCCCGGAGTTTTGGGAGGCAATCAAGTCGAACATTCAAACAATCGAGGATGTCAAGACCTGGTGTCAAATCATCCAAGGCAATGTCGAGCCCACCATTGTCGATGGCGCTTATCTGAGGCAAGCCGCAGAATTGTTGCCCGCGAATATGAGTGACTATGATAGCTGGATCGCCGATCTTAAGCGCGTGACCGGGCGCAAAGGCAAAGCTCTATTCCATCCCTTGAGACTGGCTCTGACCGGGCGCAGTCATGGACCGGAATTGAGGGTTCTGCTACCGCTCCTCGGTCGCGAGCGCGCGGTCCATCGTTTGTTGGGTGAGCTCGGCTAGACAAGTGCTTGTTTTGAGGATCCGAGGTCGTGCCGCTACAGCTGCAGAACACCCTGACGCGCCGTAAAGAAACGTTCGAGCCCCTCGATCCCTATCACGTGCGCCTCTACGTCTGTGGTCCCACGGTTTATCAGCGAATACACGTAGGCAATGCACGTCCATTGGTCGTTTTTGATGTGCTCTACCGATTGCTAATGCTGTCATACCCGCGTGTCAGCTACGTTCGCAATATCACGGACATTGACGACAAGATCATTACCCAGGCGAAATGGAACGGTGAGGCAATCGACACGCTGACGGCTCGCACTTTCGAGGCCTTTATGGCCGACAGCGAGGCATTGGGATGCCTTTCACCGACGCACCAGCCACGCGCTACCGATCACGTGAGTGGCATGATTGCGATGATCGAGACCCTAATCGAAAAGGATGTCGCATACGAAGCCGAGGGCCACGTGCTGTTTCATGTGCCGGCCATGGCCGACTATGGTGAGCTTTCTGGTCGAAGCCGCGATGAACAGATCGCGGGTGCCAGGGTTGATATCGCTCCCTACAAACGCGATCCTGCGGATTTCGTTCTCTGGAAACCGTCCGCTGACGATGTGCCGGGCTGGGAAAGCCCATGGGGACGAGGGCGTCCCGGCTGGCATATCGAGTGCTCGGCGATGAGCGAGGCTTTTCTGGGCGTGCCGTTCGATATTCATGGCGGCGGGCTCGATCTCATCTTTCCTCATCATGAGAATGAGATCGCGCAGACGCGTTGTGCCCATGGCAGCGCCCAAATGGCCCGTTTTTGGATCCACAACGGGTTTGTCTCGATGAGCGGCGAGAAGATGTCGAAATCGGTCGGCAATGTTGTTACCGTAGAGAATGCCTTGAGGGCCTATCCGGGCGAGGCAATCCGATTCTGGATTCTGGGCGCTCACTACCGCCAGCCTTTGGATTGTAGCGACGAAGCGCTCACAGACGCCAAGAAAACGCTCGATCGATTCTATTCAGCGCTCGACCGTGCTGCCGATGGGGAAGGCCTGGCTTCGCCTAGTCCTGCCATGATTGACGCACTTGAGGATGATCTCAATACACCCAAGGCAATTGCCGTCCTGCATGAAGCCTTGGGTCGGCTCAACCGGGCTGATGATGATGAACGGCACGTCTTCGCATCAATGCTTAAAGCAGATGCCGGTTTGCTGGGCCTTCTTCAGCAACCGCCAGAGGCTTGGTTGCGTTCGAGTAACCTCGATGCGGCCGAGATCGAGCGACAGATCGAAGTTCGCCGCGAGGCACGAACGGCAAAGAACTTCGCCGAGGCGGATCGGATTCGCAATGAGCTTGCGGCCTCGGGGATAATTCTTGAGGATGATGCCTCGGGCACGACATGGCGAAAAGCCTGAGGGACGGTACAAAGATGGCAAATTGGCAATGACGGAACGTATCTATCTCTATGACACCACCCTCAGGGACGGCGCCCAGACACAAGGCGTGACTTTTTCGGTCCACGACAAGCATCGTATCGCCAAGGAACTTGATCTTCTCGGCATCGACTACGTCGAGGGCGGCTGGCCTGGCGCCAATCCAACGGATGACAGCTTTTTCGCAGAACCCCCACGCTTCTCGAACGCCAAGTTTTGTGCGTTCGGCATGACCAGGCGCTCGGGGAGGAGTGCTGCGAATGATCCAGGGCTTGCACCACTTTTTAACAGCCGTGTCGATTGCATTACGCTCGTAGGCAAGAGCTCACGGCTTCATGTCGACGGTGCTCTCGGTGTGCCTGCTGACGAAAATCTCACCATGATTAAAGAAAGTATTTCGGAGAGCAAGAAGCGCGCGGGCGAGGCGATGTTTGATGCCGAGCATTTTTTCGATGGATTCAAAGAAGATGACGAATTCGCGTTGTCATGCCTCGAGGCGGCACTTGAAGGCGGAGCGAATTGGATCGTCTTGTGTGATACCAATGGCGGCACCTTGCCTCACGAGATTGGCCGCATTGTCGAGAAGGTGCAGGCCGTCGTTCCTTCGGACAAACTTGGAATTCATACCCATAATGACACTGAAAATGCTGTTGCCAATACGCTCGTCGCAGTCCGTGAAGGGGCGAGGCAAGTGCAGGGCACGCTCAACGGTTTGGGGGAGCGATGTGGTAATGCCAATCTGGTGAGCTTAATTCCCACCCTGGCATACAAGCTTGGCTACGATGTTGGTTTGAATGAAGAGCAACTCGCACAGCTCACGCATCTCTCGCGTACCTTCGACGAGCTTCTCAATCGCTCGCCTAACCGGCATGCTGCCTATGTCGGGGCCAGCGCGTTCGCCCACAAAGGCGGGCTCCACGCGTCCGCCGTGGTCAAGAATCCCGGTTTCTATGAGCATCTAGACCCGGCCGCTATCGGCAATCAGCGCGATATTCTGGTGTCGGATCAGGCAGGTCGGTCCAACCTTCTGCGCCGTTTCGCCGAGATGGGGCTTGATGTCGAACCGACAGAAGAGGAGACCAGAGCGCTCCTTGCGACGATTAAGGACCGGGAGGCCAATGGCTATTCCTATGACGGTGCAAGCGCCAGCTTTGAGTTGCTGGTACGTCGCACGCTCAAACAAGTTGACTACTACTTTGAGCTGCTGAGCTTTCGCGTCATCGACGAGCGGCGTTTCAATGCCAGAGGGGATCTCGTTACCCTCTCTGAGGCGACGATCAAGCTCAAGGTTGGAGAGAACAAATTCTTTACCGTGGCCGACGGCAATGGCCCGGTTAATGCTCTTGATCACGCCTTGCGCCAGGCCCTGATCGAGAACTATCCGGCTCTGCAGGACATGCAGCTTGTCGACTACAAGGTTAGAATTTTAACACCCGAGGCGGGCACGGCTGCGGTGACGCGCGTGATCATTGAAACCGCTGATGACGAAGGCCGTCTTTGGCAAACAGTGGGCGTTTCGGGAAACATCATCGACGCTTCGTTCAACGCATTGAACGACAGCATCACCTACAAACTATTTCTCAGCGGCACCAAGACGCCCAATACGGCAGCATGAAATTCACCAAGCGCGGTGGCGGCGGGATCGACGAGCTAGATTCCTCGCCTGCCATCATTCTGTGCCGGCCGCAGTTGGGTGAGAATGTCGGGACCTCGGCACGCGCCATGCTCAATTTCGGCCTGATCGATCTGCGACTGGTGAACCCCCAATTCGGCTGGCCAAACGCCAAAGCCGTCGCCGCGTCGTCGGGTGCGCATGTCATTCTCAACCGGATGACGATCCTGGAGACGGTCGAAGATGCGATCGGCGATCTGCAACACGTCTATGCGACCACTGCGCGGATACGCGAACTTCGCAAACCGCTCTTGACGGCCGAAGCCGCTACAACCGAAATGGCGTCTCACATCGCTTCCGGCCGGCGCGTGGGCATTCTCTTCGGCAGGGAACGAACGGGCCTCGACAATGACGAACTCGCCCTTGCCGATGCGCTCATCCGTGTGCCCATCAATCCCGAGTTCTCGTCCCTCAATCTCGCCCAGGCTGTGTTACTTATCGGCTATGAGTGGTTCAAGCACGGTGACAGGACCGATGCCCGCCGTATCCTCGCCGACACCGAAGCCCCGGCCACGAAAGGCGATCTCGACGGTCTGCTCCAGCATCTTGTGAGTGAACTGGACCATGTCGACTTCTTCCGCAGTCCCGACCGGCGTGATAGCATGGTCCGCGAAATCCGAATGATGTTCGAACGGCGCGGTCTCACCCAGCCCGAGGTGCATCTCCTGCGAGGCATCGTCAAAGAGTTGAGACGCGGGCCGGTCAAAACCTGAGGGACAGCCTTGAGCGAGGATCATCACCACCAGCATCTGCCTTCCGACCCCGCACTCCGCGTGAAAGCGCTTGAAACCGTGCTTACTGAAAAAGGGCTGGTCGATCCGGCCGCCATCGATGCGGTGATCGAGACCTATGAGCATAAGGTCGGACCGCACAACGGCGCCAAGGTCGTAACACGCGCTTGGACCGATCCCGCATTTAAGCGGCGTCTTCTCGATGATGCCACCTGCGCGATCGAAGGCATGGACATGCTCGGTGCCCAGGGCTCGCACATTGTCGCCGTCGAGAACACGCCTGACATCCACAACCTCGTCGTCTGCACGCTCTGCTCCTGTTATCCCTGGCCGCTGCTCGGCCTGCCGCCGACCTGGTACAAATCCTTCGCCTATCGCTCCCGTGCCGTCATTGAACCACGGGCCGTCCTAACCGAGTTCGGCATGACATTGCCTGAGAACACCGAGATCCGCATCTGGGACAGTACCGCCGAGATCCGCTATCTCGTGGTCCCCGAACGCCCCTGCGGCACCGACGGCATGACGCCCGAAGCGCTCGAAACCTTGGTTACCCGTGATTCCATGATCGGCACCGGTTTCGCCCGCTCACCAGAAGGGACAAACCCATGAACGGCATTCACGACATGGGCGGGATGCACGGCTTCGGCCCGATCGAGATTGATCCCACCGAGCCCCTGTTCCACGAACCCTGGGAAGCCCGCGTTTACGGCCTCTCACGCGCCATGACCCGGCCCCCGGAATTCAATACCGATTTCGGCCGCTACACCCGCGAGGTCATGCCGCCCGACCTCTACCTCACCTCCAGCTATTACGCCCGCTGGCTCTGGGGCTTCGAATGGGGCCTCATCAAGTTCGATGCCATCACACCGGACGAACTCCAACAAGGCCACGCTGCACTCGGTACATCCCAACGCACCGATGCCCGCAAGCCCGACGACATCCGGGCGACTATCAATCACAAGACACCGAGCGATCGCGTGATCGAGGCACCAAAGCGTTTTGCCATCGGCGACAAGGTCATCACGCACAATCTCAACCCGGCCTATCACACGCGCCTGCCGCGCTACGCCCGCGGCAAGCAGGGCACCGTCCTGATCCATCACGGTGCCCATGTGCTGCCCGACAGCCACGCCCATGGTCAGGGCGAGAACCCCGAACATCTCTACACCGTGGCGTTCAAAGCCCGCGAACTTTGGGGCCCGAGCGCCTCCCCCCAAGATCAAGTCATGGTCGATTGCTGGGAAAGCTATCTTGACGCCGCCTAGTGCAGCGCCGCTCGACGATCAGCGCTTCGCCGAACCCTGGCACGCAACCGTCTGGGCCATGGTCGAAGCCCTCAAGAACCGAGGCGTCATCACGCCCAGTGACTGGGCCCAAGCCCTAGGCCAAGTCATCGACCGCGACGGCGATAACGACGGTTCGACTTATTACGATCAGGTCCTGCGGGCGCTCGAATCGCTGTTGAACGAGAAAGCCCTGGTCGATACGAGCGAACTCCAATCCACCAAAGACGCATGGGTCAGAGCCTACACCCTGACCCCGCATGGTAGGCCGGTCGAACTCAGCCGACCGGGTCAAGACCGGTCCGATCGAGGTTGATCAAACGAAGACAAGCGCGCCGAATACAATCACGGCAACAGCCCAGCCTGCGATCAGCGAGCCCACGCCAACATTGGATCGCGAATCTTCCGGTACGAGATGATCTTCAAAAAAAGCGTCTTGGTCAGCCATCACACACACTCCTGTACGGCATCAACGTTCTACTTTGTGATCTGGCTCACAGGATGTGACGCCCATCACATTGCCCAAAAACTTTCGCGAACTTCCATTTGACATGCTCGTGAACTTCCTTATAAGGCCGCAATCCGCGGGCCTCACGGGGGCCGTGACCCGTATTCTGTTGCGCCGCACAATTAGATCACTGATGGATCACTGAAACGGCGCATGGCTGCTTTCGAGGACTCATGACCAAACGCATTGCCGCGAAGAACAAGATCTGCCGCCGCCTCGGCGTGAACCTCTGGGGCCGCACCAAAAGCCCGCTTGCGCGCCGTGACTACGGACCCGGCGAGCACGGCCAAAAACGCCGCAAGCTGTCGGACTACGCAACCCAGCTTGCCGCCAAGCAAAAGCTCAAGCGCTACTACGCCAACATGACGGAAAAACAGTTCCGCCGCGCCTATGAACAAGCCTCCAGCGTTAAAGGCGATACCGGCGAGAACTTGATCGGCCTGCTCGAGCGCCGCCTCGATGTTGCCATCTTCCGCATGAACTTCGTCCCCTCCTTCTTCGCCGCCCGCCAGTTCATCAATCACGGCCATGTGAAAGTGAACGGCAAGCGGGTCAACATCCCGGGCTACGTCCTCAAAGAGGGCGATTCCATCGAGATCGGCGACAAGGGCCGCAACATGCTCCTGGTCCTCGAAGCGCTTCAGGCCCAAGAGCGCGACGTGCCGGAATATCTCAGCGTCGACTATAACGCCCTCAAGGGCCAGTTCGTGCGCATGCCGCAACTCGCCGACGTGCCCTACCCGGTGCAGATGGAACCCAATCTGGTCATCGAGTATTACTCCCGCTGATCATCAGCCTGACACCATTGAACCTCTAACCGGCTCCGATTTCACAGCCGCGCGGCGTGGCTTCATCACCGGCCTCGGTGCTGTCCTCACGGGCGCCGTGTCACTCGGCGCCCGCACCAGCTTCGGCCAAGCCGCGCCATCTCTCGGGCCGCAATCGCTCGAATATGAGATGACCCATATCGGCGCCGATGTCGCCAAGCTCGAATTCGATGTCGAGGCGCCATCGGCCGGCACGCTGCAAGCCCGGGGACGCATGCGCACCCGAGGCCTTGTAAGCTTGATCGAAGGCAAGCGCGACTCCAAGCTCGAAACCACGGCCCAACTGACAAGCGACGGCACAATCCGCCCCAAGAGCTTCCGCGCCGTCTACGAAAAGCCCGACCGCACCCGCGAGATTACCATCGCCTATGACGAAGCCGGAAGGATCACCAATCTCACCCTCCTCAATGACGGCGAGCCGCGCGACAGCGACGTGCCCCAAGAGCTTTGGGCCAACACCGTCGATCCCCTGACCGCCATCCTCCGCCTGCAACAAGCGCTCACCCGCTGGCGCGATCAACAGACCGAAGGCAGCCTCTCAAGCGCCGTCTTCGATGGCCGCAAACGCTGGGATTTCCATCTCGATCACAGCCCGGCACGGACAACACTGGTCATTGACGGCATGATCGGCTTCGACGAGGCAGACCTCTTCGTCACCCTGCCATCCGACAAGGAACCGCGAATTCTCACCCTCCAGCTGGCGGCAACGCCGATCGCGACCCCCAACAAGGTCACATTCGGACAAACCGAGCTGGAACTGAAGGACTAAGCCACGCGGCTGGC
>CAYPOV010000113.1:0-13035 GCA_964412385.1 uncultured Geminicoccaceae bacterium
GGCATCGGTCGCCTGGGAGAGTTGCGAAACGATTTGTGTCCCAAAACCATGCTCTCGAAACAATTCCAGAAGGATCGCGTGATGCACGCGGCCATCAAGGATCACGGCGGCCTCGACACCATTGTCGATTGCCCTCAAGCAGGTTTCGATCTTGGGAATCATGCCACCTGAGATCGTGCCATCGGCGATCAGCGCATGCGCATCTGTTGGCGTAATCGATGCGAGAATACGCTTGTCGCGTCCCTGCACGCCGGCAACGTCTGTGAGCATCAACAGCTTGCGGGCTTGAAGGGCACCGGCAACAGCGCCAGCCGCGGTATCCGCGTTGATGTTGTAGGTATGCCCGTCGACCCCGGCACCGATCGGCGCAATGACAGGGATAATGTCAGTCGTCGCGAGGACATCAAGCACATGGCGATCGATGGTGACCGGCTCGCCGACAAAACCCAAATCCAGAACCTTCTCGATATTGCTCTCTGGATCGCGCTTGAGACGCCGCACCTTGCGCGCCTGGATCAGTTTCGCGTCTTTCCCGGAGAGGCCAACAGCGCGGCCGCCCTCGGCATGAATGGCGCTAACAATCTCTTTGTTGATGGCCCCTGCGAGCACCATCTCGACAACCTCGACGGTTGCCTCGTCTGTGACCCGCAGGCCGTCGACGAACTCACTGGTGATGTTGAGCCGCTCGAGCATTTTCTTGATTTGCGGTCCGCCGCCATGCACCACCACAGGGTGGATGCCGACCTGCTTCAAGAGCACGATGTCGCGCGCAAAGCTCTGTGCCAGTTGAGGTGAGCCCATGGCATGGCCGCCATATTTGATGACCATGACATCGCCCTTGAAACGCCGCAGATAAGGAAGGGCCTCAATCAGCGTCGCCGCAATGGCGTGACTTTGATCAGCAGGTAGTCGGTTGTCCACCGGACTTCCCCCTAGTTAAGCGTGGGTGCCTCCACTTGTGTCCTCGAGGGGGCACCGAGTGCCAATGTGGCAAGTTCGGCGCGAAGCTCTGCGATACCGACATTTTTGCGGCTACTGGTTGCCGCCACGCTGAGCAAAGCGCCTCGGGTCTTGAGCACGAATTGTTGAAGGTCTGCAAGCTTTTGGCGCAACGCCTGACCCGATCCGAGATCGGCTTTGGTGAGGACGATCTGAAACGGCACCGCCGCCTCCCCCAAAATTTCCATCACCTCGCGGTCACTTTTCTTCACGCCATGACGCGCATCGATGAGCAGACACACGCGCCGTAGATTGGGGCGGCCCCTGAGATAGGCGAAGACGAGCCTATTCCATGCATCGACTTTGTCTCTTGGTGCCTTGGCATAGCCGTAGCCCGGCAAATCAACGAGACAAAGGCGTTCGCCTAGGTCGAAAAAATTGATTTCTTGGGTTCGCCCCGGCGTGTTGGAGGTCCGTGCGAGTGCCTTGCGACCAGTCAATGTGTTGATCAGACTTGATTTTCCAACGTTGGAGCGCCCGGCAAACGCGACCTCGGGCATCGCCGGATCGGGCAGTTGATCAAGCCGGGCAACACCGAACATGAAGGTCGACGCTTGCGCAAAAAGAAGGCGCCCGGCCTCGCGTTCTACCTCGTCGCTTTGCTCGTCCAAACGCCGCCTCTCAGGCCTTGACCCCCATTCGGCGCATGATCACCCACTGCTGAGCGATCGAGAGAATGTTGTTCCAGGTCCAGTAAATCACGAGACCGGCCGGGAAGGTCGCGAACAAGAAGAGGAACATCAAGGGCAAGAGCATCATGATCCGCGCCTGCATCGGATCGGCAGGCTGCGGGTTGAGCTTTTGCTGGAGAAACATGGTGAGCGCCATCAGGAGTGGCCAGCCGCCGATCATCAAGAATGTTGGCGGATCCCAAGGGATAAGCCCGAAGAGATTGAACATGCTCGTGGGATCGGGTGCCGACAGATCGTCGATCCAGCCAAAGAACGGCGCATGGCGCATCTCGATCGACACCAAGAGGACCTTGTAGAGCGCAAAGAACACGGGGATTTGGATCAGGATCGGCAGGCAGCCTGCCATCGGATTGACCTTCTCTTTCTTGTAGAGGGCCATCAACTCCTGATTCATCTTTTGTCGATCGTCGCTATAGCGCTCGCGAAGCTTCTGCATCTCCGGCGTCAGCGCCTTCATCTTGCTCATGGCGGCATAGGACTTATTGGCAAGCGGGAAGAAGACGAGCTTGACCAGGAGCGTCATGAGGAGAATGGCAATGCCATAATTGTTGGTCAGCCGATGCAGCCAATCGAGAAGGTAGAACAACGGCTTGGTCAGAAAGTAGAACCAACCGAAGTCGACCGCACGATCGAATAGCGGGATCGCAAAGGTGTCGCGATAAGCATCCAGAAGGTTCACCTCTTTGGCACCCGCGAACATGCGCTCGACAATCTCGAATGTGGCACCCGGCTGAATGACGACACCCTGGCCGATCATCTCGAGCTGGTAGCGAGGCTGGCCATTCTCCGGCACGTATTTGAAGTTGAAGGTGGTTTCAGTCGGTTCACTCGGGATCAGCGCTGTCAGCCAGTACTTGTCGGAAAAGCCGATCCATCCGCCATTGCTGACAAATTGCTGATCACCGTCATTCTGCAATTCACCATAGGTGATTTCCGTGAGTGTCTCGTCAAAGACGCCGATAGGCCCTTCGTGAAGGACAAAGAAACCTGTGGTCGTCGGCGTTCCCCAGCGCGTCACCAAGCCATAAGGATAAAGCGTCACCGCTTGATCGGATTGGTTGGTCACACTTCGTGTCAGCGTAAACATGTAGTTGGGATCGATGCCCATCTCGCGACGAAACGATAGACCCTCGCCATTGTCCCACTCGAGCGAGACCGGCGTGTCAGGCGTCATGACTTGATCGGATGTCTGCCATGCCGCTTCTTTGGTCGGCACCTTGGTGCCAGGCTCGGTCGGAATCCAGCCGAACTCCGCGAAGTAAGTGTGCGGCGTTCCCGGCGGTGGCAGTAGTACTATCTCGGGCGAGTCGGGATCAGGCGTATCGCGGTATTCGGCGAGTGTGATGTTGTCGATGCGGGCACCTTGAACCGGGAATGAGCCGTGCACCCGATTGTTGTCTATCTCGACACGGGCCCCTTCATTCAAGACCTGCTCACGGCTCACCTCCGCACTTGCAACGGGTGGCGCTCCGGGAACCGTCACCGTCGCCGGATCGCCCGTACCTGTGTCTGCCACCCCCGGCGCCGTCGGCTGCGAGCTTGTCGCCTTGCTAAGCTCCTCCTGCTGCTGCGCTTGCTCCATGCGCGGGATTTCATAGAGGAACTGGAACGCCAGAATGATCCCGATCGACAGGACGATCGCCAAGATCAGATTGCGTTGATCGGTCATGAGAAGGACGGGCCTTTCGGGATAGCCTGGACCGGCGAGCGGTTGACGACTTGGGTCGCGGTCATTGCGTTCGGTGTTTATTGGACACAGGCGGTACGGGATCAAACCCGCTCCCGCCCCATGGATGACAGCGCGCGAGACGTTTGGTCGCGAACCAGAGCCCCCGCACTGGCCCATGCACCGCCAAGGCCTCGAGCGCATACTCGGAACAAGTCGGCAAAAAGCGGCATCGAGGCCCGATCAAGGGCGAGATCAGCCAGCGGTAGCAGTAAATCGGCACACTCAGCGCGATGATGACCGGCGAACGTCTCGCCGCGTACGCTTGAGCACATCGATCAGATCCTGGCGCATGGCAGCAAAGGGCCATAAAGGCGTTTCCCGTCGAGCAATCAGAACATAATCCAATCCCGCCGACCCATAAACCGGCAGGACTTCGCGAGCCAATTCCCGCAGCCGCCGCCGCGCGCGGTTGCGCACCACCGAACCACCAACCTTGCGCGATGCCGTCAGCCCTAACCCCATCTCGGGTCTGCCGTCCTTGCGGTCAAGCCATTGCAGCACAAAACCTGGCCTTCGAACCAACGAACCCTTGGCCGCCGCAAGAAACTGATGACGGTGCTTGAGCTTGGCGAGCGGTCGCGGTTGCTTCGCTACCTCGTCCGTGTGTGCTCCTAGGCCGATAGCTTCTTGCGGCCGCGCGCGCGCCGCGCCTTGATCACACGACGGCCGCCGACCGTCGCCATCCTTGCGCGAAACCCGTGGCGACGTTTGCGTACGAGTTTGCTCGGCTGATATGTCCGTTTCACCGCTCAATCCTTCAATGCCGGGAGTCAATTCCGAGACCGAACGCCCATATAATCGCGGCCCCAAGGCCTGTCAAACCTCGTGAATACGCGCGACTTCCCCCGCCTTGTGCAACTACTCCACCCGCCTTGCGCAATCACTCAAAAAGTCCAGTGGTTTCGTTCTCCAACAATTCTGCCTACAACCACACAAAGATGTGACGTTGACATTAGGGTTGCTTCCATCGCTTCGAACAACGAGATGGGCCACCGTCCCCCTCCGGGCCGCGGCCTCACCGCCAAAATCCTCATTCTCTCCGTTGCGTTCGTGCTCCTCGGCGAGATCCTCATCTATGTCCCATCGATCGCGCGCTTCAGACTGGTCTACTTCCAAGAGCGCCTCGCCGCAGCTCATCTTGCCACCCTGGCCCTCGACGAGGAAAGTGCCGCCAACGTCGACATGCCGCTCGAAGACGCCCTGCTCCAGCATTCGGGCGCACTTGCCATCACTCTTTACCGCCCCGATGCCAATCTCATGCTGGGCCGCGAAGAAGACGTCCAAGCGATGTACGACCTCGCCACCAGCACGCCGATCGATCACATCATCGGCGCCTTCGAAACCCTCTCCTATCGCGGCAACCGTCTCGTCCGTGTCTACGGCCCGGCCCCCCAGGAAAGCGGCACGCGCGTCGACATCATCCTCGCCGAAGCCCCCCTTTATGTGGCGATGATCGACTACTCGTCGCGCATTCTCCTCCTCTCCGTCTTTCTTTCGCTGTTCATCGCCTTTCTGCTGTTCTTGAGCCTGCGCTTGATGATCGTCCGCCCGCTCGCCCGCATCACCGAAGAACTCGCCATGTTCCGGAACCACCCCGAGGACGGCAGTCTCGATCCGGCCGAAAGCACACGTCTCGACGAGATCGGCATCGTCGATCGCGAGCTCCTTCGCATGCGCAAAGGTCTCCGCCAAGCCTTGCGCCAGCGCACCCGGCTTGCCGCCTTGGGCGCTGCTGTCGGCAAGATCAGCCACGATCTTCGCAATATTCTCTCGAGCGCCATGCTGGTGTCGGACCGCCTCGAGCGAAGCGAAGACCCCAAGGTGCGCGAAGTCACTCCCCGGCTTATCGAATCCCTCGACCGCGCCGTCGCCCTCAGCAAGCAAACCCTCGACTTCGCCAAGAGCCGCCCGTTCGACATCAAGCCCGCAGAAGTCCAGCTCGCGGAACTCATCGACCACGTCAATCGTTCCGCCGATGGCAGCCACGCCCATGTCACCATCGAGGCCAGCATCGATGAAGCGATCCGCGTCCGCATCGACCGCGATCAAATGTTCCGCGCACTCCTCAATCTCGTCCGCAATGCCGTCGAAGCCGTGGGCGACGCGCAAGGCCGCGTTTCCGTGAGCGCCCGAACGCGCCTCCGAAGCCTTTCCATTTTGGTCGAAGACACGGGCCCCGGCATCCCGGATCACGTCAAGGACAATCTTTTCGAACCCTTTGGACGCACCACTAAAGAAGACGGTACCGGCCTCGGACTTGCGATCGCCCGTGAAATCGTGCGCGCCCATGGCGGTGATATACGCGTACTCAAGACAGGACCCACAGGCACGAGCTTTGCCGTCACCCTGCCCCGGCGCGCAATCATCGCCGGTGTTTGAGTGCTGGAGATCACCATGTCCCGAACACCACTCTCGCTCGCCGCAGCTTTCATCGTCACAGCATGCAGCAGCCCACTCTTTTCAGGCGAGCTTGCAGGCTATGACGGCCTCGCCACCAAAATCCGCTTCTACTACGCGGACAATGCCAAGGAAGAGGACGGCCGCTGCCTACGTCCGACCATGCAGGCGATCACCCGCACCCAAATCGACGAGGACACACCCGAACAACTCAAAATCACCGTTCGCTACCGCTACATTGATGAGCGCTTCGAACGAAACCCCTTCGACCCCGACGGATTTCCCCTCTTCTTCTGCGAAGGTTTCAGCAACCGTACCTTCACCGTCGACAAATCCGATGACGGACTGCAAATCACCGAAATGACAGGGCCCATCCGCGAAAAACGCCCTGTCGTCGGCGGGTGATGCGCTTCGGCACTAAAGAATTCGGCTTTCTTGGGGCTTTTTGCCCCCAGGCCCCCCTAAAACTTGGGTTTGGAGAACGAGTGGAACGTTGGTGAGCCGATGGAGCAGCGAAGAGGCTCGCGATGACCGGACGGGCCATGTTTGTGTTGGGAGGGGACCTTTTCCGGCCGCCAGTAGCAGTGGTTGGGAACCACGCGCCTCCGCACTAGGCTGTTTGGAATTGAGGCAAACAGATTGGAACCGGCGAACATCTTGACAATCAAGAGCCTCGGCGAGGGTTGTTGCGACAAGGATCTTGTGATGCTGCACGCCTGCTCTCAGCTCCTGGAGGACTATGTCGAGCAGGAGAAAGTGTTCGACGGCCATGTCGACTGGCAGCATGACGACAAAACGAAAAAGCAGGTGCGGCGCTCAAAGACCTCGACGATTGGTGGCAACAGCGGAAAATCCGCCAAAATCGGCGCGAGCTCGATGATGAAAGCTATGCCGAAGACAATGCCAAGCTCCTGTCACTGATTGGACTCCGCTACCACCCTTGGGCGTGATGCACGGCGTGGGGATCAAAAAAGATCGAAGATCGCGAACGTCCACGCGTCTTCCTGACTGTCGCCGCCAAGATTGGTCGCATTTTCCGCTTTGAGCGAAAACTCGGTAAGCTCGAAGACATCACCGTTGGCGGCGTTGCTGGCACCACCGCCGAGATCGTAGGCCAGCCCGATACCAAAGTCCGTGTCCGCGGTCCGATCGAGTTCGGCCGCAACATTGAGGGCCGCAAAATCAAAACGATTGGGCATTGTTTCCGTCCACCGACACGTTCAGAGCCAAGGCTCCAAGGGCTACATTCGTCAAAAGATCTTAGAGGAGCTCGTAAACGTCGTGGCCCATCTCGCTCATCAACCGCTCGACGGTTGTGGCCTCACGGACCTCGGCGACGTCGTCATAGTCGTCCGCAAGATCCGCTTCCTCTTCGATGATCTCGAAGGCCGGTAGGGATGCGATCAGATCGATCATGACATCCGAGGTTTCAAAGCTGTCGTCCATAACGGGGTCTCCAACGCTGTGCTTCATTCGATGCGAGACCACCATGAGTGCTGCGCGGCGTTGGAGCAGTGATGCGGGTCACCGAGCCCTTCAGGCAAAAACCTCGCTTGTCGCGGCATTGCCTGCGAGTTGCGATTCGAGTTCGGCTATCCGGGCATGCAAGGGAGCGACGGCCTCTGCGATTTCCTCCGCAGTAAAGCGCTGAGTGATGTGTTGGGGACAATTCCAGTCAAGCGCTTCGACATCGATCAACAAACCGCGCTCGATCCGTGCTTGATAGGTCGACGACGCCAGCGCCTCGAGAGTTTCCGTGTCATCGCGCTCGACAACGCGCACCCGGCCGAAGAGCTTGAGGCGCCGCTTGTGGGCGTAATCCATGAAGATGATCGAGACGCGATTGTCCGCGGCAAGATTGCCGAGGCTGACATATTGCCGGTTCCCGGAGAAATCGGCGAAGCCCAGGGTCTTGGCATCGATCACCTTGACGAAGCCAGCAGGCCCGCCTCGATGCTGCACATAGGGCCAGCCGGTCTCGCTCACCGTCGCCATATAAAGGCTGTCGCGCTCGGCGATGAATGCCGCTTCGCGCGGCCCCAAGGCGTCGTTGGTGACCCCTTCGGCCTGATCGCGTCGGGCATAAAGCGCGCGGCTGCCTTGCGCGGTTTGCATCGCCTTCACACCGTCGGTGAAGGCAATCTCGGCATATTGATGCGCCATGACACTATTCCTTTATCGTGATCGGCCGCTAATGGGCCCATTCCGCGTTCAGCCAGCGAAGTCGGTCACCATCCTTGACGATCCGCCCCAATCCCGGAAACGGCATGTGGGTGGCGGCAATTAGCGCTTTTTCCTCGGCGGCAAGCGGGAAAAAGCGCTCGCGCATGGCTTGGGCTGCCGAGGGGTCCTGCTCGAAGACAAAGCCGATATCGGTGGAACCTGGATGAACCGAGGGATGAAACAGCATGTCGGAGACGAGTAGCAGACTTTCACCGCCATCCTCGATGCGCACCCCGATATGACCCGGTGTGTGGCCGGTGAGATCGATCAGCGAAATTCCTGGCTGGATTTGATGATCGCCATCGGTTTGCTGCAGGCCTGGATAGAGGCGGACCAACTCAGCAGTGGCATCGAAACTGCTATGAAGAAAATCCGGGGCAGCAGCGCGCGCTGCGGGATCGGTGAACATAGTGACATCCCGCCTGTCGACATAGATCTCGGCATTGGGAAAATTCGCTCTACCGCCGGCGACCAGCCCCGAGACATGATCGAAATGGGTGTGGGTGATGATCGCAGCATCGATCTGCTCGGGCGTCACACCGACTGTCTCGAGCGCCCGCGGCAAACCGCCGGTCTCGCCGATCAGGCCTGCAGGTCCGGAATCGACCAGGATCAGTCTCTCGCCATCCTTGATCAGATACTGATTGAAGGCGATGCGTATCCCTTGCGGCCGGTCGGCGAAGATGTCTGCCGCCGCCTGCTCGATCTCATGAGCCTCGCGGCCTGTGAAAAAACCGTAAGGCATCTCGGTATAGCCGTCGGTGAGAAAGGTGACCTCGAAGCGGCCAATATTGCGCCTGGCTAAGGGCACGATCGGTGCAAGGGACTGAGAAGTCGTGGCCGATGCCAGCTTGGGTGCTGCAGCCAGAGCCGGGGCTGCCGCAAGCGAGGACACGAACAGGCGGCGTGAGAGTGTGGTCATGGGGTGTGGTCTCTTGGTTAATTGGCGTTGACGAGGTGAATGTGGCCTATTGGCAATTGCGAAAGAATAAGCGATAGGCGAAAGACATTATTGCGCAAAGCGGAACAAACGAGGATGATCGATGGACCGGCTGCATGAGATGCAGGTCTTTGTTGCGGTTGCCGAAGCGGGGAGCTTTGCCAAAGCGGGCCAGCATTTGCGGATCTCGCCACCGGCCGTGACGCGGGCGGTCGCCTCGCTCGAGAACCGGCTGGGTGCACGTCTTTTCAACCGCTCGACCCGAAGCCTGAGCCTCACCGAGTCCGGCCGGCGGTTCCTTGCCAAGGCTCGCCGCATTCTGGGTGAGATCGACGTCGCCGAGAAGGAGGTGGTCGGTGAGACCGCCGCACCGCAAGGGCATTTGACGATCACCGCCTCGACCTCAATCGGCCGCTTGGCCCTGCCTTCGATCTTGAGCGCGTTTTTGAAGACTTATCCGGAGGTCACGGCCTCAGTCGTCTTGCTCGACCGCATCGTCAATCTCATCGACGAGGGCATCGATGTCGGTATCCGCGTCGGCGATCTCCCCGATTCGAGCCTGATGGCACGCCGTGTCGGATCGGTCCGCCGCGTCCTCGTGGCAAGTCCGTCCTATCTCAAGGAACACAGTCATCCAGATCGCCCGCGTGCCCTCAGGTCCCATGATTTCATAGGCTTCACCGGCCTCATGCCCAATCGCGAATGGCGTTTTCTCGATCATGGCGAGAGCGGCCAGATCGCCTTGCCACCCAGGCTCGAAGTCAATGATGCAGCCGCTGCCATCGCCGCCGCCGAACGTGGCGACGGCATTACTGTCACCCTCTGCTACATGGTGGGCGAGCGCATCCGCCAAGGTACCCTTGCACCAGTGCTTCAGCCCTTCTGGCCCGATCCCGTCCCGGTTCACCTGATCTATGCCGAGAACCGCCTGCTCGCCTCAAAAACCCGCGCCTTCATCGATTTCGCAGCCCGACGTCTCGGCAATCTCCTCGCCGATCTCTCCCGCCGCGACACCACCATGACGTAACACGCCCACTTCGACAGCGATGCTGGCCTGCTCTATCTGAATGCGAGATATGCCAACCGCCAGTTCGGAAGATTCATCTCACCCGATTGGCGCGACCCCACAATCCTCGGCGTCGGAACAAACATATACGCCCAAGTGGTTCATCGAAACCACGGTTCCATATGATAACGCCGCACCGCCGCGGGGCAACAACCACGCTGTCAATGATGAAGATCCTAGTGGGCATGCGTTCTAGGGCGAAAACGGCAACGCGCTCACCTTCACTTAATTCATGACCACTCTCATGGCCTGCCAGCCGCCCCTCGATCAATGGGAACGCGACCTTGCCACAGCCCTCAAGCAAACCGTCACATGGCAAATCGAACGTGAGCGTCCGGTCCGATCGCTCTGGCTGCTGGGATCCTACGGTCGAGTGCGCCATGCAAACTCATCGGTTCAAGTGCCGATAGCAATGGCCTCTTGCAACAATTCAAGCTGCGGTTTTGGGCAGTTCTACGCCGCAACTGCCGTGATCAAACTGGTCGCTTGAGGCACGACGAGATCCGTGCCGCGCATGAAGCGTGAGCACTCATGTTTCACCTCGTCTACGATTCCTTGCATGACTGCATTGCCTTTGGCGGCCACGGCTGGACCCACGGGGTTTCCCATGATCTCCTTTGGAATGGTCGCCGAAGGCTCGCGGATAACACGGTCCACAACGACGGTGTCGACCCTCACATCGTTAAACCCAGCGGCGGCAAGGAGCGGCGGTAACCGTTTCGCCCCATTGTATGAGAACGGCGCAAGCGATTGCTGAGCTATGCTGGCATCCACATGGCGTTCAATCGCATCGGCCAACGCGCGGAAAAAGGGGCTTACGCCGGCCCAGACTGTGATGGCGACCCTACCGCCTGTCCGGAGGACACGGCGCATTTCAACAACCGCAGCATGATCGTCGGGAAAGAACTGAATGCCCTGCTGGCAGAAGACAATGGTAAATTCGTCGTCGCCGAATGGCGTCTTTGTTGCGTCTGCGACTTCCCAACGGATCGGCGGATCGAAGCCTTGAGTGATTAAGCGTGCCGCAGCGATCATTCCTTCATTCAGATCAACGCCCGCAACCCTGATCCCTGGTCCGAGTGCGTCTCGAACGGTTCTCGCCAATATTCCGGTGCCACAAGCGACATCGAGAACCACGTCCGCCTCACGAACGGTAAAGGCGTTCAATGTCGCTTTCGCCAGTGGTCCAAATATAGCCAGCACTTTCTGCTCTTCATAAACCTGCGCGGCGGAACCTTGAAGTTGAAAGGTTTCTTGCATGGCTTAGCCTCCCATTTGCTGTCAGGGGTATGCGAATGAATTAGCAGTTTCGCCTAAACCGGAAGGTAATTCCATGATAGTAATTCATCGATCCGGTTGATCTTGTGATCGGCGATGCGATCGAGGACATGGGTGAGCCAAGCCTGCGGATCGATGCCGTTCAGCATGGCGATCTCGATTAGGGTGTGGGCGAAGGCGGCCGACTTGCCGCCGCCTTCGGAGCCGATGAAGAGATAGTTTCTACGTCCAAGGGCGACAGATTTCAGGGCTCTTTCGGCATAGTTGTTGTCCGCGTCGAGGAAGTCGTGGTCGAGATAGGAACGCAGCTTCTTGAACCGGGTCAGGGCATAGCGGATAGCCTTGGCCAGCTCGGATTTACCAGAAATCCGTGGTAGCTGTGTCCGCAGCCAGGCTTCGAGCTCGTTTAGGATGGGCGCGGTGCGCTCCTGACGCAGTGCACCGCGCCGTTGGGGCGGCTGGCCGCGGGCTTCCTTCTCGACGGCATAGAGGCCGGCGATGCGTTTGATGGCGTCGACGGCGATCGCTGAAGCCTGGCTCTGGACGACATCGACGAACTTGCGTCAGATGTGGGCTAGACAGGCGACCTCGCTGGTTCCGTCTTTGCCGTAGAGCTCGTTGAAGCCGGCATAGCCGTCGGCATGCACCCAGCCCTGGTAGTTTGCTGATGACGGGCGAGATGAGCGCCTTTCATGTCGATGGAGAACCGATACCACGCCGCCGGTGGATCGGCGCCGATCCAGTGTCGTTCGTCGCGGACATATGTCTAGATGCGCGCCTGCTTGGCGTTACCGGCACCGGGATCATAGGCCCTCCATTATCCGTAGCAGAAGCGCCAGTGCCTCAGCATCGAACGCCCCGCAAACCTTCACCCGATGCCCGCCAACCAGGCCAATCTCGATCTCCCTATCTCGACGATCACCGCTCGGCCGATCGGGCACCGGAACCGCAGGCGCGGAGCGCACATCCACCGGCAGAAAAAGTGGCCCCTGAGCAGCCTCCTTAAGAAGGTCAATCGAGGGCGCGAACCGAGGAACTTTCAGCCATTTGAAGATCAGATTTGAATTCAAAGCATAGCGCCGCGCCACTTGCGCCACCGACACGCCCGGCGCGCGCGCCTGCAGGCAAATCGACCGTTTCTCCTCGATCGTCCAAAGTCGGCACTTGCGCCGTCGTGACATCCTGATTGGCCCAAAGGTGTCCACCGTCGATCGTGGACACCCACGCCCACTAAGCGAGCGCCAAAGGCGCAGGCCTGCGGCCGGGTCTTCGAGGAGGCTTGCCTCCTCAAGCTCCGCTGGTTGTCTGCAGGTAGAACTCGGGGCCACAAGATTGCTTTAAGGCTAGTGTAATGCCGCTGGTAATGCCCAGGCTCCCCTGGATCGCCGCATCGAGACGTTATCTGGGCATTGAAGGATTGGGACGGTTAGGGCAGTCTCGTTGTCAACATGGCACCGCTACCTGCCGAACGTGTGCTTAACGAGTCCGACACGACCGTTCACGGCATCCGCATTGAGATAAAGACTACACCCTGTAGAGTTTCTTTATTCCTTGATATACGTATAAAATCCTGGCAATCTGCGTGGAGTTGTTCATTTTATTGGAGTTGAAACGATGGTTGCGGATCAGAGCGACGCGAAGGAAGTCGCGTCAAAGGCCAGTGGATCGACGTCGCGTGGGTTGATCAGTGCGCGGTTGGTGATGCGTGCCG
>CAYPOV010000114.1:0-13017 GCA_964412385.1 uncultured Geminicoccaceae bacterium
TTGTTCACGTCACCGACGCCGTTTTCCGCTTGGGGCGTCATTGCCATGTGGGCACTGTTCGCAGCGGCGCTCATGGCAGCGCTTCGTGGACGGCTACCCATACGTCCTCAATATTGGCGTCTCGGTCACACGGCGCTTGTGGTCGTGGTTGTGGTGGGGGGCGTGGTGCACGCGATGCTCATCGAGGGAACGATGGGGACAATCTCGAAGGCAGCACTCTGCGCCTTGACCCTCGCGGCGGTTGTCAAAGTCCTCGTCGATCTGCGTTCCTGGACCCTCCTGACGCGACTGAGGGTTTGACGGCGAGCGGTCATCCTCTGCGTCGTCTAGACTTGCGCTTGAGCTCACGATCGTGGCGTTCATTGAAGCGCTTTGGCCCGACCGCATAACACTTCTGCTATCGCCGAACTTGACGGTTCAGCATGCCTTGAATGGCATTGGCGATGCTGTTAACGTCCGAAAACGAAAAAGATCAGGAGGCGGAAAAAATGGCTTTCAAAAAGCTTGCGACTGCGAGTGTGGTCGCCATGCTGGGAGCGGCAGGTCTGCTGCTTTCAAACCCCGGGTTTGCGCAGGATACGCTCACCGAATCGGGCCTTGTGGGTGAACTCGAGGGAGCGACGCTCGTTCTTGACGAAAGCGCCATCCCGGAGAGCTTCCAGGAAGCGCCGATGCTGGCCGAGAAAGTCGCCGCCGGTGAGCTGCCGCCGGTCGAGGAGCGGCTTCCTAGTGATCCACTCGTGATCCAGCCCGTCCATGAGATCGGCACCTATGGCGGCACATGGCGCCGCGGATTTTTGGGCCCTGCCGACGGTGAGAACGGCAACCGCATCAACGCTTCCGACAAGCTCCTGTTCTGGGACTACAGCGGTACGGAGATCGTTCCTAGCGCTGCCAAAGATTGGGAGATGAGTGAGGATGGCAAGACCTTCACAATCCATCTTCGTGAAGGCATGAAGTGGTCGGATGGTGCTCCCTTCACTGCCGATGATTTCGTTTTCTGGTTTGAGGACATCTACAATAATCGCGATATCGTGCCGACGCCGATCTCTGACATGTCGCCCGGCGGCAAGCCCGGACGCGTCGTCAAGGTCGATGACACGACAGTCGAATTCCAGTTTGATGTTCCCTATTTCCTCTTTACCGACATGCAGGCGGGCGACACGCTGATCGGCGGTGGCCAATCAGTGCGCCAGGCTGCCGGCCAAAGCTACGCTGGCTATGCGCCGGCGCATTATTTGAAGCAATTCTTGCCGAAATATGCAGGTCAAGAAGCCGTCGACGCCATGGCGGCCGAGGAAGGCTACAACGACTGGGTACAGTTCTTCCACTTCAAGAAAGACTGGCAGCTTAACCCCGATGTGCCGCGCATCGGCCCCTGGGTTACGGTCGAGCCGATTAACACCTCGACTTGGGTGATGGAGCGCAATCCCTTCTACTGGGCTGTCGATACGGAAGGCAATCAACTTCCCTATATCGACGAGATCGTCATGTCGCTTGCCGAGGACACGGAAGTTCTCAACCTTCGTGCTATCGCCGGCGAGTACGATTTACAGGAACGTCACATCGATCTCGGCAAGTTGCCTGTGATACTCGAAAACGCGGAAGGTAGCGACTACACGGTGCACCTCGATCTCGCCTTTAACGGTTCTGACACTGTGCTGCAGTTCAATCAGACCTACGACGCCGATCCGGAAATGGCGAAATGGATTAAGAATGCCGATTTCCGGCGTGCCTTGTCGCTGGGTATTGATCGCGACCAGCTCAACGAAACCTTCTGGCTCGGAGTCGGTATCCCCGGCTCGGCCGTGCCGGCGGAGTCGTCGCCCTATAATCCCGGACCCGAATGGCGGGACAAATGGTCGACCTATGATCCCGAGGAGGCTAATGCGATGCTCGACGAGATCGGGCTCGACCAAAGGGACTCAGAAGGCTTTCGCGTCCGCACCGACAATGGCGAGCGCTTGCGTCTTGAGGTTCAGGCCGTCAAGGCCTTCCTGCCTTGGCCGCAGCAAGCTCAAATGATTGCCGAGCAGTGGAAGGACATCGGGATCCAGGCCGACGTTAAGGAGTTCGAGCGCGGTTTGGCGATGGGACGGACCCGCAATAACGAGCATCAGGTAATGGTCTGGACCAATGGCGGTACGGAACTTCTCTACTTGTTCCCTCGCCATGCCATTCCTGTTGACCCAACCGAAGCGTTTGTCGGCCCCAAATGGGGCACCTGGTATGCCTCGGGCGGTGAGCAGGGCGTGGAGCCGGATGATCCAAACATGCTCAGGATCTATGAGTTGTTCCGCTCGGCTGCTGGGCAAAAGGAAGAGGAGCGCTACAAGACCGCCCAGGAGATCTGGAAGATTGTCATCGATCAGCAATACGGTATTGGCACGGTCGGGCAGTCGCCGGCGCTGATGGGTGTGAGGATCGCTAGCAACAAGCTCGGCAATATTCCCTCGCGTGTCTGTATTGCCCAGCATTGCCGCACACCGGGTGGCTCGCATCCCGAAACCTGGTTCTTCAAGGAATAAATCCAGTGATGCCGCTGCGCTCAGCGATCCACTGTCGGTGCAGCGGCAACTCTGTTGAAGGACCGCAGAGGTGATCGCCTACATCATCCGGCGCCTGCTTCTGGCCCTGGTGACGATTTGGGCGATCACCATCATCTCATTCATTATTATCCAATTGCCTCCCGGCGACTTCGTCGATTCCTACATCGCTCAAATGTCGTCGACCGGAAGCCAGGTCTCGATCGAAGAGGCCGAAGCCCTGCGCGCGCTCTACGGCCTCGATCGGCCGGTATGGGAGCAGTATTTCGCCTGGATGGGCCGAATGGCGCAAGGCGATTTCGGTCAAGCGCTCGAGTTTAGGCGTCCTGTCGCCGAAGTGATTGGCGATCGCTTGTGGCTCACCATCGTTGTTTCGATCGCCGCGATCATGCTAACTTGGATGCTGGCGCTGCCGATCGGTATTTATTCGGCCGTGCGCCAATACTCCTTCGCCGATCACCTCTTTACGTTTGTCGGCTTCATCGGCATCGCCATTCCCAATTTTCTGCTCGCTCTCATCATCATGTATTTCTCGTTCAAGCTTTTCGGGGCCAATGTCGGCGGCTTGTTTTCCGCCGAGTTTGAGCGGGCGGCATGGAGTTGGGCCAAAATCTGGGACCTCATCAAGCATCTGCCTCTGCCTGCACTCATCCTGGCACTTGCCGGCACCGCCCAGCTGGTGCGGATCATGCGCGCCAATCTTCTTGACGAGTTGAGGCGGCCCTATGTGGTGACGGCACGCGCCAAGGGGCTGCGCGAACGCAATGTCATTCTCAAATATCCCGTCCGCGCCGCCCTCAATCCCTTCGCCAGCACCATTGGCTATCTCTTTCCCTTTGTTGTCTCGGGCAGCATTATCGTTTCGCTGGTCTTGAGCTTGCCGACGGTTGGACCATTGTTGCTGCGCGCGCTCTTGGCTCAGGACATCTATCTCGCCGGTACCATTATCCTGCTGCTCGGGGTGTTGACGGTCATCGGCACATTTGTCTCCGACCTCATCCTCATGTGGATCGATCCGCGCATTCGGGCAGGAATGAGCGCATGAGCCGCGCCATCATCGCTGAGCCTCTGCCCACCGAAACAGAGAAACCGAAAGCCGCTGCTGAAGAGCAGCTTGCCGTTGCGACCCAGTTTCAGCTCACCTGGTGGCGGTTCAAAAAACACCACCTCGCAATGATCAGCGGCGTGGTCGTGATCTTATTCTACCTGGTAGCGGTGCTGGCCAATTTCCTTGCCTACTCTGACCCGCACGCCACTGACGCCAAGCGCAGCTATATCGCCCCGCAGCCGATCCACTGGTTCGATGAGAACGGTGACTTTCGACCGCACGTGTTCGGCATGAAGGGCCAGCGAGACCCCAAGACCTTCAAAATCGTTTATGCGCCCGATCCGAGCACGAAGGTCGATCTCGTGCTTTTTGCAAGAGGGTTTGAGTACAATTTCCTCGGGCTCTTCAGAACTGACCGCCATTTGATCGGTGTCGCCAACGGCAAGCCGGAGGACACGCTGTTTCTCCTTGGCACGGATCTACTCGGCCGGGATCTCTGGTCGCGTCTCATGTTGGCGACGCGAACGTCGCTCACCATTGGGCTGGTAGGAGTCGCGCTCAGCCTCTTTTTGGGAGTTCTCTTGGGAGGCTTTTCTGGCCTCTATGGCGGTGTGGTCGACGTGGTCATTCAGCGTCTCATCGAGATCCTGCGCTCGGTACCGACCATTCCCCTTTGGATGGGGCTCGCAGCCTCGTTACCTGCGGACTGGAGTGTGATTCAAGTCTATTTTGCCATTACCATCATTATCTCGCTTATCGGCTGGACCGAGCTTGCGCGCGTCGTGCGCGGTCGCTTTCTGTCGCTGCGCGAGGAAGACTTCATCATGGCAGCCGAGCTTGCCGGTGCCAGCCGCATGCGAATAATTTTCCGCCACATGGTGCCGTCCTTCCTTTCCCATATCATCGCCGCGATGAGCCTGGCACTGCCGGCCATGATCATTAGCGAAACAACTCTGAGCTTCTTAGGGCTCGGGTTGCGACCACCTGCCATCAGCTGGGGCGTGCTCCTTCAGGATGCACAGAACCTGCAAGCCCTGGGCATCGCACCCTGGCTCTTGTTTGCAGCGATCCCGGTCATCATCGTCATCCTGGCGTTTAACTTCTTGGGCGACGGCCTTCGCGATGCCGCCGATCCCTATGGCTGATCACGCTCAAAGTGAAGCCGCGGCACCGATTCTCTCGGTGCGCAATCTCCACACCTATTTTCATTCCGACGAAGGTGTCGTGCGGGCGGTCGATGGTGCCAGCTTCGATCTCCATGCCGGCCGTACCTTGGGGATTGTCGGCGAAAGCGGCTGCGGCAAGAGCGTGACGGCCCGTTCGATTTTGCGCATCGTCGAACGTCCGGGGCAGATCAAGAGCGGCGAAATCATTTTCCAGCGCAGACTTGCCGATGGCCGAAGCGAAGCGGTTGATCTCACCAAGCTCGACCCGCATGGCGATGCCATGAGAGCCATCCGTGGCGGTGAGATCGCGCTCATCTTCCAAGAGCCGATGACCTCGTTCAGTGCCTTCCACACTGTCGGCAATCAGATGATCGAGGCGATCCGCCTGCACACTGATTTCACCAAGAAACAAGCGCGCAACCATGCCATCGAGATGCTTCATATGGTCGGCGTGCCGCGACCCGATCGAAGGATCGACGAATATTCATTCGAACTTTCGGGCGGGCTGCGTCAGCGTGTGATGATCGCCATGGCATTGTCCTGTGATCCTCGCATTCTCATCGCCGATGAACCAACCACGGCCTTGGATGTCACGACGCAGGCGCAGATCCTTGAACTTTTGCGGAAGCTTCAAGAGGAGACCAACCTCGCGGTGATCTTGATCACCCACGATATGGGCGTGATTGCCGAAATGGCCGACGAGGTCGTGGTCATGTATTTGGGGCGCGAAGTGGAGCAAGGTGAAGTGGATTCGATTTTCCACGAACCATTTCATCCTTACACACGCGCCCTGCTGCGCTCGATCCCGAGTGTTCTGGCCGAGCCACGCACCAAGCTCGCGACCATTACGGGCTCGATCCCGCACCCCTATCTCCGGCCCGAGGGGTGCCCATTTCATCCGCGCTGTCCGGAATTCATGCAAGGCCGCTGTGATCGCACTCTGCCGTCGTTGATTTCACCGCGCAAAGGTCGAGCCGTGAGCTGTTTCCTCCACGAGGTCGCTGATGCGCGCACCTAGGTCTGCTCGACCTGTCCTCGAGGTCAAAAAGCTCAAGAAATATTTTCCCATTCGCCGCGGCCTCTTGCGCCGTATCGTCGGCCAGGTGCGCGCGGTCGACGAGGTGAGCTTTGACATTGTCGAGGGTGAGACATTATCGCTCGTCGGCGAAAGCGGCTGCGGCAAAACAACGACCTCGCGCTGCATCTTGGGGGCACTCAAGGCAAGCGGCGGCGAAATCCGGTTCGCCTCCGACAAAGGCGGCGTCCTCGATGTCGCGGCTCTGCCGAAATCCGCTTTGAGGCCGCTCCGCCGGCAGATGCAGATGATCTTTCAAGATCCGTTCTCATCACTCAATCCGCGCATGACGATCGTCGACATCATCAGCGAACCCTTGCTCTGCAACGGTATGAGCGACCTCGAACAACGCCGCCAAAGGGTGCGCGAGCTTTTAGAGCTGGTGCACCTGCCTGCTGCCTACATGAACCGGTTTCCGCACGCGTTTTCGGGCGGCCAGCGACAGCGCATCGGCATCGCTCGAGCACTTGCGCTCGAACCCCGTCTGATCGTTGCCGACGAGCCGGTCTCCGCACTCGACGTCTCGGTGCAAGCACAAATTGTCAATTTGCTCTTGGAGCTTCAGGACAGGCTGGGACTGTCCTACCTTTTCGTGGCACACGATCTTTCCGTAGTTAAACATGTGAGCGACCGGGTTGCCGTGATGTATGTCGGCAAGATCGTCGAGATCGCACCGACCTCGACCTTGTTCGAGCGCCCGGGCCATCCCTACACCGAAGCGCTGCTCTCGGCTGTGCCGGTGCCCGATCCGCGGCGCCGTGCCCAGCGTATCGTTCTAGAAGGCGATGTTGCTGATCCGGCCCATCCGCCTTCGGGATGCTACTTCCATCCCCGCTGCCGCTATGCAACCGATCGTTGCCGGAGGGAGACACCCGAGCTTGCGGAACTTTCGCCCGGTCAGACCGTGGCGTGCCATCACGCCCGGGAACTCTCTCTGCATGGTATTGGTGCGTAGGGACGTCGGGTGCGGATGCTTCTCTGGGACTTCCTCGTAGGTTTCCGAACTCGCCGCATGAAAACCGGCAGCAATTCGTAGTATAGGCGCAACCCACTCATTCTAGGCAGGATCGACGATGGCGACGACCTTTTCTGTCACCACCGCAGTGTTTGCTGCGCTCTGGCTGATATTGACCGGCGGCGATCCGGCTTCCTGGCTGGTCGGTCTTCCAGCCATTGTTATGGCCAATCTGACTGTTTTTTGGCTGGGCGTGCGACTTCCCAAAAGCCTGAGGCCGATGGTCTGGGGTGGCTTTGCATTATTCTTCGTGCGGGAATCGATCGTAGCCGGCTTCGATGTCGCGTGGCGGATTGTCCAGCCCGATGTCAAAATCGACCCAGCGATCGTGACCTATCGATCTCGGCTTGAAAGTCCGACCCAGCGCGCCTGGCTCATGACGTTGATAACCATGTTGCCAGGAACGCTCAGCGTCGGTACTCGCGGACGCGAGATTTCTATTCACGTACTGGACATGGCGACATACCAAGAAACGGATATTGTGCAGCTTGAAAATCGGATCTCATCACTCTCGGACAATCCAGTTGAAGTGCCGGCATGACTGAGTATCTCGTCGTGTGTGCAGGGGTGATTTTGGTTGCCGCAGCAATGGCGCTTCCCCGCGCAGTTCGAGGGCCAACCTTCGCCGACCGGATGATTATTTTGCAACTGATGAGCACCGCTGGGGTGTCGGTGCTTCTGCTCCTTGCAGTTGCAATGGACAGCGACGGGTTGTTTGATGCTGGACTGGTTATCGCGTTGCTTGCCAGTGTCACATCCGCGCTCGCCGTTTCGCGTGTGCGGCGCCGCAAAGGGACGGGGGTCGTGGAACCATGAGCTTAGCCCTCACATTGCTCAGTGCCGCACTCCTGATTACAGGCGTCGCCCTGTTTGTTGTCGGGACGGTGGGCATCTCGCGTTTGCCTGATGCGCTCTCGCGCTTTCATGCCCTCGCCAAAATCGACAATCTTGCGCTTGGATTCATCTGCACTGGATTGATGTTTCAGGCAGATGGGCTGAGCACGATTGCGATGCTTATTGTGATATGGCTTGCGGCGCTTATTTCGGGAGCGGTGGCGGCGCAGGTAATCGCGTCGCAGAAGTAGTTTGAGGAAACTCGCGCGTGAACATTCTGCTCATTGTTGATTTCCTGCTCGCCGGGATCGTGGTGATCTTGGCATATCTTTGCCTTTTCAGTCGAACGGACTATCAAGCTGTAATTTTTTTTTCATTGGTTGGTGTGGCCGCCGCGTTGATTTGGGCGCGGCTTGGTGCGCCGGATGTAGCCTTGGCCGAAGCGGCTATCGGTGCAGGTTTGACAGGAGCGCTGTTTTTCGCGCACCTGAAAGCGTCCCCTCGCAAATCTTAGTACTTCGATGAATGAGTAAAAGGCTATCGGCCGTCTGCAAGAGGGTCGCAAACCCTGGCAGGTAACTTTGGTGTTGCTGGGCGTCGGCGTTATTGTCTTCCTGATCGCTGGAGCCTTGCTCAATGCCCCCCCAAAACCGCGAGTCTTGGAGAGTGCTGTCGAGCAAAATTTGGGTGCTACCGGTCTGGCCAATCCCGTTACCGGTGTCTTGTTGGACTTTCGTGCTTACGATACATTTCTCGAACTCTTCGTGATGTTTGTTGCCATGCTCGGCACGTGGAGCCTGGGGCGATCACTTCCATTGTTCCGCCCGTCACCGGCGCCAGCACTTGGGCTTGCACTCAAGATTGTCATACCGATGAGCATCATTTTCAGTGCCTATCTTCTCTGGATCGGAGCCACTGAGCCTGGCGGTGCTTTTCAAGCAGGCGCTGTTTTGGCTGGTGCTGGCGTGATGGCGGTTGCCACAGGAATCTATCCTAAGTTCGCCTTTGAGAATACGGCGGCGATACGCGTGCTGTTGGTCTTGGGTGTGGTGGCCTTCCTCGCCATTGGATTAGTCGTCAAGGGCTTCGATAATGGCGCGGAACCTGGAAGCTTTCTCGACTATCCCGATGATCTGGCGAAGTGGCTCATTCTGGCAATCGAGACGGCCGCGATGGTGGCGATCGCGGCAACTCTACTCGCCTTGTTTCGAGGCGGAGCACTTCGATCGGGCCAAGCGGCAGACACCGATGATTAGCGCATCCCTCTATACGCTCACAGGTGTTGCGCTGTTTGCGCTGGGTCTGGTGGCATTGTTGTTGCAGCGAAGCGACTTTCGGCGGATATTGTCGATCAATGTTATGGGTGTTGGTGTGTTCAGCGTGCTGATTGCAGCGGCCTATGATCCAAGTGGTAATGCGGATCCGGTACCGCAGGCGCTGGTTATCACCGGCATCGTGGTTGCCATCAGTGCGACGGCCTTAGCGCTCGTTCTGCTGCGCGCAGTTGAGGAGAGGGAGCGTGATCCTGAATGATCCAAATCCTCTCAGACTATGGCGCGCCGGCTGCCGTGCTTGCGCCGCTCCTTGGCGCCATCCTGGTTTTTGTACTGTCACGCTGGAGTCTTGCGGTCACCCTTGTGTTTGGCGTCGCGACCATTGCCGCCGTCATTGGGGTGCTGCTGCAGGTAAGCTCGACTAGCGGTTCAGACTATGCGGTCGGGGGTTGGCAACCTCCTCTTGGCATTACCCTTGTCAATGATGGACTGGCCGCGACGTTCCTCGTCTTGACCTCGGTCATCTTTCTGGTTGTTGGACTAGCTGCGCGCCATGAAGCGAACTCGGATCGGAACGTACTGTTTTGTGCTCTCTTCTTGAGCCTTTGGGCGTCGCTTAACGCACATTTTCTCTCTGGCGACTTGTTCAATCTCTATGTGACGCTCGAACTTGTCGGCCTGAGTGCGGTCGCCCTCACCGGATTTGGCATGAAGCCGCAGGCCCTGAGGGCAGCACTCAATTACCTCTATGTCAGCCTTGCTGGATCGCTTGTCTATCTGATGGGTGTCGCGATCATCTATCGCGTGTACGGCATATTCGACATTGCCCTGCTTGGTGAGACAAGCACCATGGATTTCTCGACCGTGGTGGCTATAAGCCTCATGTTTCTCGGGCTTGCGGCGAAAGCGGCTTTATTTCCTTTCCATTTTTGGCTTCCCGCCGCCCATGCCAGTGCTGCGGCACCGGTGAGCGCGCTGCTCTCCGCCGTTGTCATCAAAGCGTCGATCTATTTGATCTTGCGCCTTTGGCTTAGTCTTTCGCCGCCATTGCCGATTGCCGACATGCTTAGCATTCTGGGCGCGTTCGCCGTGCTTTGGGGATCGCTGGGAGCCCTCCGCGCAGAGCGGCTCAAGCTCGTCATTGCCAACTCAACAGTGGCGCAGATCGGATATATCTTTCTGGCTTTTCCTTTGCTGATGTCCGGTGAGATGGCGTTGGCGGCGATTATCGTTTTGATTCTTGCCCATGCTGCAGCCAAGGCGTCCATGTTTCTTGCTGCGGGCGATCTCATGAGGGTCTTCGGGCATGACCGACTAAGACAGTTCAAGGATCCAGGTCGGAAACTCGCACTGACTAAATTTGCGTTTGCTTTTGCCGGCATAAGCATCATCGGGCTTCCGCCGACCGGAGGCTTTGCCGGGAAGTGGCTCATATTCATGAGCGCAATCGAATCTGGAACTTGGCTCATCGGCGCCGTGCTGATCATCGGGAGTTTGCTGGCCAGCGCTTATGTCTTTCGGGTGCTGTCGCGGTTTTTTGTCAATGCTCCCATCGAACCGGAGACGACGATGGCGAGTTTTCGAGGCTGGGAGGCTGGTCTTCTCGCAGCCTTGGCTTGGGCGCTTGGATTTCTGGTTGGACCGGTGACATCCCTCGTCGGCGGGACTGAGCCATGGTAACCACAAGCTGGCTCCCGCTGATCATCATTTTGACCTCGGCGCTCGCGGCACCGATGATTTTCCTGCTCAAGGAAAGCGCACGCTTTTGGCGAAGTGCCCTCAATTTGGGTGCTGCGATTCTCAAGCTGGCATTTGTGCTCTGGCTTACCAGCGGCGTGATGCAGGGCGACGTTTACATTACAACTCTATCGTTTCTCCCCGGTATCGATATCGTCCTTCATGCCGATGCGTTGTCTATTCTCTTCGCGATGCTCTCGAGTCTGCTGTGGCTTGTGACGACGATCTACGCCATCGGCTATCTTGAGCATAAGCCGCACCGAAGCCGATTCTTCGGGTTTTTTGCCCTCTGTGTCAGTGCCACCATGGGGGTCTCGCTTGCCGGCAATATGATGACCTTCCTGGTCGCCTACGAGCTCTTGACCCTGGCGACCTACCCGCTCGTGGTGCATTGGGGTGATGCCAAATCGATTCGCGGCGGCCGAACCTACCTCACTTACACCCTCTTTGGAGGGTCCTTGGTCTTGGTAGGGACCATTCTGCTCTATTCGGCGGCCGGAACCGGCACGTTCGTCATCGGCGGGCTCCTTCAGCAGATTCAAGAGGGCACCGCCGCCCTATCGCAGCCAATGCTGCTGGCGATCGCATTCTTCCTGCTCGCCGGTCTCTCCGTTAAAGCGGCTATCATCCCCCTTCACGGTTGGCTTCCGATTGCCATGGTAGCCCCCGCACCGGTGAGCGCATTGCTCCACGCTGTGGCCGTCGTGAAGGCAGGTGCCTTTGGCATTGTCCGTGTGATCTACGATGTGTTCGGAATCGAGCTCGCGACGGCGCTCGGAATCACAACGGTCCTTGGCATCATGGCCACGGCAACAATCATTTACGGATCCCTGTGTGCGCTGCGCCAGGATGACATCAAACGCCGCTTGGCATTTTCGACGGTAAGTCAGGTGTCCTACATTGCGCTCGGGGCCTCGCTCGCTACGCCGCTCGCAGCGATCGGCGGCATCGTCCACCTGATTCATCAGGGAATCATGAAGATCACACTCTTCTTTTGTGCGGGCAGCCTCAAGGAGACGGTTGGCATCGATCGCGTCAGTGCGCTTGCTGGGATTGGCCAACGCATGCCCTGGACCATGGCAGCTTTTACCATCGCTGCACTCGGTATGATCGGCGTACCACCGACGGTAGGATTTATGTCCAAATGGTACATCGGCACAGGTGCTATCGATGCACATGCGATCTGGGTCTTGGCCGTCTTGGGCACGAGCAGCATTCTCAATGCCGCCTACTTTCTGCCCATCATCAATGCTGCGTGGTTCAAAGCGCCGAGCACGGCATGGGCAGAAAAGCGTTCGGGCGATCGCGCCGAGACCGGCTGGCTGCTCCTCTTGCCCCCACTGGTTACAGCCTCGCTCGTCCTGCTGCTTGCGTTTGCAGCGACGGATCCTTGGAGTCCGCTAGGCTGGACCAAGCAATTGGCACAACGTGAATTCGGCTTCGATGAGGCCCCCCAATGACTATGCTTTCGACAGCTTCGATTCTCAGTCTCGCACCCATTGCCCTGCCGCTCCTCGGCGCGCTCGCCCTTCTGATCCCGCGCCTAGGCAATCAGTGTTGGCCTATCGTCCTCTTGGTGTCGGTCCTGGCAGCTCTTGTCAGCTTGAATTTACCGGTCCCATCGACAGTCGATGTTCCTTCATTCTTGATTGGAGGGCGCATCGGGGTCGACAGCCTAAGCCATCCTTTTCTTATCATGTCGACGCTAATCTGGTTGGCGGGCGCTTGCTACGCATCTGGCGATATGCGTTCCGATCCGCGACAGAGGCGCTTCGGATTTCTGTTCCTGCTTACCATGACCGGCAATCTCGGTCTGATCTTGTCGCAAGACATGATAAGCTTTTTTGTCTTCTTTGCGATGATGAGCCTTTCTGCCTTCGGGCTCGTTGTTCACAAAGGCGACTATGCTGCAAGGCGTGCCGCAAGGTTCTACATTATTTTCGTGATCATTGGAGAAGTGGCTCTTTTTATTGGGCTGAGCCTCGCGTCGATACGAACAGGAAGTCTGTTCCTGCCGACATCGGCAGCGATCCAGCCTAGCAACCTCGAGATCATCGCCCTGATCACGGGCTTCGGCATCAAGGCCGGAATGCTCGGCCTTCACATGTGGTTGCCTCTAGCCCATCCAGCAGCACCGATTGCGGCCAGTGCCGTGTTGAGCGGTTCCATGCTGAAGGCAGGAATTTTCGGGCTCCTGCGCTTTCTTCCACCGGGCGATGTCGCAGCACCTGAGATCGGCACCATTCTGTTGGCATTCGGCGTGGCGGGCGCATTCTTCGGCGCCGTCATTGGGGTCATGCAACGGGACCCGAAAGAGGTATA
>CAYPOV010000115.1:0-10763 GCA_964412385.1 uncultured Geminicoccaceae bacterium
GGATGCCGCCCAAAAAGAACCAGTTGCCAAGTTTGCGGGAAAGCAGATTGGTGTGCTTGCCCTGCCAGCCGAGCCCGGATTGCTGGGCGAGCGGTTTTTCGAGAATAGGAGCCGTGTCGACAAAAACCTTGAGACTTGCTGCCGTTTGGCTGGTAATGTAGCCTGCGAGCTGCTTCAATTTGCCCTTCAAGACATCATGATAGTCGCGATGACGCGCGTAGATCGAGATATATCCTCGATCCTTCCGATCGAGTTCTGGTAACGGATCGCGCGATGGCCCGTAGCTTAAGCCCGCCATCACCACAGAACGGGCATCGGGCCAAAGGCACGTGGGCGATTGACGAAGTTTGGCGCGCGACTTGAGCCAGTCCATCTCGCCATGATGGTCGAGTTCGATAAAGCGGTGATAGCTCGCTGACCTTGCCACGGGGATCGAGGCGGGACCGATGCGAATGTCATCGAGACCGAGTTCCAACCCTCGGCTACGGATCCTGTTTTCGATGGTGTTGGATTTCGAACGCGTCTTAGAAATCGAGATCGTCATAATGAAGGGGCGGTTTGAAGCCCACGATCCGGTCCATCAGGAGCGGGCGAAAGCTCGGCCGTGACTTGATCTTAGCATACCATGTCTTCGCCGCCTCGTTTTCGTCCCAGGGCACATCCCCAAGATAGTCGATGACCGAGAGGTGGGCTGCCGCGGTGAGATCGGCAAGCGAGAGGTCGTCGCCTGCGAGCCAACGGCGAGTCTCGAACAAATAGCCAATATATTGAAGATGGTGGCGGATATTCGCACTGCCGGCGCGCACCGCTTCCGAACTTGGCGTGCCGCTGCGTTTCAGCCTTGCCAGAAGCTTCTCCCGCCACAAGAGATCCGTGACTTCACGATCGAACTTCGAATCGAACCAGAAGACCAAGCGCCTGATCTCGGCACGCTCGGGAGCGGTTCTGCCAATCAGGGTTCGGTCTTGATGGGTCTCATCGATGTATTCACAGATCACCTGGCTATCGACAATCGCTCGATCATCATCGAGCAGCACGGGCACTTCGGCTGCGGGATTGACTGCCAAGAATGCTGGATCACGTTTCCAGGGCTCGATCTCCTCGAGTTCAGCGACGAGTTCCATCTCGCGCAGCATCAGGCGGACTTTTCGGGAATAGGGGCAAACAGGCTGATGAAGAAGACGCAGCATCCAAGCGTTCCTTAGCGGGCTGGAGGTCTTCTAGCGCGAATTGACCAAGAACGCACGGCGTTCGACAAGCTCAACGAGGCTCCGGCCCTCCTGTCGCCCAATCGAGAAGCTGCACGGTGTGGTGTACCGGGATCGAAGTGCCGCTCGCAAGCTGGGTGATGCAACCGATATTGCCGGTGGCGATCATGTCGGGTGCGGTCGTCTCGATGTTGGAAATTTTGCGATCTCGAAGCTGGGTTGCGATCTCCGCTTGCAGAATATTGTAGACGCCCGCCGAGCCACAGCAGAGATGGCCTTCCGGTACGTCTTTGACCGTAAAGCCGGCTTGGCTCAAAAGCCGTTTGGGAGTTGTCGTGAGCTTTTGGCCATGTTGCATCGAGCAGGCCGAATGATAGGCGATCGTCCTATCGACATCGATCATACTGGGCATGAGCCCGATTTCATCCATCACCTCGGTCACGTCCTTGGCGAGTCTGGCTATGTGCGCGGCCTTTTCGGCGTAGTCCGGATCCGTACGCAGCATATGGCCATAATCCTTGACCGTGGTGCCGCAGCCCGAGGCGGTGATCACCACGGCATCGAGGCCGTCCTCATCGATCTCTTTGGACCATGCATCGATATTGGCCTTGGCCGATGCAAGGGCCGGTTTGTCTTTGCCTAGATGATGAGTAAGCGAACCGCAGCATCCGGAACCCTTGGCCACCACGACCTCCACGCCATGGCGTGACAAAAGCCTGATCGTGGCGGTATTGATCTCGGGGGCGAGAACCCGCTGGGCACAGCCCGTCAGCAACGCCACACGCGCGCGGCGCCGGCTTTGGGCCGGAACGGTCCGAGGCCCATCTTCGCTCGATGCGGGCGGCAGTGAGGTCGGTGCGAGTGCGAGCATGGCACGTATCGATTTCGGCATCAGCGACGCCAAAGGCCGGCCCAAGCCGGCCGCTTGCAGCGCCCAGCGAAAGCGCGTCGGATAAGGGATCGTCGCCGCTAGGGCCGAGCGGATCAGCCGGTCCATCCACGGCCGGTCATAGGTTTCCTCGATGTGGCGCCTCGCATGATCGACAAGATGCATGTAATGCACGCCAGAAGGGCACGTCGTCATGCAAGAAAGGCAGGAAAGGCAGCGATCGATATGCTTGACGGTCGCGGCGTCGGCCGGGCGATCCTCTTCGAGCATTTGTTTGATAAGGTAGATGCGGCCGCGCGGGCTGTCGAGTTCGTCGCCCAACAGCACATAGGTCGGACAGGTTGCTGTGCAGAACCCGCAATGCACGCAGGCGCGCAAGACCTCTTCGCTTCGTTGGATATGCGGATCTTGGCGCTGGCGCTCGCTAAAGTTTGTCTGCATCGCCCATCCGGCCAGGGTTCAGAATGTTTTTGGGATCGAAACTCGTTTTGACGCGTGCTGTGAGCTTGGCAAGTCCCGGCTCTTGAGGATGAAAGACAGGATGAGCCGCACGCATCTCCGATGTCGCCCTGATCAAGGTCGCATGACCACCTATGGTCTCGAGGGAGGCACGAATTGTTTGTGTGTCGGGCGTTTCAGAAGCCACCCAGATGAGGCCGCCTGCCCAATCGAACATCATCTCGCCATGAAGCTGTTCGGCAATCGCGGCTGCCGCAGCCGGCGGGCAGGAGATCCGCCAAAGGATCGGCCTATCATGGGGGAGCAAAGCGACGTCGCGGATCTCGCGCCAGAGTTGTCGCGAGTTTTTGGCTTCGATGACTGCGCTCTCTTTGGGCACAAGTTCGGTTTGCAACCTCTCCTGGCGATAACGAACCGACGGCTCAGTTCCTTCGAGCCTCAGCAACGCCAGCGCCTCGCCGGCAGCGGCAACAGAGGCGATCGACGAGCGTACCGACGCTGCTGGCGGAATCACGGCGGCCGACGACACTTCCCAGCCCGACCCCATGGCTTTTCGGAGCTGGCCCAACAGGGTCGGCACGTCGTCACCCAGAAGAGCCAAAGTGACTTCGAATTCGAGAGCAGGCAGCACCTTGAATGTGAGATGGCTCATCACGGCCAGTGTGCCGAAGGAGCCTGCAAAGAGCTTGCAGAGGTCATAGCCCGTGACATTCTTCATCACGCGGCCACCGGTCTTGATCACTTGACCATGACCGGTCACACAATTGAGCCCCAAGAGATGATCGCGTGCGGCACCGGTCTTGAGACGTCGGGGACCAGAAAGATTGCAGGCGAAAATACCGCCGATGGTCTGAGCGCCCGCCGGGCCGCCGAGGATGCAACCATAATCAGCCGGCTCGAACGCCAGCATCTGACGCTGTTCGTCCAAGAGTAGTTCGATCTCGGCAAGCTTGGTGCCGGCTGCAGCCGACATCACCAGCTCATCAGGCTCATAAAGCGTCACACCCGTCATCGCCCGCGTCGATACACCGTGCGTTGCGTCGACGTGATGGCCGAAACCACGCTTGCTGCCAGCACCTTCGACCAGGAGCGGTATCTCTTCTGCAACGGCCCAAGCGACGAGTTTTTGCAACTCGTCGAGGTTTGCTGGCACGTGGATCTCGGGCGTGGTCAAAGGACGGTTCTTGGTCTCAAACATTGATCGGCGCAACAGGCCACAAGAGGTAGGTCTTGCGCAAGGGGAAGCCATGGCAGGCGACAACGACCGTAGGCTCGTCATCATCGGCGGCGGCATTATGGGCCTGGGCATCGGCTGGCGGATGGCACAGGCCGGCTGGTCGGTCGAGCTGTTCGAGCGGAGACGCGTGGCAAGCGGTGCGAGCTGGGCGGCTGCCGGTCTGCTCGCGGCCCGGATGCAGGGCGGAAGCCAGCCGCGCGATCCCTACAGCCGCTTCTTGCGCGCCAGCCAGGACATGTGGCCGGACCTTCGCGATGATCTCGAAGCTTTCACCGGCCAAACCATCGGTTATCGGACCGAAGGTTCACTGATCGCCTCGTTCTCCAGCGAGGAGGCCGCACAGTTCCAAGACATGGCCTCATGGCAGCCCGATGATTTTTCGTTCTTGAGCCAAGCCGAGGCGCTGGGCGAGGAACCGTCACTCGCCTCCAGCATCCACGGTGCCCTGCTCAGCCGGCATGACCATGATGTCGATAATCGGCGCTTTGCCCAGGTTTTGGGGGACGCATTCAGCAAAGCCGGCGGCATGCTCCATGAAAACTCCCATGTTGTCGGGCTCATGCGAGAGAATGGACGAATTGAAGGCATTCGTCTCAAAGACAAGGTCATCGAGGCAAGACATGTGCTGATCGCGGCCGGTGCCTGGTGCAATGCGATCGAGGGCGTTGGCAACATCGCCTCCGTACACCCCACAAAAGGTCAGATGCTGGCACTCGCGATGAACCCCGAAAGGCCACTGGTTCGCCACGCCCTTTGGGGGCAAGGCATCTACATCGTGCCCCGAACTTCGGGTCGGCTCGTGATTGGTGCCACCACCGAAGAGGTCGGCTTCGATGAGCGTGTGACTGCCAGAGGCATGATCCAGCTGCTGGCAGCCGCCCATCAAAGCGTGCCCGATATTGCCGATCTCGAGCTTGTCGAAAGCTGGGTCGGTTTTCGACCAACCAGCGACACCCATATGCCCATCCTCGGACCCACGCCGATCGAAGGGCTCTCGATGGCAACCGGCCATGGCCATAACGGCATTCTGATGAGCGCCGGCACCATCGAACTCATGGCACGCTGGCTTCAGGGCGGTAAGCTCGATCCCGTCATCCAGCCCTTTGTGCCATCATCGAGATGAGTGTGCTCCAGGAACGCGAAAGATCGGAGCGAGGCGACATGGGTGACGAACAAGCAAGACCGAAATTTCTACGTCCGACGCGGCGCCTGTGCTTGGGCACGGTCGGCGGCGGCCGCGGTGCGTTGAGCGGTGAAATCCATGCCATGGGGGCGCGAATCTCGGATCGCTATGAGCTCGTTGCCGGCGCTCTGTCATCAGATCCGGACAGGGCGCGTGAGTCGGGCAGGGATTAACTGCTGGCCGAGGATCGCACCTATGGGGATTTTCGAGAGATGGCCGCGCGTAAGGCAGAGCGTTCTGACGGTATCGAGGTCGTGGCCATCGTCATGCCCAACAACAGCCGACGCAAAAGAGCCGATGTCGGAGCCCCATGCGTATCGCCTGCCAACACTTGTGACGCGCGCGCCAATGCACCATGACGAAGCCGAGCAGTATGCGGCATTTGTCGAGACAGGTATATTTCAGA
This sequence comes from uncultured Geminicoccaceae bacterium, assembly GCA_964412385.1. Lineage (GTDB taxonomy): Bacteria > Pseudomonadota > Alphaproteobacteria > Geminicoccales > Geminicoccaceae > JBGSYN01. Next base: position 5,383 of record CAYPOV010000115.1, read on the forward strand.
CGGCTGAATTGAAAGATGCCTGCAAGAGCGAGGACAGATGCACTAATGGCCCAGCCATTGAAGGTGAGCCAGGGGCCCTCGTGCACCATCTCATGAAGCACAAGATCGGTGGCGTGAGCCACGAGGCCATAGCCGACCCAGGTGGTGAGATAGCCGAAGATCATGAGCGCCAACAGCAGATGGCGATCCGGTTGGCGCTGGATCAGGCGACGATAGATCTCTAAGAGCGGGAGTGTACTCGGCAGCATCATTGCTGCGCGCATGAGAACCCAGCCGCTCAGATAGAGTGTCGCCGGCACCAGAAAATCGCCTGCCGGGAGCGACCGGCAAGTTGCGCCGGCAAGGCCGATTTGGGTCCCATCGCCGTGATCGAGTTACCGTCAATATGGGCTCGCCGCCCAGATCGTTAAAGAGAGCCACGCCGCAGCGGTAAGTGCCCCTGCAGTGATGAGAAACTAGCGCCGATGCAGGCTCTTCCCGTCGGTGATGCTGTTTGTCATCGAGGCTGCGCCTCGAGCCACGTCAGTGCTCGAAGCGGAAGGTACCCCGGATCGCGTTGTGATCATTGAGGTACAAATCGACCCCAAGATCCGCATTCTTCATGCGGAGGCCTTCTGCCTTGGGGACAGAAGCGGGAGAACCGGGAATAGTCGTGAAAATGCTCTCGTTGAGCGTCGTCACCATTGGGATCTATGACAAGACCGACCGAAGACTCTCAAGGATCGTCGCTAACTCTTTGTCAGGAAATATGATTGCCGATTGGTGCAGCGGTATCCGCCGGCGAGACAATGGTTGGCATAGGGACGGGGAACTCCTTATTGCCGGCTTGCGTCTCTGCGCGATCATCACGCTGGACGCGGCCAAGCTGAAGCACCGCTTCGAGCAAATTGACTGCATCGCCGAGAGTTGTTCGATGATTGCAAAAACAGGCACGGATCGCGAGTGATCTGTCGATCATACAGGTCGAAGGTGCGGCCATGCCATTCTCCTGGAGCGTTTCGACAATATCCAGATTAATGGAGTCCAGGCAGTCATGAGGCAGAGCGGAATCGGCGTAGCGAAAACACACGATATTGAGGGATTGTGGCGCGAGCAGCTCGAGCTCGGGCTCACCTGCGATCTGGATCGCTAGAACTTTTGCGATCTCGCAATGTTTGGCGACCATGGCACCGAGCTTTTCGAGCCCGTGCTCATGCATCGTAACCCAAATCTTGAGTGCTCTGAAGCCGCGCGAAAGTTCGGGGCCATATTCACAAAACCAGGGTGCTCCTGCCGCAAGACCACGCGTTCCGACCCTCAGATAGGGCTGGCGGCCGCCAAAGCTCGCAAGATGGGCCGCTTCGTTCCGCACCAAGAGGCAGCCAGCATCATAAGGCACTTGCAGCCATTTGTGGAAGTCGAACGCGAGTGAGTCGGCCCGATCAATGCCTTGAAGCCGATGGCGCACATGGGGCGTAAGCTGAGCCAGGGCACCGAACGCGCCATCGACATGGAACCAAAGACCGAATTCCCGGCATAGCGATGCGATAGCGTCCAAATCATCGATCGCACCGGAATTGACGGTACCAGCCGTACCGACAACACAGAACGGCCGATGACCTGCCGCAAGATCGGCCTCGATTTGTCGATGAAGATCGTCCACCAAGAGACGCCGCTCGCTGTCGATGGCAACGGATCGCAAGGCATTCGTCCCAAGACCGACTAGCTCGAGCGCTTTGGCGACAGAGCCGTGAGCTTCTTTCGACGCGTAGCACAAGAGTCTTGCGGCACCTGCAGCGACGCCTTCACGACGCGTGTCCCATCCCGCCTTGGCATCGCGGGCAATGGTCAGCGCGATGAGCGTCGCCATCGAGGTTCCAGACGTGAGAAGGCCGCTGCCCTGGGGTGGAAACCCGAAGATTTCCTTGAACCAACTCAAGACCTGGCGTTCGACGTAAATCGGTGCGTGATCACGGCCTCCGCAATTGGCATTGACGGCGGCCGCCAACATTTCGCTGACGACACCTCCCGCCGTGCCGCCGCCATGAACCCAGCCACAAAATCCCGGATGAGTGTTGCCGGTTGCATAAGGCATAATGTGGCTTTGGACGTCCTCGATCACGCGCTCGATCTTGCGACCCTGAAGAGGCACAGGTGCTGAAAACACCTCTTTGACTTTCGGCGGAGTCGCTTGCCAAACCGGCCGCTCGCGTGCAAGTTCAAGATAATCGATTGCCTGATCGAGCGCTTTGTGGGCTTGAGCCCGAAAATCCTGCCAATCCTCCGGATCAAGCGAGCTTGCCGACCGTTCGTCGAAATCGCTGATCTTGGACTCGCTCATGCCGCGTCGCACCTGCCATGGTGATGTCGTGACGAGAACACTAATCCTCGATGGTTAAAGATCGGTGAAGCCACACCGCGCATGGCCGAAGTTTTTTGAAAGCCCAATTAACCGAATCTTCACACGCTCGCCGGTACCAGCACCATGCCTTGAACGCTGAGACGGACGCGAATAATGAGCCATGCCGAAGCCCTCGATCTGACCCCGCAGTTGCCGGAACTGCCGCTTGGTCCCTGCATCAAATCGGTTACTAAGAGCCTAGGCAAGACACCCATGGCCCAGGTGAAGGAACTGGCGCGCCTTCGATTTGGACGAGGAAAAATTTCGCCACAGGAGTATTTCTACTACCGTCTCTATGACGACGCCGTCGATGCCCAAGAGAAAAAGCGTTTTGTCGGCAAGGCGCTCGAGACCAAGCTCCATCAACTGACCTGCGAGCCGGCTTCCTGGGTCATGGCGCACGACAAGCTGGTTTGCTACAGCCTGCTGCAATCACTCGGCTTCCCCATTCCGCAAACCGCAGCCGTTTATCGAAGAGCCGCGGCATTTCCAGGCGTTGAGAGCCTGGGAAGTAACGAGGCGCTGGCGAGCTATCTGCGACGCGGCATGACTACGCCGCTCTTCGGCAAGCCGGTCCGTGGTATTCGGAGCGGGGGTGTGTTGCGGCTCGAGGGCTATGACGCGGCCTCCGATACCGTCATCGCGGGCGGCGGCCAAACCGTCGCCGTTGATGCGTTGATCGAGGCGATCGGCGCATTCGCTGATGAAGGCTATCTTTTCCAGCATTGTGTGACGCAACATCCCGATATGGTCTCGGTGTGCGGTGCAACTGTGGCCACCGCAAGGATCATTGTCCTTGTAACATCAGAGGGGCCCATGATCCATCGTGCACTTTGGAAGATCCCATCGGGTTCGAACATCGCCGACAATTTTTGGCGCGAAGGCAATTGTTTGGCGCTGCTCGACAAGGATGAGGGTCAAGTTACCCGGGTTATTCAGGGTTCCGGGCCCTCGCAAAAGGAAATCGAGACCCATCCGACTAGCAGGGCGATTCTCAATGGATTTCGCCTGCCCGATTGGGACAAGCTACGGGATCTTGTCCTGTCAGCGTCGAGCGCTTTTCCGGCTCTCCGTATGCAAGCCTGGGACATTGCCTTCGCCGCGGACGGCCCGCTTATCGTCGAACTCAACGTGGGCGGCGACTATAACCTTCCCCAACTCGCCACCGCTCGCGGCATGCTGGACGATCGCTTTGTCGCCTTCATTCGCGACTGTGCCCACTGGCAAGGCAGAGACAGAGCATTTCTAAAGCTTGGGTTGGAGCCAAAGCAATAGCACCAGCAGTCACAGTGCGCCCGTGCGTTTTCAATCTGGCCAGGGATCTGCTCAACCTACTGAACCGTGAAATCCGCTGACGGGCGACTACCAAGTTTGGCATTGCCGGCAAAGGCCTGGATATCCCAGGTATAAGTTCCGGACCGCAAGGATAGCGTCCATTGGCAGTCTTCGCCGTTGGCACAGCCATAGGCTTTGGGCACGCGTTTGGTTGCGTCAACAAGACTTCCATTATTGTCGAGGACGCGCCAGAGATAGCGGGTCGCCGCCGAAAGCGATGACCACTCAAACGTGACCGAATTGGTCGAGATAGTGTTGTTAATGGGCGCAATCAAATCTAGCGCGCCCGGACTATTGGTGCCCTGATCGTCATTGCCACTATTGCCGTCTTGGCCATCATTGCTGTCATCACCGTCATTGTTGTCCTGATGGTCGCCAGAACCGATGGTGAAATCGGCTGCGTAACGTGGACCGAACTTGGTATTGTTGCGAAACGCCTGAATGTCCCAGGAATATATACCTGGCGGCAAGGGCTTACTCCAGGTGCAACGATTGTCGTTCTGGCAGCCGAACCCCCTAGGAATGCGCTTGGTGGCATCGATGACATTGCCTCGATTATCGCTCACGCGCCAAAGGTAACGATCGGCGCTATTGATCGAAGTCCATTCGAAGGGGCTGGAACCGTTATCGGCGATTGAGCCTAAGGGACTGATGAGAGGGCCATCGCCAGAACTATCGTTACCCGTCTGGTCATCACCCGAATTGTTGTTGTCGGGCTGGCCATCGGCGTTATTGCCGCCGCCAACCACGGAAAAGCGCGCACTTTCGCGGTCACCCAGTCTGGTGCCCTTGTTAAATGGCTGAATGTCCCAGCCGTAGTCGCCTTGCGATAGTTGTTTGGACCACTCACACAGATTGTCGTTGTTGCAATCATAAGCCGAAAGCACGCGTCGAGTGGCGTCGAGCACACGGCCGGCACTGTCGGTCACGCGCCAGAGAATATGCGTAGCACCATTGGTTCTCTGCCATTGAAACAGCACCTCGCCTGCAGGGACATCGGCCAGAGGCTGGATGAGGTTGCCGTCGCCTGTTGGAAGGCCAGGGTCGGGTGCAGGATCGTTGCCTGTGATCTCGGTGAGGCGATAGATGCGGCCATTGCGTTCCAAGATCATGCGGGCAGAGCCATCGGGAAAACGAAAAAAGCGCGGGTCAGAGCGGTTGCCGCCCGTACACTCTTTGAGCGTGGCGATGGGATTGCCGTTCTCATTCACCATGTTGACGCGGAAAACCGGCCGATCGGTGGCGTCGAATGACGAGGTTGACGCATAGAGAGTGCCTTCCCTGAGGTCGCCAAAGAGGGCGGTGATCCTGTCGAACGAGCGATTGGATGTCACCGGTCCCGAAACTGCCACACCGCCATTGGGATCATTACGGCCATATTGGGATTGCGGCTGGATAAAGCCGTTCTCGGGCGAAGGGGCGGCGCGATCGAGAGGCGGCTGCGAGCCTAGCACCAGCGCGATGCCGGGCTCGATGTAAAAGGTGCCCTCGCGTGCTCGGCCGTCGGCATGGCGGCCCCAGCCGAAATTCTCCAGGCTGGTGGTATTGAGGAGCGCATTGAGGCGCACGAAGTTGATCTCTTCGGCCGTCACGCCGCCGATATCCACAAAGCCCAGATAAGCCGAGCCGGTCGAGTTTTGGGTGAGATCGAGATGCTGGACATTGC
>CAYPOV010000115.1:10863-13012 GCA_964412385.1 uncultured Geminicoccaceae bacterium
GACATTGCCGTTGTCCGGATTGATGATCAAGAGCTTGCCGACATGCTCATTCCGATCTTGGGGCGCGCTGCCGCCGTCGGTCCCCGTCGGCAAGGCATCGCCTGTCGCGAACAAGATTTTGCCGTTGGGCAAGCGGACCATGCCGCCGCCTACATGGGTCGAAACCTCCTGCGTCTCCAAAGCGACGATCGGCCTTGCATTGGTCAGCCCATTTTGTTGCATATCGAACCTGTAGAGGACTTGGAACACATTCCTGGTAGTCCCCGAAACGGGAGAGGCTTCGGGTGGGATCGGTCCTATGCGGTACAAGTCATCCAAAATGATGCTATTGTTGACGCGGCAGCACAAGCCGGGCAAGGCCGGCGGCAGGCGAAATGTCGGGATTGAGGCCGTCGGCTCGGATCGCGCCGTAAACATCACAAAAAGCGAAGAAGAATTATCGCCCGGTGCTAAGTTCAAAACTGTCGGACTCGAACGAAGACCGTTCGGAACTTGATCCGTGCTGTAGATAAGTTGAGGATTATTGGGATTTTCGGGTCGAAAGCGGTAGATGCCCCTCTTTTTGTCAATGAGATAGAGATCATTGCCGATAGCGACCGGCGACTCTAGCTGCGGCGGACTGACAAAGGGCATGCGTCCGATTTCTTCGACCCGCACAGTCAGATCACTATTGCGGACAAGATCAGGCTTGGTTTGCGCCCACGCGGTCTCGAAGACCGATCCGCTGACAACAATTGTGGCAAGAAATGCAAATAACAACCGAGCCAACATAGACTCCTCAAGGCGAAAATTCTTAGATCATCGGCGAATTTTTGAGTCAACACCGGGATCGGAATGTACCATAAAGGTCGAAAATCGACGCACAAGATGATGGTTTGCCGCGAGGCTCCAGAGTGGTCCCTCATGTCCTTGAAATCGGGCAGCATTTCGAGATCCAGGGATCGTCCATCGTCAAACCCCAAGGCACCGCCCATCGAGTTGAGTGAAGACACCCTAAACCTCGAACAGGGAGACAGTGCGTCGATCGAGGTCTGGCACCGCTGCAAATTCCTGGGCTCATGAGGCATCACCACAACGACGTGTTTTGCTGCAGTGCAACAGCTCGCGGGTTCTTGATTGTGCCGTGATCGCGGCCTGCGCTTAGACCTCCCGCGTTCGAAATCAATGCGAGGATTCGTGATCATGCGGAATCATTGCGCGGCAGCCGCTGCCGCCATCACGTTCGCTCTTGTCGCCGCCAACGCTGCAGCGCAAGAGGTCGAAACGACCACGATCAATGGCCTTACGGGACCCGCAGCGCCCAAGAATATGACGATTGAGGATCGTGAGATGATCGACCTCAATGCCGAGTTTCCCGAGGCCGGGCTTGACGGGCGCTTCATGCGCGGCCGGTTCGTCGTCGTCGGACCCGAGGGCGTTGTGCCGATCCACACCCATGACGGCCGTCCCGCCATCACCTATGTGCTCAATGGCACCATCATCGAGCACCGAAGCGATGTCGAGGGCCCGATCACCCATGAGGCGGGTGCCATCACCTTTGACGATGAGGGTATCTCGCAATGGTGGGAGAATCCGACCGATGAGACGATCCGTTTGTGGGTGGTCGATTTCCTGACCCAGGGTGTCGCGGCCGATCACAACTGATCGACCCATGAGACGTACTCTGCTGATCGGCTCGGCCGCGCTGGTCCTTGCCAACGGGGCTGGCGCCGAAGCCGACACGATCGCCGTTCATTCATCGCTGCCGCCACTGGTCGCCCAAGACTCACCGCCGGGCGGAAGCCACCCGATCGGCGGTCCGGCCGCCCATTTCGTCGACATGGCGAATCAGGCGCTCGCGCCCCTGGGCGTCGATATCGAGCTCTATGTGACAGCACCCCTGCCGCCCAGTGACCACGCGATTGCTAGGCCGTCGCCGGTTGCCATCCGCGAGGCGTTCCCAGATCTGCACCAGGCTGTGGCCGCTGGGAGTGATGGTGGCGGATTAAATTTTGCGATCTCGCTTGCTAACCAGACCGCCAATGCCGTCGGTGAACTGTTGGTGGCCGGCCTTCCATTTGGTGTCGGTCCCGAAGACTATGCAGCTTGGCTCTATGCTGGTGGCGGTTTGGCACTTCAGCGGGATATCTATGTCAGGATTTATGACGGC
>CAYPOV010000116.1:0-12958 GCA_964412385.1 uncultured Geminicoccaceae bacterium
CCGGGACTGAGCTTGCGGGACGTATCGATTGGAGCACCCCCTGATCCCTTCAGCGCTCAAGGTCAATACTGGGACCTTTCGCCATTTTCGCCGTCCGCCTTGGCAGCCCAGAATTTCCGCCCGCTCTATGACGACCTTGCCGCCAACACACGCCACGCAGGGGCTTTGCGCATCGATCATGTCATCGGCCTTGAACGGCAATTCTGGATCCCAAGGGGCATGGAGCCAAGGCACGGAACCTATGTCCGATTTCCATTTCAGATCATGTGCCGCCTTGCCTCCCTGGCATCCCATCGCAACCGATGCCTCGTTATTGGCGAGGACCTGGGCACCGTGCCCGAAGGTTTCCGCGAGCGCATGGCGCAAGCTGGCATGCTTTCTTGCAAAGTCCTATGGTTCGAGCGCGAAGGCAATAGAGCGCTCAGTCCAAATCATTTTCCAAGACAGGCACTCGCCTCGATCTCGACGCATGACCTTCCGACGATTCGCGGATTTTTCGAGCACCGCGACATCACCTGGCGAGAAAAGCTCAGCCTCTTTCCGGACCAAAACGCTATCCAACGGGAACATGACGGCCGCAATCATGACAAGGACTGTCTCATGCGCGCGCTTCAAGCGGAAGACATCGATTCTTCCGATCTCATCGAAGCCCTCTCTCGTTATCTCGCGCGCAGCAAAGCGGTCTTGACCATCGTTCAGCTCGAGGATCTCGCAGCGGAGTTGGAGCAAGCCAATCTGCCGGGCACGATCGACGAACATCCTAACTGGCGCTGCAGGATGAACCGTCCCGTCGAGGATCTCTTGGCGGATCCGCGTGTTCAACGGCTCCTTCACGTCATCGAGAATGAAAGGCAGCAATGACGGCACCGCTTGTTGCCACCTATCGCCTCCAGCTCCGCGGCAATATGGATTTCGCCAAAGCCGCCAAGCTTGTGCCTTATCTCCAAAGGCTGGGCGTCAGCCATCTCTATCTCTCTCCAATCTTCAAAGCCCGCCAGGGCTCGACCCATGGCTATGACTGCGTCGATCCTCGGATAATTGACCCAGCACTTGGCGGCGAAGAGGGCTTTCAGCACCTCACAACCGTACTTCATGATCATGGCCTGGGTCTCTTGCTTGATATTGTTCCCAATCACCTAGGGATCGGATCCGAGCACCCATTCTGGCAGGCCATGCTGCGGGAAGGCTCGCAGGGCCAGGCGGCCCGATTTTTCGATGTCGATTGGGCCAGCACCATTGGCGGTGTGCCCAACAAGGTGTTGTTGCCATTCTTGGGCCGGCCGATTTCGGAAATCCTCGAAGCGGGCGAACTCGAGCTGATCGACACCTCTGAGCCGGCATTGCGCTATCACGACCACATTTTCCCCCTGGCACCCGACACGCCCGAGGGCTCAATCGAAGAGATCCTCGACCATCAACACTGGCGGCTCGCCTGGTGGCGGTGCGGCAACAGCCTTTTGAACTGGCGCCGCTTTTTCGACATTACAGAACTCGCAGGCGTCCGCGTCGAGGACGATGCCGTTTTTGAGGACACGCACAAGACACTCTTCGAACTGATCGATCGGGGCGGGGTCGATGGTGTGAGGATCGATCACATCGACGGCCTCGCGGACCCGACAGGCTATCTCGACAAACTCATTGCCCATTGGCCGGTGGCCGGAGGTCAAGGTCCATGGGTTCTAGTCGAGAAAATTCTTGGCGAAGATGAAGACTTGCCTGCCGACTGGGCAGTCGATGGCACAACGGGCTATGAGTGTCTCAATGCCATACTAGGGCTTTTTGTCGACCCTGGTGGTCTCACGGCCCTGGATGCCACCTATCGCGCGTTTGGCGGCAAGCCCGAAGCATTCCAGGAAATCCTTTACGCCGCTAAGCAAAAGATACTCGATGAGAACTTGAAGGCCGAATTCGATCGCCTTGTTGTCGGTCTATTGGCCGAGCCGGACGCCGATTCTCCGAGAAGCGAGATTGAGACCGCCATTCGCGGCGTCATTCTGGCTTTTCCCTATTATCGCACCTACGGAACCCGACGCTTTAGCGAAGATGATCGAGCACGGTTGAACGGTGCCTTTGACAAAGCCCGGAGCGCGCTTGTTTGCGATCGGGCGGTATTCGATCTCTTACGCCGCAAGCTTTCGCCGAAGTCAGTGCATCTCCAGCGCTTCGAGCAACTCACCGGGCCTGCAATGGCCAAAGCGATGGAGGACACCGCATTCTATCGTTGGTACCGCCTTATCGCTCTCAACGAAGTGGGCGGCGAACCGGATGCAGGTCCCGTGAGCGTCAAAAAACTGCATGCATTCTTTGGCCATCGGGCGGCACGCTGGCCCCGCGCACTGATTGCCACGGCAACCCACGACACCAAGCGTGGCGAGGACACGCGACTTAGGATCGCTTGCCTTTCATGCCATGCGGAACATTGGAACGATGAGGTCAAGACATGGGCGCACATGGCCGAGCCGTTCCGAACCGGAGGAATGCCGAGCGCCGAGCAAGCCTATTTTATCTTTCAAACCTTAGTTGGTATGTGGCCGCTCACGCAGACCGACGATGAGCAACTCGAGGAGCGTCTTCTGGCCTACCTCGAAAAGGCCTTTCGCGAGGCCAAGGCCGAGACAAGCTGGACAGAACCCAACACCGCCTTCGAACAAGCGATCGCCAGTTTCGCTCGAGGTTGTCTTCGGGACGAGGCCTTGCACCGGCGCATCGGCGCCTATTGCGACGAGCTTGCACCTCACGCGGTCGCGATGAGCCTCGCGCAAATCACACTCAAACTCACCTGCCCCGGCATCCCAGACATCTATCAGGGAACCGAGCTCTTCGATCAATCGCTCGTTGATCCAGATAACCGCCGGGAACTCGACCTCGATAGGCTTCACGAAATTCCCGAAATCCCGCCGGAAGAATGGCGCTCCGGCAAGCTGAAGCAGCTTGTCATGGCCCAAATTCTCAGGTGCCGCAAGCAGCAGCCACGCTTGTTTTTGGAAGGGACCTACACTCCTCTCACGATCGAAAGCTCGGAACAGGACGGGTTCTTCGGCTTTCTCCGAGAATGGGACGGACATGCGGCTGTCACGATCGTGCGCCACCGTGGTGCTACAATCGATATGCCCGACATGCCGCGCGGCACGGTCACATTACCCGATCACCTTGCTAACCGGTCATGGCATGACATTGTTTGGGGACGGCAGATAACCTCCGGGCCCAGTATTGAATTGTCCGAACTCGCGTCTCCCGCGACCGTTCTCATCGCTACATCATAGCCGAACAACGTTATCCCAACTCATGAGCGAGCCCAAGCTGAACGCAGAATTGACGCAAGATCTGATCGATCGCGTCATGACCGTGCGAGATCGGGGGCTTTCTTCCTTTGCAGCTAGCGCCGAGATTGCTCCATTTCTCGGTGCCCGGCTTCAAAACAGGTGTGTCGAGTTCGGCTTTTGGGTGCCCGAACTCGTCGAGTGGCATGTCCCGGATCACGACATCCTCCTCGAGATCTTGGAACCGCTTGATGCAATCGATCTCAAGCTTTCACGGCAATCGACCAAATTCAAACGCTATCGCCTATCCGTCAGCCGCATCGATGATTTGGTTTTTGCAGCCGTCGAGGGGCTTGTTGCAGGAACGCGCAAAACGACCGGCCACTTCTATGCGTTGACCTACCGCGACGCTGACGGCATATGGCAGCGGATCCTCGATCCTCTCGCCGCTTCTTTGCCCTTTGGCGCGATGGCGCCTGCCGAAATCTATGATAGCGCCAAGATGCAGCGTGATCGAAACGATAGCACCTATTTCGATAGCCTTGCAGCGTCCCAGACCATCAAAATGCCGGTTGCGACCAATATTCTGCAAATTCATATACCGACGGCCACGGCCGGCGGAACGCTTGAAAGCCTGAGGCGTCACTATCAGCATCTTGCCCACTGCGTACGCAACGACACGCCGCTGACCCCCGAAGAGCGTATTTTCCTAGGCTATGACGCTGTACAACTCTTGCCGGTTGAACCGACAACCGTTTATGAGACCGGACCCGATTTCTGGCAAGAATCAGCAAGCACGGCTGAAGCGCTTTCGGTCGAACTGCTACGCCCGAATACCACCAACTGGGGTTATGACGTCGTGATCGCGGGATCGGCTGCCGTAAGCCCGACTTTGCTCGAGACCGGCCGGCCCGACGAACTCGTCGATTTCATTGCCGAACTGCATAACTTTCCGGGCCAACCAATCCGCGTCATCTTCGATGTCGTCTACGGCCATAGTGACAATCAGGGCCTTCGCGTTCTCAACAGTCAGTTTTTTGCCGGGCCCAACATGTATGGCCAGGATCTCGCCTATCGCCGGCCGATGGTTCGCGCTATTCTGCTCGAAATGCAACGCCGCAAGGTCAATTTCGGTGCCGATGGCGTGCGCGTTGACGGTGCACAAGACTTCAAATGGTGGGACGCCGACGCCTGGGAATTGCGTCACGATGACGAGTATCTACAGAGCATGGCGGACGTCACTCAAGACGTCGCGGGCTGCCGCTATCGCCCATGGTTCATTTTCGAAGACGGACGACCTTGGCCGCAAGAAGATTGGGAACTCTCGTCGACCTACCGTGCCGTCATCGACAATCAGGACGATCCCGACGTCTTTCAATGGGGACCTCTGACTTTCGCCCACAACACGCCTTTCATTTATGGATTCTGGCTTTCCAAATGGTGGCGTATTCAAGAAATTCTCAAGCATGGATCCAACTGGATTAGCGGTTGCTCCAATCATGATACTCTGAGGCGTGGCACGCAGGTGAGCCCCAAGCTTGCCATCAATACGCGCCTCGGGGATACCAAGATGGAGATCCTCGACAAAGCGTATGATAACCCAGCCGTCGAATTAGTGACCTATGCGGCTTTTCCAGGCGTGCCCATGGATTTTCTCAATGCTCGCGCACGCGCAAGTTGGGGCTTCATCCGAAATCAAGACGACAAGTACGGTGTCAAAGTCGTCGCCGAGGAAGCAATCTCGCTCAAATGGCAGATTGATGACAAGACCTACGACAAGCCCGGCAATTTCCGCCGCCTCAAGGCTATGGGCTTTGACGATCGTGATAAACTCGCGCGTTTTCTTGAATTCCTTCCCGGTCTCGTCGAAGTCACCGAGTATGATCTTCAAACCATCGTCACGCTCTTAAACAGTGTGGTGCCACCAGTTGCCGGCCCCACACCGGTCACTGTCAAGGCGCTCAAGACCCTTGCCCGCTCCTGGATGGACGATATGCATGAATACTGCAACCTCAGTCATGCTCATGGCTCGTTGAGTGATCAACTCACTCGTTTCTTCTTGGATCTTAGAGAGTTTCGCCGTGCGCGTCCCTGGCTGCGTGACAATCTCGCGGCTAACGATGTGTTCACCTATCGTGAACCGGTAAGAGGCACGGTGCTGTTCCAATCCTTGCGTCATGGTCCCGAAGGCGAGCAGGTGTTCATGGTCGCCAATATGGAAGGCGATTCGGTCGAGGATTTCGATCCGTTATCCCTGCCAGTCGCCGGCCTCGAGGGCGATGGCTGGCATCTAGCCCTGCGCACGCCACCAATCGGCGGCGACTATATCGGCGGTCCGTTGACGCTCAAAGACAGTGTGGGTCTCGTTTTCACGCGAAAGCTCAAGTAACGTCTCAATACCAACTCGACAAAACGCAAGCGTTCGACCTGCTCGGCGGATACGCTGGTACTTATCTTCCGATTTTGTCGAAGACACAGTGACCTTCAGCGGCTAATCGCAAGTAACGGCAATGTCCGTTTGGCTGCAAGCCATGTGCGCGACAGAGAGTGCCGTTGCTGGGAGAGCCATTGTGACTGCACTGATCGAGGTCGTCTGGACCGCCATTACGGTAGCGCCGATCATCGTGCTTCTTCTCGTCTTGATTGGCGGTGGCGTTGCCACTCTCGTTCTCTATCAACTCGATCGCTTCACACGGCGCGGAACATATACCGCTAAGCTTGGCAACCTCGCAGGCTTTGCCGATAAATATTCATATTTTCAAGGCGAAAGGGTATGTCTTTTCATCCACACGACCGCAGCCACAAATGCCCAAGTGATCCGGTATGGCGTCGAGGTGGAGGAGGTCGGCATAGCCTTCAACATCCCCCGCTCACACCAATCAAACAGATTTCATCAAATCAAAGGCTTTGATTGGTGCCAAACGACAGAATTGGAAACTATGGGCCTGGCCCCTGGCTTCTACGGTGTCAGGCTCACTCACGAGAATAACGAAAAGAGCGAGTTCATCATCCCCCTGATCGTCAAGCCATCCCAGCCGAAGGCGATTTCTGTTATCATGACGACGACGACCTGGGATGCCTACAATGACTATGGTGGAATCTCGAACTACACCAATACCTATTATAGTTGGCTTACAGGCAAGCTCTTGAATGTGCAAAGAGAACTGGCCGGTCCAGGTCATTTCCACGAGACCTATCTGCCAAAAAAACGGCCCAACTCGCTGATCGCCGATGATCTCAAGGGGCAGGTTCGTTATTCGAACGATTATCATTCGAGACATGCCCGCAATGACTGGGCCATGATCGGTTTTTTGGAAGAGCATGGCTACGACTATGGCGTTTACTCGGATCGAGACTTGGCATTTGATGAAATTGTCCAGGAAAGCTCGCTGTTAATTTTTGCAGGCCACGGTGAATACTGGTCACCGCAAATGCTCAATGCTTTCGACCGGTTCATCGAACTGGGGGGCAGGATCTTCGTCGCATCGGGCAAGCCGATGGCCGAGCTCGTGCTCCACAACCAGGACGCAACGCAGGTCTTGGCGCATGAAGTCGTCCTCGAGGATACCGCCAAGCGCGTCGGCACGATCTTCACGCTCGATGGCGCCTATACCGCTGCCCCCTACAAAGCCTCGGTGCCGCAATCCTGGCTGTTTGACGGCACGAGTTTGCCCGCCGATTGCGTTTTCGGCCGCGACAGCGCCAATCGAGCCTGGCCTGACGGTATGAAGACGAAAGGCATCGGCGGATCGGGTGCCAGCGGCTTCTTCACCGGCAAAATCGGGCCAGGTAGCAGCGGCTTCAAGTGCATCGCCCGCGGTCTCAATGCCGAGGGTCCGGCCGATATGGTCTTCCGCGAAACGCCGCAAGGTGGCTGGGTGTTCAATGCGTCTTCCGAGACCTTCGTCGGCGCAGCACCGCGTGATGAGGTGGTGGCAGGGATGCTCCGCAACCTTCTGGATGACGCGTGCCTAAGCCATGCGAAGGACACCAACTTCCGCGAGCAACTGACCCAGATTTTACCCGCTGCCGAGTAGTCGTTATGATTGGTCCACCGGGGAAAAGTCAAGCTTCGATGACCAGATAGTCTTCGTCGACCTCGACTTTGAATGTCTCGGCAACATAAGGTCCTTCGAGGATCTCTTCGCCGCGTTCCGCGCTCGTGGTATAGCTCTTCACCCAGGTCTTGCGGGGATCGCATCGTGACTTCCCGGTCCGAAGATCAAATTCCCAGCCGTGCCATGGGCATCGCACGACTTCGCCGGCGCCGGAATAACGGACACGTCCTGGGCCATCCGCTTCGATCCGGCCGATCACCTTACCACGGCAAAGACTTCCGCCTTGATGAGGGCAGCGATCGAGGATCGCCAGATACTCGCCATTGACGTTGAAGATCGCCACGTCACGGCCACGCACCGAAACCAGCCTGCGCTCACCAGGGGCGATCTCATCGGCACGCGCGACAACAAACTTCGATGTCGGTGGGCGAGACGGCCTTGCCACCTCCCCCGGGCTCGTTGATGTCACTGGAGTTTGTAGACGTTCCGGGCGTTGCCTGAGCAGATCGCCTGGCGTTTTTCGAGACCGAGGCTTCTCGGAAGGGCAAAGCTCGGATCGTCAAAATCCCAATGCGGGTAGTCGGTGGCGATGAGCAGCCGGTCCCAACCGATCCACTCCATCACCTCAACCAGATGACGGCTGCGCTCGGGTTCTTCCATCGGCTGGGTGCTGATCCAAAGATGTTGCTTGAGTGTTTCCGATGGGGGTGCCGTCACGTGAGGCACTTCCTCGCGATGGCGCGCCCAGTGCTTATCTAGACGCCACATCAAGGGTGCCAGCCAGCCGAAGCCGCCCTCGATCATGATCATCTTCAGGCCAGGAAAGCGCTCGAAAACACCTTCCATGGCAAGGCTCGTCACTCCGGCCTGGCAGGCCGCGGCGTGGCCGGTCATTTCCTCGATGTAGTAAGTCGGCCAACCGGCACCGGTCACGGGATGACCGCTATAGCCGAAGACATGGACACCGATGGGCATGCCGACTTCCTGCGCCTTTTCGTAGATCGGCCAGTAGCGTCGATTGCCGAGTGGCATGCTCGTCCGCGCCAACATGAGGATCTGTCCGTAGGCCGAATTGTCGGCACATCGTTCGATTTCGGCGACTGCCGCAGGGGCGTCCTCGAAGGGAATTGTGATCGAGGCCTTAAAGCGCGGGTCAGCACGCACGAACTTCTCGATCTGCCATTGATTGACGGCAGAGCACAGCGCAATGGCGAACTCAGGATTGCGGTCACCTTGCGCCGTCGGCTGCAAAGGCGAGAGAATAGCATACTCGATATTGTACGGATCGAGATAGTGCTTGCGCATGAAGTCGAGATCGCTCCCCGGCTGGCCGCCATCTTCCGTCCACGCGTCGCGTCGCGCTGCACGAGGCGCTGCCTTGGGGTAGGGATCGCCTTCTGCGAAACCGTGGCGCGGCCGCTGGCCGTAGGACTGGAGATAACGCCACCAATAATCGCTCAGGAACGGCTTGATCTCGCCGATCGTGCGAACCGTCGGGTGCACATCGCTGTCGATGATCGAAAGACGCTGCGGCGCCTTGGCGCGCGGTGTCTCTGAGACAACCTCGTCCGTCGTGGGGCTCGTAATCGTGTCGAGGGTCATGCGATACCTCCGATCCGTGGATATGTTGCTCTCGGATTTTGCAGCAACATGCGCTTTTTGAAGTCGTCGGGCAAGCCGTCTGGGATCACTTCATCACCGTCGAACTGCCAATGGGGATAATCGGACGAAAACAACAAGAGCGAGTCCGATCCCAAATGTTCCATGAATGTCTCGACAATAGCAGCGGATGGCGGCGCATCAAACGGCTGCAGTGTCACCCTGATATGGTCACGGACGATGTCCATGGGCGAACTGTCAATCCAAGGCACCTCGATACGCACCCCACGCCAAAATTTCGAGAATCGCCAGAGAAACGCCGGAAGCCAGGTCACACCGGACTCGAGCAGAACAAATTTGGTATCTGGAAATTCTGCAAAGACATTGTGACTGACCAGGCTTGCTACCTGAGCCTGCATGCCTTGTGTCTGATCGACATAGTCCTCGACATGATAAGATGGCCAACCGACGGCTGTGATGGCTTGGCGATAGGCACTGCCGAGATGTAGGCCGACGGCGAGATCGTGTCGCGCCGCGGCTTCGTAGATTGGCCAATAGTGTCGGCGGCCATAGGGCAGGTCGTGCATACCGGGCATCAAGACCTGAACGAACCGTTTGTCTGCGGCGCGCCGCTCGATCTCTTCTGCGGCGAGTTGTGGGTTTTGCAGCGGCACGACGATCGAGCCATAGAGCCTTTCGTCCTTGTCGAGCCATTCCTCGATCAGCCAGTCATTGACCGCACGGCAGAGGGCAGCACCCAAATGCTCGTCATTGACTTGCTGCACACCGTAAAGACAGTTGAGAACAGCGCCGCCCAGTTGCCAATGATCGAGCAGATCCTCTCGGATGTTGTCGACGCTTTCTGCGGCTTGCCGCTGGCCGTGGCGCCAATCCTCGCGTGCACTCGACGCGACGTTTGGTGGATAGGCGCGAGTCGCAAATCCCTCCATGCCGCGAACGTCGATCATTTCCCGCCAATAGTCGTCCAAATAAGGCAAGAGCGCCTCGACACTGGGAACATTCGGGTGAACGTCGCAGTCAATGGCACCCTTAAGCTCTGCCTTCATCACCAATTCTCACCGTCTCCCCGGTTCGTCCCGCCTCACTGATGGCAAGCCCGAGCGCTAGCACCGAACGCGCTCGCCTTCCCTCAAATAGATGCGGTTTGCCGTCGATTATGCAATCCAACATCGCCGATGTCGCTCGAATGAAGCTTCGGCCCCAGTCATCCTCGATATCGTGGAACGATGTGGTTCGGCCATCAGCGTAGAGTGTGATGACCGGCGTGTCCCGCATGCGCCCGGTTGCCCGCGTGATCTCGAGAATGCCGGTCTCGCCCGTGATTTCGAACCGCTCGTCAAGCGCATAGTAGTCCGTCCTGATCGGTAGTTTGGGCGCATAGATCACGTCCCAAATCACATGTACAGGCGGGTCGACGTGGCGCCACATGATCGAGGACGGCGCGTCGACCGGGCCGTTGGGCGATTGCGTTTGGCCGATCCAAGCACGAACGTCGGCGACCGGACCGAAGAGTTCTTGCGCCGTAGCCAACCGGTGATGACCATCATCGAAGGTGAGCCGGCCAAGGCCATGACTTTCGAACAGAGAAGCGCGCCAGGCCCAGGTCGCTGCCTGAACCTGCCAGGCCTTTCCGGGATCGCCTGCAAGCGTTCGCATGCGCATATGAAGCGGCCTTCCGATTCTACCCTCGGCAATCAGTTCCCTGGCTTTGATCACGGGCGGAAAATGCAAGTAATTCTCGTAGCAAAGAAGCCGCTTGCCGGTCCGATCAGCAGTTTCGATCATGTGCTCGGCCTCGTCGAGCGAGATCGCGAACGGCTTTTGAACGCTCACATGAGCACCAGCCTCCATGGCAGCGATCGCTTGTTCCGCGTGATAGGGGTGCGGCGTCAGCACCTCGACGAGATCGAGCCCGATGCGAATGAAATCGTTCAGAGACTGAGAACATTCGGCGTTCGGTGCCAATCCGGAAGCTCGCTTGAGGGCGCCGCGATCGGTGTCGCACAGGGCAACTATATCGGCTCGATCGAGCGTCAAATGGGCCTTGATATGGAGATCGGCGATTCGACCCAGACCGATCAGGCCAAGGCGCGGACGGCTCATCCTTTGACAGCGCCGAAAGCGATGCCGCGCACAAGATGGCGCTGCAGAAAGATCATGAAGGCCACGATCGGCAGCATAATGCCGATGGCGGCAGCCGCCGAGATCGACCAGTAATTGATGTCTTCGCCGCCATATTCAGCGATCGCCACAGGCAGGGTTTTGGTGTCAGGTCCGGTCAGAACTAGGGCAAACAGGAACTCGTTGTAGGCGAGCAGCATGCTGAAGAGCGCGGTCACCCAAAGACCCGGCCTCACAACCGGGACCGCCACCTTGATGAACACTTGCCAGAGATTGCAGCCATCGAGAAATGCCGCCTCCTCGAGCTCGATTGGAACATCCAGGAAGAAACTGCGCATCAGCCAAATCGTGAAAGGCTGATTGATGGCGACAAGTGCCATGACCATCGCTGCATAGGTGTCGATGAGATTGAGAAAGGTGGCGAGCACGAAGAAGGGAATGGCGAGAAGGATGTGCGGAAACATGCGGATCGCCAAGAGCCCGAACAGGAGACTGCGTGTCCCCACACCCTTCATGCGCGCCAGCCCATAGGCAGCCATGGTGCCGATCGGCACGGAGATGCAGACCGTGCAGACGGCGATAATCACGCTATTGAGAAGAAAATCAGCGAAGTTCTGCTCGACCCAGACTTCATAGTGAAACGCGAAGGTGGGATCGAACACGAGCTTGGGCGGGACGGCGAAAGCGTCGACCGGCAGTTTGATCGAGGTCAGAAACGCCCAGATGATCGGCGTCAGATTGACAGCCGTGAACGCCGCCAGCGCCACGAACAGGATAATTTGTGTGCGCATTTTGGGGGCCATCAGAACGCTCCCCGCTCACGGCGATAAATGACGGCAATCATCACGGCCACCAGGAGAGCGACGATGATGAGCGTCAGCACGCCCAGTGCCGAGGCTCGGCCGACCTCCAGGAGACGGAAGGCGAGCGCATAGGTATAAAGCGTGATCGTCTCGGTTGCCGTACCCGGTCCTCCCGCCGTCAACACGTAGATGCTGTCAAAAAAGCGGAAAGCATCCATGGTCCGGATGGCGAGCACGAACAAAATCAAGGGCCGGAGCGCCGGCAGCATGACGCTTGTAAGGATCGTCCAATTGCCGGCTCCATCGACCTGCGCCGATTCGATCTGGCTCTGATCGACCGTATTCAACCCGGCATAGAGGACCAAAATCATGAAGGGTGTGAACTGCCAGGAATCGGCAAGCACGACCGTCAGGCGCGCCCAATTCGGATCGCCCAGCCAATCGGGCGGAAAAATCCCGAAACTGATGAGCACACTGTCGATAAGCCCCCAGCGGCCCATGAAGATCCAGCGCAAGAAGAGCGCTGCCACCACCGGCGTGATGATGTGCGGCAAGAACAGCAAGAGATTGAGGGTGCGCACACCGAAGGTGAGCTTATAGAGCCCAAATGCGATGGCGAGGCCCAAGCAAAACTCAAGGGCTACGGCTGACGCGACGATGATGATGGTCTTGTAAAGGGAAGACCAAAACCGCTCGTCGCTGAGCAAGGAAATGTAATTGCCAAGACCGACAAAGGTCTTCTCGTCGGCGGCTCCCAGATAATAATTGAAAAGGCTTAAATAAACGGCATAGCCAAGCGGATAGAATAAGACAAACGCCAAGACCAAGCTGCTCGGCACCAAAAACAGCCACAACCGCTGCTGGCTATGCATTGTTACAATGGTTCTCGAAATGCTGTGGGGCGATCAAGAGACCGCCCCGTTGTTCGAAAATCTATTCCTGGTAGTAGCCGCGGCTCTCCAAGAGTTCCTCGGTTTCAGCGGCAGCCGCATCCAACGCTTCTTGGACCGCCATCTCATCGGTCCGCGCCTGCAACACGCGGCGCGTAAAGTGCTCAGCCACCTCGTAGAATTCCGGCAGGCACGGCACAGGCTCG
>CAYPOV010000117.1:0-12936 GCA_964412385.1 uncultured Geminicoccaceae bacterium
GCATGTCCCCCTTCGTCACTATCCCTCTTTAAGGACCTTGGTCCGACTTTCTAGGAAGATAGCGCCGAGGTAATGGTCTGGAGATTGTGGCGCATCATGTCGAGATAGGTCGGGGCGGGGCCGTCGGGGCCTGAGAGAGATCCGGGATAGAGCGTTCCGCCGATGGTGACGTCGGTTTCGTCGGCGATTTGCTCGAGTAGGCGCGGATCGGTGATATTCTCGACGAAGATGGCCGAGATGTTCTGCTCACGAATTTGACGAATGAGCTCGGCAACATCGCCCGCTGAGGGATCCGATTCAGTTGTGATCCCTTGGGGTGCGAGGAATGTGAGGTCGTAAGCTTCGGCCATATAGGCGAAGGCGTCGTGGGCGGTGACGACTGTGCGTTTGTCTTCAGGCAGGGCCTCGAGCTGCGTTCGATATTCGGCTTCGAGGGTGTCAATCTCGCCGAGATAGCTGTCGAGATTGGCCTCGTACGTGGCGGCACCTTCGGGATCGAGATCGGCGAGGGCGTGGGCGATGTTGTTGGCGTAGATCTTGGCATTAGCGAGGCTTTGCCAGGCATGCGGATCGATGCCGCCATGGTCGTGCCCATGGTGATCATGCCCAGCATGGTCTTCGCCATGGTCGTGGTCGTCATGATCGTGCTCGGCATGGTCTTCGCCATGGTCATGGTCGTCGTGATCGTGCTCGGCGTGCTCCTCGGCGTGGTCATGGTCGTCGTGATCATGCTCCGCATGGTCCTCGGCATGGTCATGGTCGTCGTGATCGTGTTCCGCATGGTCTTCGCCATGCTCGTCACCGTGGTCACCATGCTCGTCATGGTCATCCCCGAGGGTGATCGGCGTGATGGTTTCCGTGGCGATGAGAATGGGGCCCTGGTAGCCTGAAGCTTCGGTCAGGCGGTCGATCCAGCCTTCGAAGTTGAGGCCGTTGATGACAAAGAGCTGGGCTTCGGCGATGGCGCGGGCGTCGCTCGGCGAGGGCTGAAACACATGGGCGTCGCCATCGGCGCCGACCAGGGTTGTGACCTCGACACGCTCGCCACCGATTTGCTCGATCATGTCGCCCAGGATCGAGAAGCTGGCTGTCACATGAATGGGTTCTTGGGCCACGGCAAAGGCGGGGGTGAGTGTTGCGAGAAAGGTGCTGGCGAGAAGGGTGCGTCGGGTCAGCATGAGTGCTCCTTTAGGCTTCGAGATGGGGTTTGGGGAGAAGTTGGGTGATCAGGCCGCCATTGGGTCCGACGAGGATCGAGACGAGATAGAAGCATCCCGCCATGAGGATGATGGCGGGGCCTGAGGGCAGGCCGAGGTAGTAGGAGAGAAGTAGGCCTGCGAGGCTGGAGGCGATGGCGATGAGGACGGCTGTGAGCATCATGGTGGCGATGGTGGTGGCCCAAAAGCGAGCGGCGGCCCCGGGCAAAATCATGATGCCGACAGCCATGAGCGTGCCAAGGGCATGAAAGCCGGCGACGAGGTTGAGGACGGTGAGGCTCAAGAAAGCGAAATGGGCGATGGGGCTGGTACGGCTGACCGAGCGGAGAAAGGTGGGATCGAGGCACTCCATCACCAGTGGCCGGTAGAGGAGGGCAAGGGTGACGAGGGTGATGGTGGTGATGCTGCAGAGCAGGATGAGGGCCTCGTCATTGAGCGCCAGCACGGTGCCGAAGAGAACATGCATGAGATCGACATTGCCGCCGCGCGTCGAGACGATGAGCACGCCGAGGGCAAGCGAAACCAGGTAGAAAGCGGCGAGGCTGGCATCCTCGCGCAGCACGGTCGAGCGGGCGACGAAGCCAGCGGCGAGCGCCACGGTCATCCCGGCGATCAGGCCGCCGATGGTCATGGCGCTCAGCGAGAGACCCGCCAGGAGGTAGCCCACGGCAGCACCGGGGAGGATGGCATGAGCCATGGCGTCGCCGGTGAGGCTCATGCGACGGAGGATGAGGAAGAGGCCCACAGGGGTGGCACCGAGAGCGATGGCGAGACAGCCGACCAGGGAGCGGCGCATGAAGGCGAATTCGAGGAAGGGCTCGATCAG
Organism: uncultured Geminicoccaceae bacterium; assembly: GCA_964412385.1. Classification (GTDB taxonomy): domain Bacteria; phylum Pseudomonadota; class Alphaproteobacteria; order Geminicoccales; family Geminicoccaceae; genus JBGSYN01. The sequence goes on from CAYPOV010000117.1 coordinate 2,044, forward strand.
GGCGTTCTGGAGTGGCTCGATCATGGTCTTGTGCTAGGCTCGGGTCTTTGTTTCGACCGGCGCTTCTGCCTTGGGCTCATGCAGCACCTTGGTGCGTGTCGTGATGGCAAAGGGCGGCATTTTGGTCGAAGGCTTCGGAGAGCTGGCGGGCCTTGAAGAGGGCTTCGCTGGTGAGCACGGTGGCGGTCTCGCCGTGGGCGATGAGTTCGCGGGCTAGGAGCATGGTTTGGGGGAAATGCCGGCGCACCTGATCGAGGTCATGGAGCACGGCGAGGATGGTGCGGTGTTCCCCGTGCCAGCGATGGATCAGCGCCATCAGATCGGAGGACGTCTTGCTGTCGATCGAGGTGAACGGCTCGTCGAGCAGGATGATGGGGGCGTCTTGCAGGAGGAGGCGGGCGAAGAGTGCGCGCTGCATCTGGCCGCCTGAGAGGGTGCCGATGGTGCGGCGCTCGAAGCCGGTGAGGCCGACGGCGGCGATGGCATGGGCGATGCGTTGCGTGTGCCTGCGATCAATACCGCCGAAGGGGCCGATATGCTGCCACAGTCCCATGGCGACGAGGTCGTGGACCGTGACGGGAAAGCTTCGGTCGATCTCGGCTTGTTGGGGCAGGTAGGCAATCTCCGCGCGGTCCTGGTGGATGAGGGCAATGCTGCCTTCGAGCGGTTTGAGCTCGCCGATGATGCCTTTGAGCAGGGTTGATTTGCCGGCACCGTTGGGCCCGATCAAAGCGGTAAGCGAGCCGCCATCGATCGAGGTGTCGAGGTGATGGACCGCGGGGTGGCGGTCGTAGCCAAGGGTGAGGTTATTGAAATCGATGGCAGGGTTCATGGTGTCGATGTCAGCTTACGGCCCAGAAGAACGAGAGCCAGAGACATGCTGACAGGCAGAGTGCAATGGCGATGCGTCGTCCTGCACTGGCAGTAAGAAGGCCGCGGTCGGCGGGTCGGTAGGGATGTTGAGAACTTGCCATGGGCCACATCTAGCGAAGGTGCGAACTGTTACAAGATAACATTGTCGGTGTTTGTTGAATGGCGGCCAGTTGACTGGCTTGCTCCTGACACCAGGCTGTCAGGTGGAGTGTGCCATTATCTTTCGGTCATTCACCAATTGGGAGAAACCTGATGAGCTTCACACCTGACAACTTCACGGTTTGGGTGGAGATCCCAGTAACCGATCTAGACCGTGCCATGAGCTTTTATGGCACTGTTTTCAAGACAGAGCTGAAGATGGAGGAAGATGGCCCCAATCCCCACGCGATGTTTGCGACCGCTGACGAAGGCGGTGTTGCCGGCCATCTCTATCCCGGAAAGCCGGCAAAGGATGGGGAGGGGCCGACGATCCATCTGGCGGTGCCGGATACACTCGAAGAAACCATGGCGCGTTTCGATGCGTCGGGTGGTAAGGTTGTATCGCCAACGATCACGATACCGGCCGGGCGCTTCGCCTATGGGATCGATCCCGACGGCAATTCGATCGGCCTCTTCAGCCGCTGAGGGTAATCAATGAGACGAGCCGACCGGCTATTTCAAATTGTCCAACATCTGCGGGGCGGTCGGCTCGTCACGGCGAAACGTCTGGCCGAGCGCCTGGAAGTTTCCGAGCGCACGATCTACCGCGACATCGCCGATCTGCAGGCAAGCGGCGTGCCGATCGACGGCGAGAAGGGGGTCGGCTATCTGATGCGTGCCGGATACGACCTGCCGCCTTTGATGTTCGACCATGATGAGATCGTGGCCCTCGTGGCGGGCGCCCGGCTGATCCGAGCGTGGGGTGGTGCGGCTATGGCACGAGCAGCAGAGGAAGCGCTGATCAAGATCGAGGCCGTGCTACCGGAGCAGGCGCGTCGTCGTGCCCATCAGACTGAGATCCATGCCTTCGCACCCGAGATGACCTTCGAAGTGCGTGATCGTATCGATCAGATCGAAAGTTCCATCGACCTGCGGGACAGGCTGACCTTCGCCTATGTTGATGCTTCGGGTCAGCCCACGCGGCGTGTCGTGCGACCCTTGGGGCTTTGGTTCTGGGGCAAAGTCTGGACGCTTGTCGCCTGGTGCGAACTGCGCGGCGATTTTCGCATGTTTCGCCTTGATCGGATCAAGATGCTAGGACGAGCGCAATCGCCATTCAGACCGGAACCCGGAAAAACCCTTGCTGACTTCTATCGTCAAATGGAGTCGCATGATTGTGCAATGCATGGGGTTGGGAGCATGAAGCCAGCCAAAGAGCCACCTACGGCCGAAGTCATCGATCTCGAATTGAATGCTTCCAGAGGTTCTTGATCTATCCGCCGGCCGGCGCTGCGAAAATATCGATGTGTCCGACTGTGATCTGACTGAGGCCGCGCTTATTGAGGTCAAGCCGCTGGCGCAGCCAATCGTCGGTTGTCGTGGCACGATCCGAAACGGCCATGTGTACGGCGTCGACGAGCCCTCTTAGATACTCCTCTTGTAGGACGTTATCCGCGGGGCCAAGATTCCAGTCCGCATCCCCGGCAACAGCGTAGTAGCCATGATCGAGCAGCAGACCTTGCAGGAAATTGGGCGCTGTTATGCCCAACGCCGTGCCCATGCCCTTGTCCCTATCTTGGTCCTCCTTGAAGCCATTGAGTACCAGTTTGTCTTCTGTCAGAGGCGGCTCGAACGCGATTCGTCCATCGACATTGAGGGTGAAAAGAATAGCCGCACCTTGCCGTTGGCACGCGAGCACGAGACCGCGCAGCCAACTTGCGTTGACAAGATCGAGTAACGCTGAACCGGTGATAAGTCCGCTATGTTCGATTTCTTCACTCGAGGACAGCGCCATGAGGTTCATTGCCTTCGTGTCGAAGTCCGCCTTGGCCTCACTCAGAAGTCGCTCATCATTGTCGATAAGAAGCCAGTCCTCGATCATGGCGAGTCTGGGCCTCAAATAGCGAGCATTAGAGCCCGTACCTGCGCCCAAATCGATGGCACGCCGTACGCTGTGTTCATTGCACCAGGCAGCACATGCGGACATGACGGACGCGTTGCGGCTGCGATGATCGACCGGCTCTCGAAGCTCAAGCCATTGCCGTTGAAAAACGTCGACGGTCATCTCGGAATGTCGCTGATGGCGGCGATGAAGGCTTCGGCCGTTTCCTCCCAACCCGAGAGATTGTCACGAGCATCCAACGCACCACGCCGCAGCGTCTCTCGAATGTCCTGATCGATAAGGATCTGTCGTAACGCCTCCTTGAGCGCCGGTGCGTTGCCGGGCGGAACAAGTAAGCCAGCAGTGTCCGGGACCGTGAATGGAATTGCGCCCCCGGTCGTCGAAATGATGGGCAATCCGACGGACAAGGCCTCGCTCAGCACCATGCCATAGCCCTCATAGTATGAGGGCAGAACAAAGATGTCGCTTCGGTTGAGCGCAGCATAAATCTCGTCCCGCGAGACGGGACCAAGTAATTCGGCCCTGCTTTCGAACCATGCCGCCCGCCTTTTCAGCTCGTCTTCGTAATCGGAATCGAGACCTTCTGCACCCAGGCAGGTCAGACGCCAATCGAGATCGAGACATTGCTCCAGCGCATCAAATAGGACGAGATGGCCTTTGCGCCGCGTATAGCTCGCAACACACAGAAGTTGGGCGACCTCGGAGTTGCTGCCGCTAGCCACAGGTTGACGATCTACACCCGGCTCGACAACTCGGATTTTGATCTCATCAACGCCGAGCTCGACTAGACGATGGCGGGTGAACGGGCTGGTCACGACAACACGGCTGGCGAGGTGAAGACCTTGCACTTCGCGATTGAGAAGTTCGTCCCTTTTCTCCGGTGCGTGTCCTGTCTCGTCACCTAAAGGATGGTGGATGAGTGCGATGACAGTCAAGCGATCCGCTTGACTGCGCAGGATCTCGGGCATGGTGCCGAAGGCTAAGCCATCGATGATGACCGTAGTCTCATCATCGAGTGTCTCGAGCCAATGATGCGCGTCACTGAGAGCGTGAACGCTGGGCTCTGGAAACGAGCCGTCAAGCTCCCGGTAGTGGATCATCTGTCCCCCCTCCTTGCAGGCCTCGATGACACGCCGGTCATAGACATAGCCGCCTGTCGGCTGGTCGAGTGGCCCCGGGGCCGCGAACCAGACCGCGCTCAACGAACCTCGCCCTCATAGCTGGCCCAGGCGATGTGCGATTCGCCAAGAGTCACTTTCAATCGCTCGAGACCCATGGCATTCGGACCGAGGGCATCGCTCTTGATCCTGGCGACCATGCGATCGAAGATTTCTCGCGCCAGGAATTCCGTCGTGGTATTCTGGGCCTCGAACTCAGGCATATCGTCGAGGTTACGATAGTTGAGATCGCTCAGAATCTCGTTGAGCGCCTTCGAGCCGAGGCCGATATCCACCACCAAGCCATCCTCATCGAGCTCGCTCCGCATGAAGCTGCAATCGACAACATAGGTCGCACCATGCAGGGCTTGGGCCGGTCCGAAGATCTCTCCCTTGAAACTATGGGCGATCATAAAGTGATCCCGAACCGTGAGACTATACATCGCTGATCTCCACTTCCGTCATTGATAATGCACCCGCGTGCACAGCGGCCAAATTTCGCCCTCGCTCATCGCACCAAAATGGCTTGGCAGTTGTTCGAACCGCACCTCCATGTCGATCAACCTCTCAAGACACGGATCCGACAAGAGCGACAGCGCATAGCCGAGGCGCTCGCTCCTGGACATTCGAGACCGCATCGCCGGCGCCACATGACCGACCTGCGACGAGATGATCGAGATCCGTCGGCTATGGAAATGCTCGCCTAGCGGCAACGGCACGAACCTGTCTCCATACCACGAAAGCTCGACAATTCGTGCCTCAAAGGCTGCAAGCTCGAGGGCTCGGGCCAGGCCTGCGGGGTTTCCGCTGGCATGGATAATCAGATCGAAATCGCCATCCACTGCCTCGCTGAGTGCAAACTCGGCCCCCAATGCTTCGGCAATCGGCCGGCGCCCCTCATCGACATCGATCAAAAGCGGCCGACCCCCCAACTGAGCCCCACAAAGATAGGCGCACAAGGCCCCGACAACGCCCGCCCCGCTCACCGCGACCCGCTCGCCGGGAAGTGGTCGGGCGTCCCAAACAGCGTTCAGCGCCGTCTCCATATTGGCGGCAAGAACGGCGCGCTGGGCGGGCACGTCATCCGGGATATCAAGCAGGGCGGATGGCGCCACCGTGAAGCGGTCGACATGAGGATAGAGACAAAACACGCGCCTGCCGATCTCCCTCTCGGGACCCTCCTCGATCACGCCGACATTGGCATAGCCATAGAGCACCGGGCCCGGAAAGGCACCGTCCTGAAACGGCGCCCGCATCACCTCGACCTGGCTCGCCGGAACACGGCCCTCATACACCAACCGCTCGGTCCCGCCACTGATCCCGGAATAGAGCGTCCGCACCGTCACCGAGCCGTCTTTCGCCGGCAGCAAAGGCTGCCGCCTGATGGCACTCTGCCGGGGCCCGGTGATCCAAAAGGCACGCGCTTCAGCCATCCTTGGACATCGCCTTACCGTGAATATCGGCCATAACGGCTTGAACCCACCGCGGTGACATGCATTTCATAAGAGCGCAAGAACCGTTGTGAGGCATCTCATGTCAAGCGTGAAGCATGGCACCACCCTTCTGCTGGCCCTTTTCCTGCCGGCCCTTCTCCTGCAGGCTGTGGCCGTCAAACCCGCCGCCGCCGAGCCGCGTCACTATCAGATCGACCCAGGCCAATTCTCGATCGCCTTCAAGACCCATCATCTGGGCTATCAGGACGTCATCGGCCTGTTCCTCGAAGCGTCGGGTTCGTTCGTGTTCGACGAGACCGTACCGGCCGTTTCCGACGTCGTCGTCGAGATCCAAAGCAGCAGCATCTTCACCAACAACCAGGCCCGCGACGACCATCTCGTCACCGGCGACTTCCTCGATACCGAGAACCACCCGACCATCCGCTTCACCGGCACGGACACCCAGCAAACCGGCGAGCGAACCGGCACCATCACCGGTGATCTCACCATCCTCGGCACCACCCGCGAGGAAACCTTCGATCTCACCTGGAACAAAAGCGGCCCCTGGCCCTTCGGCATCGGCCCCGAAGGCGGTCCCCCCTATGTCGTCGGCATCTCTGCCACCGGTGCCATCAAACGCAGCGACTTCGGCTCCACCTACGCCGTCGACAATGGCTGGGTCGGCGACGAAATCGACATCATGATCGAGTTCCAAGCCATCCGCCAACCGCAGTAATGCGACCTCACACGGCTTGTCTCCGGGCTGACCCTGGACAGTCCGTTCTTCAGGTTCGTCCCTGCATTTTTTCCCGCCGAGATTGACGGACGAACGGGGAAATGCGTTTTCCCCTTTCAAATCCCCCACGGTCAGTTTCGGGTTCGAGTTTGTATTTTTGCTAGATTAGTGAGGGTTTATCGTTTCCTTTCAATAAGTTAATTCGTTTATGCATTTTGGCTCGATCGCCCGGCCTGGAATTCGTTCGTGCAAAATTGGTGATCGACAACGTGCCATCTTCCGCAAGACTATCATGATGATCTCAACCGGAAAACCATAGCATAGATGAGCACGAAACGCTAGCAAGTTCGAGCTTGCCTTAAGACATCAAGGCGCAGGAGGTCTTGGCTTACCGGCGACGACGATGTAACCCGGATGGGCATGGTAGAACTGGCTTCCGGCATCGAGTGATCGCTGATCGGCCCGCCAATCCTCGACCTCCTCTCGCGTCAATGTCCCTTCCTTCAGGCCCCGTTCGATCGCACCCGCATCAATGCGCTCGACCATGGCCAGTGAAGGCAGGTTCGTGAAAGGCTCGATCACCCTGATCGATAAGCCTGCCCGTCTCAAAAGCTCTGGATCTGCCGGCCGACCAAGGGGGTGAGCGGGTCGTCCCGCAAAAGAGCCATCCGACCTCAACCATCGCACTTAAATTCCGCTGTGCAACCGAGCGTGAAGGGATTTGCGAAATCCCTTCTTCCGCTCTTCCCTCGATCAGGTTTTGGGATTGTTCCTGCACTCCTTTCAAGCCGGTCAGGCAAAGAAATTCGTCACCAGAAACTATTGTCCCTCACTTTGACTTCACAATCCTATCATTGGTTGACCCAAGATTCAAAAAACCACAAACAGATGCACGATTGCAATTCCGCTAAACTCCTTGGTGATCACCGCAAATCTTCAGAGAGGCATAGACGAATTGGACAGCCATAAAGTACAGAGGCGACGCCGCAGGAGAAAATTGCAAGGACGGCGCTCGCGGCGACGTGGACGCTAAGCGACTTTCGATCCTGTCTTTGGGCATCAGCGTCAACATTACTGCGCGTCGGCCGCGCCTGCCACAGCTCCGGCGGTGTTCCTCACATTTTGCAGGGTCGATGTTGGTTGAGTGGTTGGCGCCGCACTGCTCGCTACGGCCTCCTCGAGTGCCGCGATTACCGCACGATGATCATCGAGAATGCTTCTAACCTCTTGGATTGTAAGCTCTTTGGATTTGTTGATTTCCTCGTTCTTTGCACTCACTGCTTTTTGAAGTTTCTTATGTTCGATCTCTTGATCGGCTATTTTTTTATCTAGATCCATAATTTCATTTCGCGCATCTGTTCTTTCTTTTTTCAGTTTTTGTTCATCTGCGCATGGGGGTTCATTATTGGAACACATCTCAATTTCGTTGTTCAATTCGGCAATTTCTCCCTCTAATGTTCCTTTTTCAGCTTTAAGATTCTCGATCTCGGTGGACGCCGTATCGACCTTTTGTTGGGCTTCATCTCTTTCTGCGACAAGGCTGTTAAGGCGGTTTACCGCTTGTATTTTGCTAACCTCCATCTTCTCGACGGTCCGTGCGTGAAGCGCACTCACGTCGAGCCCGGCTAGCGTGGCAGATCCCGGCGATTGGCCAGTCAACGCAAGATCGGCGAGTTGAAGAAAGGCAGCACCTTCTGAAAGGCCGCCAGTTGAGGACGCCTTGATCGCGTCAACGGCACCTTTGACAAGGCTTTCCGCGGCCCCGCGATAGGCGTCAAGAAGCTCGCCGGGCGCATTGGAAAACGTCTTGAGATCCCAGTTGCCAATCGCGTCCTTGACAAGCGCCATGCGCACAGTCCCTTGGCCGTTCGCAAAGACCTCGTTGATGTTTTCCCAATAGTAGTCGTCGAACAGCCCTTGTGCTGCGCGGATGCGCTCGCCACGGTTCAAGTGTAGAGGAAAATCAGGTGAGGGCTTTCCTGTTGCGTTGTACCAATCGTAAAGATAGAGAAAGTCGGTCGGGCTTGTGTCTCGAAGATAATCACTCATAGATAACAGATTTGCGTTTCGCCCCCCATTCTGTTTTTGCTTGGCGAGGACATTATTACGAGACTGAATCTGATTAGCGAATTCTGCCGAAATATTGCTGAGATCTGCATAGTTTTTGCGGATTTCTCGATCCTCCGGCACTCTACTGACGAGGTCATAGTGACTGCGAAACGCTAGACTGCGCAAATGCCCAGCCAGTTCAGCAAGCCCCCCCCGCCAATCATCGGGCTTAATGAAATCTGAGCCGCTAGACGACTTGCACAACGTTTGGCTACGAAGAGTTCTCGGTGAACCATCTCCCGAATCGAGGGGAGGCTTTGTCTCAACATAGTCGATGGCGTCGCACAAACTATCGATGATAAAACTGGCTTCGTCATAGAAGAAGAGACAATATTCATTGATTTTTGAAGGAGGACATACATTCTTTTTCTTTTTGGAGCTATAATAAACGCCATACTGCGTGTCTATACCCTGCCGAAAATTATAGAATGAGGCAAGAGCTTGCCACAGAACGGCTTCGAGCTCGCCCTCTTGGATGTCTTTGGGCGTCGCCAACGGCCCTTTGTAGACCCCGACTTCAACGAGCAATGAACTTCCAGAACGTATTCCAAGGCTGTTGCCCTCGCAGCCAATGACGAGGGAGAGCATCGTCAACGCGGCGACTCCTTTGGAATAAGCCGTCATCATTGGACTGCCCCTGATCCGAATTTGTCAAGAACCCGGCTATAGACGCTCTCGATTACAACGTCCGTGACTTCCGAGGAAGGTTCTGCCGATATTCGGTCTGCTTCGCGCTCTGCCTCAACCACCTTGAGCTGTTCGCGAACCAAAGGCAAAAGGGCCGAGGTTGGCTCGATCTTAGCGTTTAATATTCGATCAGAATAGGCTGCCATCGTCGAGATGAGCGGTTCCGCATCCGTATACATCGCCAAGATGAGCCTCTCGCTCTGAAGAAAAGTCCGCCAGCCCGCCGGCCCAAGGATCTGAAACCCACGGTTGACGTGCGGTGCATTGTTCGGACATACAATTGACGATTGTGTATGGAGCCCTTGCCTTTCTACTTTTTCTGTGGTGATCACTATGTCCTCGAGCGTCAGTTTCGGATCGCTTCCCTCGTCTTGCGTGACCGTTGCTTCACCAGTAATTTCTTGGTCGAGAGTTTGCCTTAACATGAATCTGCTGCGAGCATCTAAGGGCTTGTGTTTTTCGCCGCTCGTTGTGAGGGTGATCTCTTCGGCTTCTGCTGATTGTGACCTGTCTGGGGCGCCTCCCAGCGATGCGATATAGCGGTTCAGCACCTGCTGCATCGCAGTTTCCAATTGTGTTGAGGAGGCCTGTAAGGCACCGTTTTCCTTTGATGCCTCCCAAAGGCCATACAGTTGCCGGTAGGTATCAAGGTCTTTAGCACGGAGGGCTTCCTTCTCTCCTTCCTCGTATGATCTTACCCGAAATCCGTTGATCGAGTCATCATAGACAACGTCTGTGCCAAAAGGATCAATTTGATAGTCTTGAAGTGTTCCAGACTCGAACTTGACGTTTTGCCATAGAGAGTGGGCCTTGCCTGTCATTCGATAACGATAAAGCGTATCTGTTTCTGGTATGATGTTGTACTCCGCATTGGGATTCGAGCTGGCGTTTCTTTGAGAACGATTGTAGCAGAAGTCGAACACACGAAAATAATAGGTCGTTCGAAATCGAACATCGAGGTCACGGTTCTCTGGATCATTATTTGTTTCGACCTGCATGTGCGTCGGTACACCACATGACGCCATAAAAATTGCTACTATGGCGACGGAGAAGAGAGGATATTTCTTGGCGAACATTGGTGTTCCTAAAGCTATGCTCAGGTGGTGTAAGGAACGGTGAAAAGATATAACAATTGCTGAAGCTGGATGAGTATTGACACATCCGCGCGCTTGCGCTGAAAATATTGTTATAGCGCATTAGGTTATACAATATACTGTCAACGATTCACCCTCCCTCAAAGAACTCGCGACATGTACGAGATTCCCAACCCAATGCAGCCAAAAGCGTTATCGGACTTTATTGCGCAGGCGCAAAAGTGACAAGATACCTTGCAACCCGTCTACTCATTCATTTTGGCGAGAATAGCAGATCCCTTCGTTGATGCAATAGAAATTCTATCGAAATGGATCTTGTTGTTGTGCTTACGCACTTGATGAAGAGACCCAAGAAAACGCTGAACATGCAAATTCAACCTGAGATTGGTTGTTTCTTCCTCCATAGTTAAAGGCTTGTGGCGTTTTCTAGGGATGGCTTGAGCAATTGTTTGATTGTATTTTTTACGTTCCTTGTGCGGCTCTTTGGTGGTGATAGCGAAGACATTCTTGAGAAGTTACGTGCACTTCAATAATGTTGTTTAATGAAGTCTCAATGAGGTTGGCGTTGAACTTCTCATAGATGATGACGTTGTAGATTCGATAGACCATGCTGTCCTGAGCTGGTAATTGGCTGACAGCGGGCCACTCCCGACCACCGCGGTGGCCGGAAGTGGCCATGCCGCCTTCGGGCGGGTTTGATGGCGTTGTCTGATACGCGATTGTCAACTCGGACACCTCAGCGAGTCTGCAAATAGCTGTGAAC
>CAYPOV010000118.1:0-12896 GCA_964412385.1 uncultured Geminicoccaceae bacterium
GACGTAATAGCCCATACCGCATTTGACCAAGGTCGAATAGACTTCGCCGTACACACCTAAGAGTGCGTGACCGCTTAAGGGCTGGACATCGAGGCTCACCTTGTCGAGTGCCGTAAAGCTGCCGAAACGCTTGGTGATGTCGTGGGCAGCGATGCCGAAGGTATTCATGGTCATGATGTCGGCAATTGCCGGAGAAACGTGTCGGAGCTAGAAACCGTGCCGAAGACGCCTCCCTGCATCTTGATCATCTTCACGGCAGCCTGATGATTGCTGGAGTCGGTGGCACCGCAGCAGTCCTCGAGAAGAAGACATTCATAGCCGCGGTCGTTGGCCTCGCGCATCGTGGTGTGAACACAGACATCGGTCGTGATGCCGGTGAGCACGATATTGCAGATGCCGCGTTGACGGAGCATCAGATCGAGATCGGTAGCACAAAAACTGCCTTAGCCGGGCTTGTCGAAGATCGGCTCGCCGGGCATCGGAGCAAGCTCGGGGATGATCTCCCAACCCGCTTCGCCTCGGACGAGAATTCGCCCGCATGGACCCGGATCGCCAATGCCAGCGCCAATGCGTTGCGAACGCCAGCGTTTGTTCGGTGGAAGATCGGCGAGGTCGGGACGATGGCCTTCTCGCGTGTGGAAGACATAGTACCCCTTGGATCGCATGGCTTGGAGCACCTTGCCGATCGGCTCAACAGGGGCTCGGGTTAAGGAGAGGTCATAACCCATCTTGTCGACATAGCCACCGGGCCCGCAAAAATCGGTCTGCATGTCGATGATGATGAGGGCCGTATTCGCGGGACGGAGATCGCCATTATAGGGCCAGGGATAAGGATCGGCCTCGATGGTGTGCGCCGTGACAGAAGGTGTGTCCATCGGCGGTCGCTCAATTGGTCATCGATTGTTTGAAGACCCGATTGGGCACCGGGAAGCCGCACGATGTGCCATCGGTGATCTTGACGTCATGCTCCCAGGGCAGGCGATATTGCTCTTTCACGAGATCCTGCATGTAGGTGTAGGGACAGTCGCCGGCACCTCCTAAGACAGCGGTAAAACCCCGATGGCCGAACTGATAGATGTTGTTCTCGACACCCCATTCGACCCTTGCTTCGCGCACCAGATCGGGACGCACCTCGCTGGTGATAACCTCGTCAGGCACACCGCCGCCTTCGACGAGCACCGTGCCGTCGAAATTGCAGATCATGCCTTCGCCCATCGAGTTGAAAGTGCCATCCGTGCCACACATGCAGACATTGGCGGTCACCATGAGATTGGAAAAGGCATTGGCCTGATTGGTGATCTTCCAGGCATGGCGGATCGGTGCCGTATAGCCTGCGGTGCGCAGCATGATTTCGGCACCTTTATAGGCACATTCTCGGGCCATTTCAGGGAACATGCCGTCGTGGCAAATGATCAGCGCGAGCTTACTTCCATTGGGCCCGTCACAGACGGGAATGCCGATATCGCCGGGCTCCCAGGGCTCGACCGGGACCCATGGGTGGAGCTTTCTGTAATAGAGCTGAATCTCGCCATGATCGTCGATAATCAGACCGGAATTGAAGGGGTTACCATCGGGATTGGCCTCCATGATGGAGAAACAGCCCCAGATTTCGTTGTCGACACAGGCCTCTTTGAAGGCCGCCACTTCAGGGCCGTCCAGCGAGCACATAATCGAGGCATCGGTCGCCATGGAAAGGCCGTGGAGGGAATATTCGGGAAAAACCACGAGATCCATTGACGGCATGCTGCGTCGCGCTTTGGCCACCATATCGCAGACCTTTTTGGTTTGCGCCTCGAGTTGCTGCTTGGTTTCAACAACCGGCAACTGCAGCTGCACCATGCCAATGACGACTCCGTTCGGCGATTTATTGAGGCCGCCAAGTCCGCTCATCCCTATTCTCCCTATTTGGTAATAGAAAGCTCGCCCGGTGCGCCTGTCAGATTACGGTTGGGCGAGACGGTCATGATCATGATCAGCAACGTGAGCACATAAGGTGCCGCATAGAAGAGATAGTAGCCCTCGCTGATACCGACCGACTGCAGGGCAGGGCCCAAGGCACCCGCACCGCCAAACAAGAGGGCTGCGAGAAAGCAGTAAAGCGGGTTCCAGCGGGCGAAAATCACAAGAGCTACGGCCATGAGTCCTTGTCCAGAAGAGATTCCTTCGCTCCAGCTCCCTGGATAATAGAGGCTCAGATAAGCGCCACCGATGCCTGCAAAAAACCCACCGGCGGAGGTTGCGAGAAATCTCACCCAATCCACGGAGTAGCCGATGGCGCGTGCGGCGTCAGCGGAGTCGCCGGTCATGCGGACGATCAACCCGAACCGCGTATTCTTAAAGGCCCACCACATAGCAATCGCGATGGCGATACCGATCAGGAAGAGCACATTGACGTCAAGGGCTGCCTGGACCTGTGGGCTCGAGGACCAGAAACCGAGCGGGATCGAAGGCAGAATCGGTGCTGAGGGCTGGATGTAGGGCTTGCCGAAAAAGAAGGCGAGGCCTGTCCCCAACAGCATCATGGCAATGCCGACGGCAATGTCATTGACCTTGGGGAACTTGCAGATCCAGCCGTGGAGGGCACCGAAGAGGCTTCCGGCAAGCCCAGCAAATAGGACTCCGATCCAGGGCGAACTGGTGTGGTAGGAGATGGCGTAGCCGGACATGGCGCCAATCACCAAGGTCCCTTCGAGACCGAGATTGATCCGCCCGCTTTTTTCGGTGAGGCACTCGCCCAGGCTTACAAACAGAAAGGGCGTGCCGACTCGAATCGCACCCGCCAAAATGGCGAGCGGCACACCCCAAAGGCCGAGTTCGGTGCCGTTCATCGGGTCTCCGCCTTGGGCTGAAAAATGGCGAACCGGCCGTAGAGGGTCTCGGAAACGAGGACGACGACAAAGATCGTGCCGGTGAGCACGAGAGTCGTCGCGTCGGGCAGGTCCATGCGGCGCTGGATCAACCCACCACTGGCCTCGATGCCGCCCAAAAAGACCGCGACGGGGATGATCGCCAGAGGATTGTGACGTGCCAGGAATGCCACGAGAATGCCCGAATAGCCCAACCCTGCGATGAGCGAGGCATTGGCGTTGCTGTGCACGGCCGCCACTTCCACCATACCGGCAAGACCGGCGCAGGCGCCGGCAATGGCACAAGCGATGATCATCAAACGGCCGACCGGCAAGCCCTGGAGCCGAGCTGCCCGCACGTTCCCGCCTGTCATCCGTGCGGCGAATCCGAAGGTCGTGCGGCCCATCAGAACCCACAGAACAACACATGCGATGATGCCTAAAGCGAGGCCCCAATGCACATCCATACCCGGCATCGTGCCGAGCATCACCTCATCGCCGATCGGATGGGTCGAAGGTTTGTTGAGGCTTGCGGGATCCCTGAGCGGTCCCTCAACAATATGATTGAAGAGCGCAATCGCGATATAGGCCATCAAAAGGCTCGCGATGGTTTCATTGACACCACGGTAATGGCGCAAAGCGCCGACAATGCCGATCCATACGCCACCCGCTGCCATGCCGAAAAGGGCCATCATCAGCCACACGAGGGGTGCCGGTGCTGCTGACACCAAATAGCCGATCCAAGCGGCGGCGAGCCCGCCCAAAACCAGCGCCCCTTCGCCGCCAATAACGACCAAGCCCAATTGGGCGGGGATGGCCACACATAACGCCGTCAGCAAGAGCGGTGCGGCCCGTTGCAGGGTGTTCTGCCAGGAAAACCAGGTGCCGAAACCGCCTTTGTAGACGAGATCGTAAAAATCAATCGGCGATTTGCCGAGAGCCAACAAAAACAGTGCAAAGAGCAGTCCGGCAACGAGCAATGCCAGGAGCGGAATGACGACCGCTTCGGCCGCCTGCTTGAGGCGGACGACGGCATCGACCGATCGGCTCGTTGCCGCCCCCGGTAGTGCCGCCGAACCGCGATCGAGTGCGATGCTCACAAAGCTAAACCGTTGCCGGAATCGTTGTGCTCGATATTACGAGGTCGAGCCAATGACGCCGTCGACGAGCCAGTCCATCTGTTCGAGCCAAATATCCTGCTCGCCATATTCGGTGCCGGCCGCAATGACTTCCTTGCCGTCATTGCTCATCATCGGTCCTTTGTAGATGATGTAGCCGCCTTGCAGCATCTCGTCCTTGACGGCATTGGCCTGATTGCGCGCGGCATCGGAGACCGCTGGTCCATAGTCACTCATCTTGACGAAGCCTTCGGCGAGGCCACCGCGGACGAAATTTGGAAGAGGCTCGCCTGACAGCGCGTTCTCGATGAACATCGTATAGACATTGCCCCAGTCCCATTCGGCGCCGGTGAGATAGCCGTTGGGCGCAAGCGGCGCTTGGTTGGCATGGTAGCCGCAGCAGTAGATGCCGCGACGCTCTGCGGTCTCCATCACAACCTTGGGCGCATCGACGTGACAGGTCACGACATCCGCACCCTGGTCGATAAGGGATTGTGTGGCCTCGGCTTCCTTGACGGGCAGCGACCACTCGCCCGTGAAGATCACCTGTGTCGTGATCTCGGGGTCAACCGAGCGGGCGCCGAGCGTGTAGCTATTGATATTGCGCAAGACTTGAGGGATGGGCTTGGCGGCAATAAAGCCGAGCTTTTTGTTTTGGGTTGTATGGCCCGCGACAATACCGTTCAAATATTGGCCCATGCCAATATAGCCGAAATAGGAACCGGTATTGGCAGGATGCACGTCCTCCTGCCAAAGACCACCACAGTGACGGAACGGCAGATCCGGATATTTCTGGGCGACATTGATCATGTGAGGATCGAAATAGCCGAAGGAGGTCGGGAAGAGGAGCTGCGCACCATCGAAGTTGATCATGCTCTCCATGGATTTTTGTACATCCACGGTTTCAGGGACGTTTTCCTCTTCGACGACGGTGACACCTTCCATGCCCTTGACGATCTCAGCGCCCTCGGCATGCGCCTGGTTATAGCCGTAGTCATCCTTGGGGCCGACGTAAAGAAAGCCCACAACGAGATCGCTGGCGCGTACCTTACGAAGCGGCAAGCCACTTGCGGCGACCAGCGCCGTGCCGGCCGAAAGATTGCGGATCAGGCGGCGCCGGGTAATCGCATAGCGGTCGAACATATCTCTCCCCTCTGTCACTGGAGCGGTCTTCTCATGCATCCAGTGCAGCAACCGCCATGCCAATCAGAGAGGAATGTCGATGCGCCCTTTTCGCGGGCAGTCGATGCCGTTCAAGAAGGCATGTGCTCAAGCTTTGACCAGTTCTTATAGTCAGAGCACGCCTAAGCCTTGCGGCGGGCTTCGATCCCTGCCGCTTTTTCAATGGGTTTGATGCACGATCCCTGATCTTCTTCACCGAGCCCTAGGCCCATCGCCATGTCGTGGACGACCCGCGCTGCCGAACCCAATGGGGTCGGGACCTTCAAATCCAAAGCCATCTTGCAGGCGAGGCCCAGATCTTTGTGGGCCAAAGCGAGCTTGAAGCGCGGCTCGAACACACCCTCGAGGGTCCGCGGCATGATCGTGGTGCGCAAATGACGGCTGTCGGCTGCGGTCGAGGCCATCACTTCGCACAAGGTCTGGATATCGACGCCCGCTTTGGCCCCGAGGACCACCGCCTCGGAGTTCAGAGCGAGCAGCGAGCAGCTGACGAGATTGTTGATGCATTTGGTGGCGGCACCTGCGCCCGCCGGCCCGCAATGAAAGATGTCGGAACCTACCGTCGAAAGAACCGGCCGCATTTCTTCCAAGAGGTCGGCATCGCCACCGACCATCAGCGCCAAATCTCCGGCGGCGGCTTGGGCAGGGCCTTTGCCGACCGGGCAATCCAACATGCGGACACCCTTTGCCGCGAGGGCGGCATGAACCTTGAGAGACGTTCCAGGATCAATGGTCGAGAGGTCGATATAGACGTCGCCGGGCTTGACCTGCTCGATCGTTCCCGCCTCACCCAACGTCGCGGCCTCGACCGCAGCGGGATCGGGCAAGCTTGACATGACAACCCGGCACCGGGCGGCGAGATCGGCACATGATGAGGCAGGTTTCGCACCTTCCTTGACCTTGGACTCGATGAATTGCGAGCGCAGGTCGTAAACCACGACGTCGTGTCCGCCGCGCATCAAGCTCGTCGCCATGCCCGAGCCCATATTGCCAAGTCCAATAAAACCGATTGGCCCCTCGACCATCACTAGCCTCCTTGTGCTGTTTGCTCTCCGACAACCACATGACGTTATCGCGAACATAAGTGCACGTCGAGAGCTTGGCCCATGAGCGCTGTTGAACATCGTCAAGCAAGGCGATATCTGTCCGCCCAGGCGCGCAGCGATTAAGTCGACGACACAGACGGAAAAGATGCGCTCATGCGGCGTCGAGGCGTTCCGAGAAAAACGCCAATTGCCTCCATTGCCGATCTTGAAGGTGCCACATCCTTAAATTGCGACAGCTGGTACCGCAGCCGGAGTGGGCAGCATGGACGCGTCGATTTCGTTGGAGATCCTCACTAGGAAGAATGTCAAAGACGCTGAGCCGTTGATGCGTGCGCTCGCCCGCTACCACGGGACCGTGTATCAGGGCGATACCGAGAGATTTGCGGGTGATCTGGCGTCGATTCCGTATCTCAAAGGCTTTCTGGTCAAACGCCATGGGCGGGCGGTCGCCTACAGTGTCTACACGACAGGTGTCAGTGCCGTCGGTGAACCTCTTCTCTATTTTGAAGATGCGGGGCTCGATCCGACAGCCTATCGTAAACCGGATCTCGTGCGGCGGATGTTCCATGAGGTCGCCTGGCGCACGCCGCAATGGGTGGCGGGATGGGAATGGACCACTGCATCCACCAATAAGAGCTTTCAGCGGCTGGTTGGCGATCCCTCATGGTTCGGTGCGCGAGCATCCAATACCCGCAACTACAACATCACGGCACTCATCCGTTCGAGCGGCCCGAGCCACCGTTCATGCTATATCGAAAACGAGCCTGACTTTTCGACGATTGTCTTGCCATCGAAACGTCATCTCACGCCCTACCAAATCAAGCTATTTGCTCGACGTTTGGAGGAAGTCGGACTTTCCGCAAAGCATGTTCTGGAGCAGCAGCCCAGCAGGATTTCCGGGTTTGTCACGATCGATCGGCAAACCGGTGCGACCGCCGCCGTCACATTGTGGCAGGATCGCTATGCAACATTCCGGTCGCAACCTGGGGCAATCCTCAGGCACCCCGTGATGTCGGGAGACTTCGACCATCCGACCGTCACGAAGATTCTCGCTTCCATTGTCAGTGCTGTCGGCGGGTATGTCGGTGGTCTTTCTCGGCCACCATGCCACATCTCATGGTTCGTCGATCAAGACAGCATTGCGGACGGAGTTCTCGAAAACAACAAAGATGTGACGATCGATCGAATCGGCGACACCGATGCGAGCGATTTGCTCCCCTTCAAGATCGATCGCCATGGTCTGTCGAGATTGAGACGCCCTTAAGGGCTATTCCAGGAATTGTCTTGCTTATAGCGCCTCTCAATCGCTGAAGGCTCCCGACCGGCACGGCTAGAACCGATTGGCCGCATCGATCGGAAGCGCCACCGGTGTAGAGCCTCTAGAAAAAACTTCGCAGAATGGTTCTTCGGGCAGTAGGCTCGACGCGTTTTGAACGCACGGAAGGGGAAGAGTGTGGCGATTGATCCGTTGGAGCCGCGCGCGATCGGGCGCACAGGGCTGATGTGCACGCGGATGGGGCTCGGTGGGGCACCGATGGGGGAGCGGCGCGTGCGGGTCTCGGATGCGGAAGCTGATGCGATCATGGAATCTGCCTATGCTGCCGGCATCCGCTATTTCGATACCTCGCCATGGTACGGTCAAGGCAAGAGCGAGCACCGGATTGGCCGCAATCTCTATGACAAGCCGCGCGAGGATTTGGTGATTTCGACCAAGGTGGGAAGGGTTTTCTTGCGGCCGGGCGATGTCCGAACCTTCAATCCGCCATGGTTGGGGCATGGCTGGCCGTTCGATTTCCGCTGGGATTATAGCCGCGACGGCATCATGCGGTCCTACGAAGACAGCTTGCTGCGTATGGGGATGAACCGGGTCAATGCGCTTTTGATCCATGATCTCGACCCCTCCTATCACGACGGTGACGAAGGCGTGCGTGCGCGCCTTGACGAACTCGAGCGCCAAGGCGGCTTCCGTGTGCTCGAGGAACTCAAATCATCGGGCGAGATCCAGGCGATCGGTGCCGGGATCAATGTGCTGGGCATGATGCCGCTCTTTCTCGAGCGGTTCCCGATCGATTTCTTTTTGGTGGCCATGCCCTACACCTTGCTCGATCAAGACGTGCTCGACGAAGAGTTTCCACTTCTAGAAGAGCGCGGTGTGACGGCGGTGATCGGTGCCGTTCTGGCTTCAGGGATCTTGGCGACCGGCCCCGGGCCCGCTGCAAGCTACGCCTATGGTGCGGCACCGCCCGAGGTCCAACAACGTGTTGCAGGAATTGCTGCGGTATGCACACGGCATGATGTTTCGATGGTGGCAGCAGCGTTGCAGTTTCCCCTGGCCCACCCTGTTGTCACCTCAATCATTCCGGGCGCTTATCAAGCAGCGCATGTGACCGGCAATCTCGCCGATCTGCGCGCCGATATTCCCTCCGAATTTTGGGCAGAGCTCAAATCTGAAAAGCTCCTGCGCCAGGACGCACCAACTCCCGGATAGCATGGGTGGCGCCAGGCGTCGCTACTCCGATCGCTGCTACCGGATTGAACCGCGGGTGACGGTCAATGTTGCGGCAAACCCTCAGACTTTCTTGGTCTTGATGCACCAGGACGGCAGGAACGCGCGCCTGATTGGCCCATTGACGAAAACCGGGAAGCCAACCTTGCCCCGGCCCGGCGGGTGTGTCGTTAGGAGAGCGATTGGAGAGTTCCCATTCTCGGCCGGTAGAAGGCTGTACGATACATGATCTGATTGGCGAGGAGACCAAGCAGCCAGGAGTCATAGGAATAGAAGATTTCGGCAACGACGAGAGTCTCGCCATCCGCCATGACGATTTCTTCGGGGATGACCGCTGTCTCGCCAACAGCGCCAATAAGACTGTCCCTGGGAAGCGATCCAGCGCCTTCGCCTTGCCAGGCGACTGCCGGAGCACTTCCGTTATTCGATACCACACCTGTCACAATGACCTTGCCGTCGGTGCCCATTTCGAATGGCTCGAGGATGTGTTCCACGGCTTCGAACAAGTCATTGAGCGTGTCGGTGGACAAATTCTCATCCCGGGTGCCGAGATCAGCGACGGTGTTGGCTGTCTGCTCCAGCTTCATATTGAGCAGTGTATATCGTCCCACTTCCACCATTCCAAGTGAAATGGCCAAGAGAATTGGGAAGATAAGCGCGAACTCGACGGCCGTGATGCCTCGTGCATCCTTGAGAAAATTGCCGAGCGTCAGGAGATGCTTCATGAATGCGTACTCGGTGGACATCGGATCGTCAGATCGGACATTAGAACGGCTCATTGCGCACCGCCACGCTTGCAATATAGTGGAAGGTATCGCCGAATATCGGCCGCACGAGATTGGTAATGACATCTGTCGAAAAACTGATCTTGTAGAGGACAATGTCCCCGGGCCCGCCCAGGCCTGCAGCCCCCATATCACTATCCCACGTGCCATTACCATTGACATCGGTGAAGGTTTCGGTGCCACTGTCGAAAGTGCCATTGCCATTGATGTCATCGAAGGGCTCACCCTGGCCGATATCGGCGAAACTCTCATAGACCAACGTATCGACATCTTCGGGCTTGATGGTGACAAAGCCCCAGGTGCGGTCCTCGACAATGTCGACAATCCGCTGCTGTCGGTCCAGAAGGCCTGCTTGCTGGCCCGTGGCACCGTAGCGCGACGCCATCATGACCGCGGACTGGACCGAACCGCTCAGGAACAAGTAGAGCGAAAGCTCGAACGTGGCGACGACAATAAGGAAAAAAACCGGTGCTATCATCGCGAACTCGACGGCGGTGCTGCCGCGGCGATCACGCCAAAGGCAGCGATAGCGCGCGAGCACGGCACCGAGGGCGAGTGATAGGGGCATCATTGCGCAATCCTTAGATCGCTGAGTTGGCGTCCGATAGCCTTAAACACCGAGCTCAGATCTCCATTGCTGGGCGAGTGGAAATAATGCCCATTGGAGGTCGCGCAATCGCGGTAGAGCTGTTGCGTTGATGAAGAGGGCGATGATCCGAATGTAATCGTGTAGATGATGACCCCTTCAGTCTTCATCGCCTGACAGGTCCGCAACATGCGGTCATCGATCTCGTCACGTGCCGCACCGAGAGAGGCAAAGCCGAACTCGCCGAGCCTGCCATAAGCGGTGAAATCGGAGCCGTCCGGTCCGCCGCCATTGTGGTCGTAAAACTGATTGTTACCATCGGTCAGCATCACAACGACTTTGTCCGACGCAGCCGAGTTGTAATCCAGGGGATAGCTCGCAGGCGTTCCATCGGCCCACAAACCACGCCAGAGAGGCGAAATCGACCGCCATCCCCAAACGAGGCCCAGATTACCCGTCGTACCGCCGCGGTGCCACGGCAACATTTCCTGAATGGCATCGACAATTTGTTGCTTGCTGTTGCGCAAGGAGGTGATTTCCGGACCACAACCGAGATTGGGTCCCGTCCCGTCGTTTTGCGCACCATTGTCTTCATCCACAGGTGGCCAGACATTGTCCGTATTGGGTGCGTAGTAGAAGCTTTGAAAGGGTTCGGTCGCAGGTGTCGCCTCACTCTCATCGAAGGGTGAGGTTCGTGCCATCACACAGCCCTTCCATGTCGTCGGATCGAACCAATCGGTATCGGTATCGAAGACGATGTCGTTGGCATCGAGCCAGCTCGATCGATCGGCACCGATATTCACGGTCGCCGTATAGGGAACGACGGAAACATGAAGATAGGGGTGCACATCGAACTCACCAAAGACGATGTCGACCAAATCGAGGGCGGCATCACGCATGGCTCCGATCTTATTCCCACTGCGCATGGAGCCCGTGTTGTCCATGACGAGTGCCAATTCCATGCGCCGAACCTGTCGGAAGATGACCGTCGAAACATCGAGATTCTGGCTGTTATAGCCGAAGATCTGCATGAAGTGATTGGGCACGTTGGCAGTCGCGGAAAGCGTGATCTGATCACCTTGGGTGACGACGTCGAAATTGACGATCTCGGCAAAGCCGGGCCCGGTATCGAAATTGGCGTCGAAAAACTGTTGGGCTTGGGCCGCGAGTGCATCATCATCGGCGGCTCGGCCCGCCGCCAGTCCTGCGGCATCGAGGGCACGCTGGATGCGGTTCTCGACGGTGAAGGCAATCATGGCGTCGATCGCGAGCCCTACGGCTGCCATGAGTGGCAACAGCATAAGACCGAACATCAGCAACACGCCGCCTCGCTCGTCGCGCGCGAAGGCCCGATGCCAACGTCCGAACACTTTCGGTTTCTTTGGCATGTTCCGCCCAAAATGAGCCCGATTGACAGTATTCGCACAGGCGCGTCGCATCGAGATCTCCAAACCCATTGCCTTTTCCGAACAGCAAGAGACCGTTCTCGACACGATTGTTGGCGCGACCGATTAAGATTTCCTAAACGCGTTGGGTTAATGCAGCCGCCACAACTCTGGCCAATTTCCTTGAAGCGCGTTACATCATCGCTTCAGTCATCAGAGTCCAACATAAGATGCGGGAGCCGCCATGGCCGGAAGCGTCAATAAGGTAATCCTTGTGGGAAATCTCGGCCGCGATCCCGAGGTGCGCTACACCCAGGACAACAGGAAGATCGTCCATCTCTCTATTGCCACGTCGGAGCGTTGGAAAGATCGCCAATCGGGCGATAGTCGCGAGCGCACCGAATGGCACCGTGTTGTGATCTTCAACGAGAACCTTGCGGATGTTGCGGAACGTTTTCTTTCCAAAGGCCGGTCGGTTTATCTCGAGGGCCAATTGCAGACCCGAAAATGGCAGGATCAACAAGGCCAGGATCGTTACACCACCGAAGTGGTGCTGCAGCGGTTCCGGGGCGAACTCGTCCTGCTCGGCGGACGCGATGATATGGGCGGTTCAGCCGATGACTTCGGACCCCAGGAGGATTTCGAGCGGATCGGCGGCCGAGACGGTGATCGGGCCCGCCCTCGCTCTCGGTCCCAGGATGATCTCGACGACGACATTCCGTTCTAGGCGGTACCGTCAACCATGAACGCAAGCCAAGCGCCCGGCGGCTTCGCGCTCTATGTTCATTGGCCCTACTGCCTCAAGAAATGCCCGTATTGCGATTTCAATAGCCACGTTCCCTCACTGGCAATCGATCATAGGGCTTGGCAATCCGCCCTTTTGAGCGAACTCGACGAAGTCGGCCAAAAGACCACCGGCCGCAAGCTCGATTCAATCTTTTTCGGTGGCGGCACGCCGTCACTCATGGTGCCTGCGACCGTGAATGCACTGGTCGAGCGCGCGCGGCAATGGTGGGTCCTCCATGACGATTGCGAGATCACGCTCGAAGCCAATCCGACATCGACGGAAGCCAAGAAACTCCATGAATTTCGTCACGCAGGGATCAACCGCATCTCGCTCGGCGTGCAATCGCTGAACGACGAGAGTTTGCGTTTCTTGGGCCGGGAGCACAGCGCAGCCGAAGCGATCGAGGCTGTCCGGGCCGCAGCATCGGCGGTGGAGCGATGGTCATTCGATCTGATCTATGGCCGCCCCGGCCAAACCGTCGCCGAATGGGAAGCCGAACTTGATCAGGCCCTCAACCATGTCGGAGGCCACATCTCGGCCTATCAATTGACCCTCGAGCCCGGCACTAAATTTCACGCAATGGCCGAACGCGGTGCATTGACCGTGCCAGACGAAGACGATCTCTCGGACTTCTTTCGAACCACCCGGCGGGTTC
>CAYPOV010000119.1:0-12830 GCA_964412385.1 uncultured Geminicoccaceae bacterium
GGGCAAGTTGGAAGGGGCTGCCAAACAATTGCTGGCAGGTGGCCATGAGGTCGAAGCACGGGTCGAGCCGGGACAGCCCGAAACCGTGATTGCCGAGATTGTCGAGCGCGATTCAATCGATCTCTTGATTATGGGTGCCTATGGGCACTCGCGGCTGCGAAGTTTGGTCATCGGTAGCACGACCTCGGAAATGATCCGGGCCTGCAAGATCCCGATCCTGCTTTATCGCTAGAGAGCAAGGCTGGCCTTGAAGGTTTTGCGGTGACGAGTTCTAAATTGCGGTGTCGAGTTCCAATTGGTGACCGAGGGCGGCCAGAACATCTTCGTCCATAAATTCCCGGCACGTTAGTGGCGTGGCAGAGCATGAAGCAAACATCGACCGAGTAGAGGAATGAGATCTCAATGAAGGTGCGGACGGTCGCCCCGATATTGGCGTCATTGTTGGTTGTAGGCGCGCCGGCCGCTGCGGGCGAGGTTCGAGAGAACCTGATGGCGCCAAGCTCGGCCCTCGGGCATGACCTCCCATTCAGCATCTATCTTCCAGAAGAGTTTCAGCCTGATGGCGCGCGCTATCCGGTTGTCTATCTACTCCACGGCTATGGCGGCGGTCAGCGGGAATGGCTTGCGGGCGGGCGTATCGAGGCAACACTTGATCGCTTGATCCAAGAGGACATCATCGCGCCTGTGATTGCGATTATGCCTGATGCGGCCAAGAGCTGGTATGTCGACAGTGCGCAATATGGCGGTCCCGGCGATTACGAAACCGCGATTGTTCGCGATCTCGTGCGTCATGTCGATCAAACCTTTCCGACCGATCCCGAAAAGCGCGCCATCGCGGGCTTGTCGATGGGAGGTTTTGGTGCACTTCGCCTGGCTTTTTCTTATCCTGAATCATTCTCCGCCGTGGTTGCGCTGAGCCCTGCGATCTTCAAGCCAGACGGCGTGTCGGCTCAAGCCTTTCCGACGGGATTACTGCCGGGCGATCTTGAGCGATGGTTTCCCAACACCACAGGCGAGCGATTCGACAGGACGGTCTATGAAGAGCAGAATCCATTCTCATTAATCGATGACCTCGCCGCTCGTGACAATCCGCCACCGATCATGCTGACCGTCGGCGATGATGATTTCTTCAAGCTCTATGACGGCACGCTCGAATTTTATCTCGAGCTTCGTGCTCAGGGCCTCACGCCGGAATTGCGGGTGGCGGATGGCGGGCACGATTGGGATTACTGGCGCCGCGTCACCGAGGACATGATTCTGTTCGTTGATTCCGCTTGGAAGGAACACGAACAACAGTGATCACGTAACGCGCGCAATGTCCTTAAACAGAACCTCGCGGTCTTGGGCGAAATTGGCGAGGAGAGGCAGGCTCGCACCGCCGATCGCCCGCGCATAAGCGCCGATCGTTCCCTCGACAAAGTCGATGGGACTGAGCCCGTCCTGTTCGATCTCTTGGTTTTTTTCTTGGATTGTTGTCACCAAGCGCGAACGAATGGGAGGTGGTAGGGCGCCGTCAATGATGACAGCCTCGAAATCGATCACGGCACGGGCCGAGGTCGTGGCAAGAGCAAGTGCCATCGCGGCTTCGTCGATCCATTCGCTCACCAAATGATCCGGCTCGTCCCATTGTTCGGGTGTGAGCCAGATGTCGCTCGGATCGATCCCCGCCATTTCGCATTTGCGCTCCAGCACATAGATCGACGCGGCTTTGATCAGCTGGCGATGTCCGTTTTCACCTCCGGGGACGATCATCGAACCTAAGGCTCCGGCATTGCCTTTCGAGCCGGGAAACACGTTGCCGCCAAGCACGATCCCGCCGCCAACGAACGAGCCGATATAGAGATAGAGAAAATCGCTGAAGCGATGCCCTTCGCCGAAAACAAGCTCGGCTGCACAAGCGGCGGTCGCGTCGTTGTAGATATAGACCGGCCAAGGCAGGGCATTTCGGAATGTGGCGGCAATATCAAAGCCACGCCAAAATTCCAGGACTTCGGCAGGGGCACCCATTTCCTTGGACCATTTCCACATCTCATAAGGCATGGCGATTCCGAGACCGGCGATCCGAGTACGCCTTTCCTCGTTAAGGCTGCCGGTCAGTGCATCGACGCTCTCAAGTGCGAACTTCAAGAGCCGATCGCGTTCTGGATAGCGATAGGTATCGCGCCGGCTGGTCACGACGCGGCCGAGAAAATCAATGATCATGACATCGGCACTGCGCCGGCCGATCTTAAACCCGATACCAAATGCGCCTTCGGGATCGAGCGCATAGGGGATCGACGGTTGGCCGACGCGGCCACGCCTTTTGGCTTCTCTTCGAACCAAGCCATCGGTCTCGAGCCTATTGACAATAACCGTGGCGGTTTGCGCCGAGAGCGCCGTAAGCCGGGCTATCTCGGCTTTCGGCAAGGTCTTGTGCCTGCGGATCAAGGAGAGGATTAGCCGCTCATTATAGAGCCTAATGCCCAAGTGATTGGACCCGGGCGACGTGCTGATGGCGGCGCCGTCGGTATCAGGAGCGCTGTTGCTGGAAACGAGACTTGGGTCGGGCATTCCTCTTTCCGCGAGTTCGGGTTGGCCACCCATCGCGGTCATTGATGACACGGAAACACATCATGGTCAATTATTAAATCAAATTGATTTATTTATTGACATGCGGCCGCGGCAGGGTATTGATGGGGATCAGGTTGGGTACAGGGCTCAACCGATCAAATCGGGAGGTTCATTTCATGATCCGCAAATCTCTGTTGATGGGCGCCGCAGCCATGGCTCTTGCCGTAGGAACCGGCGGCACGGCGTCAGCCCAAGGCGAAATCGTCGGACTGATTACTAAGACCAACACCAACCCGTTCTTCGTGAAGATGAAGGAAGGTGCCGAGGAAAAAGCGAACGAGCTTGGCATGGAGCTTCGCTCTTTTGCCGGCAAGTATGACGGCGATAATGAGAGTCAGGTCGAGGCAATCGAGAGCCTGATCGCGGCCGAGGCGGCAGGCATTCTCATCACGCCTTCGGATACGACGGCGATCGTGCCGACCATCGAGCGCGCTCGAGATGCCGGCATTCTCGTTATTGCCCTCGACACCCAGCTCGAGCCGCCAGACGCGGCTGACGCAACCTTCGCCACCGACAATTTCCGCGCCGGCGAACTCATTGGCCAATGGGCGGCTGCGAAAATGGGTGACGAGGCGGCCAATGCCAAAATTGCCATGCTCGATCTCAGCGAGGCCGAGGTCTCGGTCGACGTCCAGCGTGACCAGGGCTTCCTGACCGGTTTTGGCATCGACACCGCCGACATCAACGATATCGGTGACGAAGACGATGCTCGGATCGTCGGTAACGATATCACAGGTGGTAACGAGGAAGGTGGCCGCACCGCGATGGAGAACCTTCTGCAGCGCGATCCCGGCATCAATCTCGTCTACACGATCAACGAACCGGCTGCTGCCGGCGCCTATGAAGCCCTCAATTCATTCGGTCTCGCCGACAATGTCACAATCACCTCCATCGATGGTGGCTGTCCGGGCGTGCAAAATGTGGCGGAAGGCATCATCGGCGCCACCTCGATGCAGTTCCCGCTGCGCATGGCTGCCCTCGGCGTGGAAGCCGTCAAGGCCCATGCCGACACCGGCGAATTACCCCAAAACACCGAAGGCAAATCGTTCTTCGACACAGGTGTGCAGCTCGTGACCGATGATCCGCAGGAAGGGATCGAATCGATCACGTCGGAAGAAGCCCTCGAGCTTTGCTGGGGTTAATCCTATTGGCCTCACCTCGGGCCTAATCTAGAAGGGAGGCGGCACTTTGCCGTCTCCCACGACAATCAATCGGGGAGGTTCCCATGGCAGACACAACGTCGCCACCGAAACGTGAGCGGCAGGAGTATGAGAGGGCACTCGACAAGAGTGCCAGTACCGTCGCCACGTTTGACGAGTCTCATCGCTCGTTATTGCAGCGCATTCAGCATATTCTTCACTCCAACCCGACTCTCGTTCCGGTCATCGTCCTGGCTGTATCGATCCTGGTCTTTGGCGCAATCGCGAACAACTTCCTAACATCGTTCAACCTATCGCTGATCATCGCCCAGGTGACGATCATCGGCATGCTGGGTATCGCCCAGTCACTGGTCATTCTCACGGCAGGCATCGATCTTTCGGTTGCCGCTATCATGATGCTCAGCACCGTGATCATGGGTGGCCTTGCCGTCAATGTCGGCCTGCCGAGCATCATCGCCATTCCTATCGGTCTCATTTGCGGTGGGCTTTGCGGTCTCTTCAACGGTATGCTCGTTGCCAAGATCAAGCTCCCGCCATTTATCGTGACGCTTGGTAGCTGGTCGATATTTTTCGCCCTCGTTCTTTATCTTTCGGGCGGTGAGAGCATTCGAAGCCAGGACATCGACGCGTCGGCGCCGCTCTTGAAGCTGTTTGGCCATCGCGTTGAAATCTTCGGCGCGCAGTTCACGACCGGCTCGATCTTCATGCTGGTCCTGTTCGGTGTGTTCTGGTACGTGCTTAATCACACGCCATGGGGCCGACACATCTACGCCGTCGGTGACGATGCACCCTCTGCAGCCCTCGCCGGCATTCGAACGGACAAAGTTCTTATCTCGGCTTATGTCACGGCCGGTGTGCTGTGCGGACTTGCCGGATGGGCCGCGATCGGACGTGTCGGCTCGGTGTCACCGCAATCCTTCTACGAAGGCAATCTCGATGCCATCACCGCGGTCGTGATTGGCGGCATCTCGCTGTTTGGCGGCCGCGGCTCGATTCTCGGCACGCTAGTTGGTGCATTGATCGTCGGTGTCTTCCGATCCGGTCTCAATCTCGCGGGCGTCGATGTTCTCTGGCAGCAATTTGCTGTTGGCGCTCTCATCATTCTCGCGGTCGCGACCGACCAGTGGCTCAGAAAGGTCTCAGGCTGATGGAAAATAAACCCGAACCCATCCTTAGCGGCACTCAACTCGTCAAACGCTATGGCCGCGTGGTTGCCATGGATCACGCAGATTTCGAACTCTATCCGGGCGAGGTTCTGGCCGTGATCGGCGATAACGGCGCCGGGAAATCGACCCTCATCAAGGCCTTGTGCGGCGCAATCTCGGTCGACAGTGGCGAGATCCTTTTGGACGGCGCACCGGTTCATTTCGCCGGACCCATGGATGCGCGAGATGCCGGGATCGAAACGGTCTATCAGACCCTGGCCCTCTCGCCTGCGCTGTCGATCGCAGACAATCTCTTCCTGGGTCGCGAGATCAAGAAGGAGGGCTTCTTGGGCAAGTATCTCCACATGCTCGACAGAAAGAAGATGCATCAGATGGCGCGCGATCGCCTCTCCGAACTCGGCCTTTTGACCATTCAAAACATCGGTCAGTTGGTGGAGACACTTTCGGGAGGTCAGCGGCAAGGTGTGGCGGTCGCGCGCGCTGCCGCATTCGGCTCCAAAGTTGTGTTCATGGACGAGCCCACGGCAGCGCTCGGAGTCAAGGAAAGCCGGCGGGTCCTGGATCTCATTCAGGACGTGAAGTCCCGCGGCTTGCCGATCGTACTGATCAGCCACAATATGCCCCATGTGTTCGAAGTCGCCGATCGCATCCACATCCACCGCTTGGGCCGCCGTCATGCCGTGATCAAACCCGACGACTTCTCGATGTCGGACGCTGTGGCGATCATGACCGGGGCCATGGATCCGCCGACGATCCATTGATTCACTGCAAGCCAAGGAAAAGATCCAATGCCGCTCTCAAGACGGACCCATCTGAAAGCCTTGGGCTCGGCAGCAAGCCTTGCGACACCGGCGATCTTGCGCGGACGCGGGGCGGAGGCACAAGATAAGCCCAAGGAGATTAGGGTGCGGTCTTGGGGCGGCATTTGGGAAGAGAGCCTTCGTCAAGGTGTCGCCGATGCTTTCAGCGAGGCGACCGCGATCCCCGTTGCGATCGACAACACGGACGACAATCAGATGGTCTCGGCGATTCTCGATGCAGCCCGGCACGACGCACCGCCGCCAATCCATGTCGATTGGAACACGACGATCAACGCGACCCGCCTGAGGTCACGCTATGCCACGGAAGATCTTTCAGAGCTTGATGGGATAAGCGAGCTTTTGCGGGTTGCTAGGCCCTTCGAATTCGATGATTGGCCGTTCGTCAATGTCTATTCCTATGTCATGGGCTTGGCCTATCGGAGCGACGCTTTTCCCGGAGGCCCGCCGATATCCTGGCAGGTGATGGCCGATCCGAAGTTCAAAGACCGCGTTGGTCTTTACACAGACGGTGGGGGCTTTTTCAGTGCCTCCCAAGTTGCCGGCGGAGGGTCGATGATGGATATCCCCGATGACATGTCGGCCTGCTGGTCATTCATGGAAAAGGTCGCAGCCAACGAGCCGAAACTCGGGCTCGATCCGGACATCGTTGCCTGGCTGGTCGATGGCAGCATCGACATTGCCTGTACAATCACTGCCAACGCTCATGCCGCCAATGAACAAGGCGCTTCGGTTTCGGTGACGGTGCCGCTGGAGAGCGCCGATCTCGCAACCGACGCCATGGCGATCCCGATCGGCCTCGAAGACCATGATCGCTATTGGGCCAAGCGTTTCGTCGAGACCGCAATCTCGGCGCGAGCACAGCAAGCGTGGTGTGGTGTCCTCGGACTGCCGCCGGTCTATCCCAGCCTAGCCGTGCCGCCGGGGCGCGAGAACGATCCGACCTATCCGCAAACCCAAGAGCAATTCGACCGACTACTCTATCTCCCACCCTCGGTCGTCGCCACACATTTCGAAGAGTGGCAAACGATCTACGAATCGATCTTCGGCGGTTGATACCCGAGCCTGCTAGATCTTGGGTTTTAGTAGGGCAAACATGTCTGTGAACAGTCTTCCGATGCCATCTTCGGCCGATGCTGGCTGGCTGTTGGTGAATACGGTCATGACCAGGTCGTCTTCGGGGACATAGGCGAAGACCGCGCGGTAGCCTAATGTTTCACCTTGATAAAACCAAAATGTACCGAGTTCGGGCCGATAATTCTTGACGAGCCCGAGGCTGAAACCGCTGGGATCTTCAGCTGTGGGTTCGTCGATCGGTTTTCCTGTCTGACGTGAGACAAGCTCGGTCAGCTCGTCGAATTGTTCACGTGGCAGCACCTTGCCCGAAAAAAGTGCCCGAACCCACTTGGTGAGATCGCGAGGTGTCGAGATTATGCCCCCAGCGGCGCCACCCCAACTAAGATCATAATCTCGGACATCATGTCCCACCAACGGCGCGAGCGCCGACGTCTTGCAATCGGGTTCGTAAAGACCGCAATCGGCATTGGCAAAAAAACCGCTGCTCATCGAGGCAATGACTCTATCCGGAACATCATACTGGAAGTAGTGGCTCTCTTTGAGGCCGTGAGGCTCGAGGATCATCGTCTTGAGAGCCTCTTCGTATGGTACACCGCTCGCTTTTTCGATGATAAGACCGGCAAGGATATAATTCGTGTTCGAATAGAACCAGGGCTCTTCCACCGGCGGCAATTTTTCCGGTGGATAGGCAAAATCGATCAGGTCTTGTGGCGTCCAATGACGCCTAGGGTCTGACACCTGGGCTTCGAGAAGCGCTTCGGCCTCGCTATAGGTCGGGATTATCGTGGTCATATGCAAAAGCTCTCGAATGGTCACATCCGACCACGCGGGGTAAAGTGGCAACCAATTGCCGACCGTATCGTCGATCGAAAGATGTCCATCCGCTTCCAGGAGCAAGAGCAATACTGCCGTGAACGCCTTGGTGTTGCTACCGATTTGATAGAGAGTCTCTGGCGTTACCGGCTCATCGGTATCGGGGCCTATTGAGCCTGTCACCAGCTCGATATTTGGTCCCAGATATCCTAAGCTAATATGTGCCGAAATGTTGGTGATCGACTCCGGTTCAGCCCGTGTTTCGAGATAATTATCCAGCGCTACTTGAAGTTGATCAATAATTGTATCGGCGTGGCTAACTGTTGGTTTGATCGCAAATATCATCAAGAAGAATGCGGCGACTACGGACTTACTCATTGGTTCCTCCCACTATCACCTTCGAAGGCGTTCTAACGTAGTCACATATGGACGTCACGTCTGCTCGGCGGCCGGAATAATGGTATGCGCCAAGAGGTCGTGCAGTTGTCCGGCATAGCCGTGAGACCTTGCCGGACGGTTGGGATCGGAGGTGATCGCGACTGTAACTTCGAGATCGGGCACGACATAGATCATCTGACCGCCATAGCCTCGGGCATAGGCAAGCTTGTGATTGCCGGCCCGCGCCAGAAACCACCCATAGCCGTAATCGTGCCCTGAGAATGGCGAACGCGTCTTGGGCTTCCAAGACTGCGCGATCCAGTCAGTGCTTAGCACGCATTGCCCTTCCCAAACGCCGCCATTTCGAGCCATTTCGCCGAAACGGGCCATGGCAAGTGGGGAGAGCGCCATATTGTTCCCGCCCATATAGTAGCCTTGAGGATCGCGGGTCCAAGGCGGAATCTCGATACCGAGCGGCGTTCCGAGCCAATCACGCGCGAGTGCCAGCAAACTTCGATCGGCAGCGTCGGCGAGTGCAGCCCCCATCAAATGATAGCTACCTGTCGAATAGAGCATCCGTCTTCCGGGCTCAGCGACGAACGGGCGGCTTAGAGCATGAGCGATCCAATTGCCGCTTTGCACCCAGCGGCCGTAATTGCGCCCGGAGGTGCGTTCGAGGCCGGCCCTCATGGTCAAGAGATGATCGACCGTGATTTCACGCACCAGCGGATCGGCCCCTTCAGGGACGTGCTGAGCGAGCAGATCGGCTACGGCCTGGTCTGTGCCATCGACGATGCCTCGATCGATGGCAGCACCGGTGAGGGCTGCGACGATCGTCTTCGATACGGATTTGACATTGGCCGGCTGGTCAATGGATGGGCCGCGGAACCGCTCGGCGAGAGCAATCATGCCCTGATAAGCGATGACGAGACTGTGAAGTTGTTCCAAGGAGCGTGCGCGATCAGCCGTGCTGCCAAATGAGGGTGCCGCACGCGCCATTCGGACCGGCAAGGCGACTGATGCTGCCAATCCTCCAACGAAACTTCGACGGTTGAGAACGATTTCCGGATCCATGCAGCAGAAGTAAGGCAAGTGGTTCGACGTTCAAATCTCTAGTTGACGTTTCGGCGCGTTGCCATAAGCCTTTGGCCAGACAGAAACGGGAGGCACTTATGCAAAAATATCATGTGTCGGCCACGGCGCTCATCGGCGGATTGCTGCTCGGATCGGGCGCAAGTGATGCTGGGACCTTGGTCATCAACGCCAATACATCCGATCCTGCGCCGAAGGCGGCGTTCGAGGCAGCAATCGAAGCGTTCGAGGCAGAAAACCCCGATATCGATGTCGAGTTCAACGTCTTCGACCATGAAGCCTTCAAGACGGCGATCCGTAACTTCTTGACGACGGAACCGCCGGACGTCGTCACATGGTTTGCGGGTAACCGCATGAAAGTCTTCGTCGAGCGCGATCTGTTCGAGGACGTGACACCCCTTTGGCAAGAGCACGGCCTGGACGACAAGATGGCCTCGTCACGATCGGCTATGACGATCGATGGTAAGCAATGGGGCCTGCCCTATGGCTATTACCAATGGGGCGTGTACTACAGAAAGGACCTTTTCGAGCAAGTGGGCGTGACCGAGCCGCCGAAGACTTGGGATGAGTTCAAGGAGGTTGGTGCCAAGCTCAGTGAAGCCGGGATTACGCCGGTGACGATCGGGACCAAGTTCCTTTGGACCGCCGCAGGCTGGTTCGACTATCTCAACATGCGAACCAACGGTATTGATTTTCATATCGAGCTTATGGACGGCAGAGTCCCCTACACCGACCCGCGCGTTGTCAAGATCTTCGAGCATTGGCGCGAGCTGATTGACGCGAATTTCTTCCTTGCCAATCATGCCAATTATAGCTGGCAGGAAGCGCAGCCGTTTCTCTATCAGGGCAAGGCGGCGATGTATCTGATCGGCAATTTCATCGTCCCCAATTTTCCAGACGACGTCGTCGACAAGATTGATTTCTTCCAGTTTCCGATGATCGATCCGTCGATCCCAGTGGGTGAGGATGCGCCGACCGATACCCTCCACATCCCTTCAGGTGCGGAGAATAAGGAAGACGCCCTCAAGTTCCTCGCGTTCATGGCAGAAGCCGATGTCCAGGGTGAACTCAACAGCACGCTCGGCAACTTGCCGCCCAATAAGGATGCGCCCGTTCCCGACAATCGCTTCTTGAAGATCGGCTTTGAAATGTTGGCCAACGCTGATGGTCTTGCTCAGTTCTATGATCGCGACACCGATCCGGAGATGGCCAAGATCGGCATGCAGGGCTTTCAGGAATTCATGGTGAAGCCGGATCGCCAGGATGCGATCCTCGAGCGGCTGGAAAAAGCGCGCCAGCGCATCTTCAAGAACTAGAGCGAACGCCAGAAGTAGATGGCCCGTTGCCTTTGGTGATGGGCCAATTCCATGCAAGAAAGAAGCTTCTTCGAGCGCAATCAGCAGCGTCTGGCGCCGGTGGTTTTGCTGGCCCCGGCCTTGATCATGTTTCTGATTTTCGTGGTCAATCCCATCGTCCAATCCCTTTGGATCTCCCTTCACGAATGGGATGGTCTGGGCGAGCCGATTTGGCTCGCCTTCGCCAATTATCGAGAGCTGTTTGACGACGAACTTTTCTATGTCTCGCTCAAGAACAATGTCCTATGGCTGGTGCTCTACCTTCTGGCTTTGCCCGCCGGCTTGGCGGTGGCCCTTTATCTCAACCAGGCGGTATTCGGCATCCGCCTGGTCAAGTCGCTTTTCTTCTTTCCCTTCGTCATCAGTCAGGTCGTGGTCGGCCTGGTGTTCTCTTGGTTTTATGATCCAAGCTTCGGGCTGTTGGCCAAGCTTTTTACCGGGATCGGCCTTGAGCCCATGCCGATCCTGTCTGATGAAAACCTCGTCACATACGGGATCATCCTGGCTGGACTTTGGCCGCAGACGGCTTATTGCATGATCCTTTACCTGACGGGCCTCAACAACGTCTCACCCGAGGTCATTGAAGCCGGCAAGATCGACGGGGCAACGGGCTGGCGGATGCTTTGGGACGTCGTCTTGCCGCAACTTCGTCCCGCCACTTTCATAGCCTTAGTCGTCACGGTAATCGGGGCGTTGCGCTCGTTTGATCTGGTTGCGGTGATGACGGGAGGGGGGCCGTTCGGCAGCTCCCAGGTGCTCGCTTACTACATGTACGAGCAGGCGCTGTTCAACTATCGCATGGGCTATGGTGCCGCGATCGCAACGATTCTTTTCCTGATTATGGACGTCTACATTATCATTTTCCTCACCCGCCTCCTGCGACAAGAGGGTAGGGGCGGCTGATGTACCCTTCGCCGATTCAACATGCCTCGCCTGCCGCGCGCACCCTCTACAAGATCTCGCTGCCCATCGCCCTGATCATTTGGCTCCTGCCGCTGATTGCCGTGATGATGACCTCGGTTCGATCGTTGAACGACATCAATCAGGGTAATTACTGGGGCTGGCCGAGCGACTTTGATCTTGTCAAAAATTATTCCGAGGTCTTTGCGGCAACGCCGATGGCGCGCTACCTGCTCAACAGCTTGATCATTACCCTGCCGACGGTGATCGGCACGCTCTTGATCAGCACGATGGCGGGTGCGGCTCTGGCGATCTACCAGTTTCGCGGCAATGTGCTGCTTTTTGCCATGTTCATTGCCGGCAATTTCATCCCGTTTCAGATCCTGATGATTCCGGTCCGCAACCTCATGGTCGATCTCGGGATGTACGACACCTATTACTCCTTGATTGTCTTCCACATCGCCTTTCAGGCGGGGTTTTGCACGCTCTTCATGCGCAATTTCATCAGGGCCTTGCCTTATGAGCTGGTCGAGGCCGCGCGGGTTTCGGGGGCCAATGAGTTCGTCATTTTTTATCAGATTATCGTGCCCCTGGTCCGTCCGGCGCTCGCGGCACTGGGCGTGCTGGTGTTCACCTTTATCTGGAACGATTATTTTTGGGCCCTGGTTCTCGTCCAAAGTGACGAGGTTCGGCCGATCACGGTTG
Organism: uncultured Geminicoccaceae bacterium; assembly: GCA_964412385.1. Taxonomy (GTDB): domain Bacteria; phylum Pseudomonadota; class Alphaproteobacteria; order Geminicoccales; family Geminicoccaceae; genus JBGSYN01. The sequence continues at coordinate 12,075 of CAYPOV010000119.1, forward strand.
GGCTGAATGCACTTAAGGGCCAATGGATCGCCTCTTGGCAGCTCATCTCGGCAGGCTCAATCGTCGCAGCACTTCCCCCGGTTGCAATGTTTTTCATCATGCAGCGTCATTTCATTGCGGGGCTTACGCTCGGCGCAAGCAAAGGCTAACAATGGATTGGGATTACATCATTGTCGGCGCAGGTTCCGCCGGCTGCGTTCTCGCGAACAGGCTCTCGGCCGATCCTCGAGCTAAGGTGTTGCTGCTGGAGGCCGGGCCGCGTGACCGGAACCCCTGGATCCATATGCCCGGCGGCTTTTACAAGCTGATTTATCATCCAACGCTCAGCTGGAACTTCGAGAGCGAGCGTGAAAACACCATGGGTGGGCGCAGCATGATCTGGCCGCGCGGCAAGACGCTCGGTGGTTCCTCGTCCATCAACGCTATGGTCTATGTGCGCGGCCATCCCATCGATTTTAATGGATGGGCGCAACGCGGCTGCCGTGGTTGGGGCTATGACGATGTGCTGCCCTATTTCAAGAAGGCCGAGGGCAACACGCGTATCCGCGATGCCGACTATCATGGTGAGGACGGCCCCTTGGGTGTCTCCGATATCCGGGACGGCCATCCGCTTTCCGATGCCTTTATCGAATGCGGCGCGCAGTGGGGCCTGCCTAAGAGCGGCGACTTCAACGGGGCGCAACAAGTGGGTTTTTGCTACTTTCAGCTTACAACGCTCATGATTCGCCGTTGCAGCACATCGGTTGGTTATCTGCG
>CAYPOV010000120.1:0-12640 GCA_964412385.1 uncultured Geminicoccaceae bacterium
CCTAGCGCTTTTTGTGGGCGATGATGCAATGGTGCCGGTAACTTGTGGTCGCCTCGATTTTGTTGTCGTAAATGGACTTCTCGAGATCACGCGTCTCCTGATCGACACCGAGGATGCAGTGCTTGTCGGTGGTGGCAGCCTTGATCTCGGCGAAGAATCCCTTGATCTTGCCATCGAGAGTCGGGCCAAAGACTTCAGCCTCATCGACGCATCAGTGCCTATATTGATTTCGGGCACAATTGCGGAGCCCTCTGTTTCCCTGGGCGAAATGCAATCTCTACCATTCTTTGAAATGGGCGACGCCGATCCTGTCGATTGTGATGAATTGATGAACTCGAATTTCCAGCGCGAGATTCAGACCGATCCCGAAACCAAATCCGAAGAGGAATAGAAATGGCCAAATATCAAATGAACCAACGGGTTGAATGGAACTGGGGCAACGGTAAAGGAAACGGCAAGGTGAACAAGATCTACGAGGAAAAGATCACCTTGACGATCGACGGTACTGAAGTCACACGGAACGCCACTCGGGACAATCCAGCCTATCTCTTAAAACAAGACGACGGTGATGAAGTCTTGAAGTCAGAAACCGAACTTGCCTCGGTAGAAAATTAAAATAAACTGCTAAAAATCTTGATTCTGATCGGGAATTTCTCGGTAGATCCGGCATTTATCCAGTGTCGTCCACGACTTCACGAGTTGCTTGATCTCGCATCCTGTTTCATCTTGGCTTCCAATTCACGTTGGCGAGTTCGTTCGTGAAATTCCTGGGTCGTGTTGGTCTTCGGAAAGGGCGTGTCGGGCACATCCACCTCGAGAAAGCGGCAAAGAGGTCCCCAACCTTCTCCGACCTCATAGGTCAAGAGGCGTGATTCAGGAATTTCCGCCTGTACTTCCGCGATATGATCGCGGAAGATCCTGATCGCTGCTTCACGGTCGTTCAGTTGTCCGCCGAAAACCTGAACAACGACGGTCTCAAAGCCCATTTCGGCACGCGCATTCGTATCCGCCGTGGAATGGCTGCCACGCATATTCATAAATGGTGCGATCGTGTTCTGGACGCTTTCGAACCATGCGTCCGGATCTCGGACAGACAGAATCACCTTGGCATCGGCAAAGTGGGCAGAAAGCTCGCGCCAATAACGAGCGCCCGGCCAATCGACTTGGGCCCGATAATCAGCGAAAACGAGGTCCCAATCCATCCTCTCGCCACGTGCCGCGGCTTGCCAATAGGCGAGTTGTTCGGGATTGTCTCGAACCTCGAACATATGATGGCATGGCCCGAAGCCCAGTCGCTCGAGTGCTGATTTCAGAGACCTGGTCCCGGTTCTGCCGAACCCTGCTCCAACAACTTTCAGAGCCATCACTCTTTCCCTCTCTCATTGATCCCAACATTCAGCGCCTTGCGCATACCCGTCTAAAACTCGTTCGTTCGAGGCGCAAAACACCTGCAATTTGCGGTGGTTTGAGTTCGGAAGGTAACAGATCGAGTATCCCTCCTCTCAACAGCGTTGTGATGCGCTTAGAGGATTGATCCTCGCGTCTTGAACCTGTAGGTCTCTGCAACACAAAGCTGTTCAAACAATCGAAAGAGACGCCTCATGCAAACAGACGGTATCAATGTTACATTTCGCTTATCGGAAGCGGCTTTTGCCAACAGCCTCGGCCTTTTCAAGGTCGATGCCGACGGCAGTTTGACCGACATCGAGTTGCTCTTCACCGATCTCAGTGATGACGGCTCTCCCTATGGCGCTCAAGCGAACATTGATGATCTCGGGCCGGAAGAAGCCTATGGTTTCTTTCTGCTGCCTAACGGGTTCAACCAACATCGGACAATTGCCGAAGGGGGCACCGGTCTCAACGGGCGCCTCCAGCTCGTCGATCGCGACACGGGCGAGATCGCCCACATTGATGGCAACTCTCCTCTCCGTCTTGCGGTCGAGGAAGCCGACGGCAGCCTGACGATTTTGGATGGTCCTGTCTATGTTGCAGGAGCACCCGGGCTCGACCTCGACGATCTCAACCCCGGCGGGCTGAACCAAGCGGAAATCGAGACGCTGGCTGATGGACGCTATCGTCTGAGCTTCGAGGATCTGCATCGCGCCAGCGGTGCTGCCGATGACGATTTTGACGATGCGGTTCTTATCGTTCGACCGCTAGAACTCGGTTCGGTAAGCCACAAGCTCGAGTCCGACGCCTATTCGATCAGCTACAGCGAAGATATTCATTCCATTATTGCTGCGCGTATCGACGGCCAATCCTCGGACAGCACTGACTGGGTCGTCTTCTCGACCGACTCAGGTATCTACGTTCAACCCTACAACCAAACCGACCAAAATTTTCAGTCGAGCGATATCTTCCGAGTGAGTGCGAGTGATGGGGATGGCAGAGGCTATACCTATCTCTGGGCCATCGACCTCAACAATGACGGTAACGACGATCTCGTCGCCTTTCCCGATTCAAGTGATGCAAGTCAACCCGTCATCGATGTGTTGATGGGCGCCGGCAGTACCTCCGAACCTTATGATGCTCCGACCAGCTTCAACGTCAATGTCAACGTGGACACGGCCTGGACCGATCCCGTCTTCACCTTGGGCGACGCGACGTTCGGCGATGTCAATCAAGACGGCAATATCGACATCATTCTCGCCGGCATGGCCCAATACACCGTGACGCAGCCAGGCGAGGACCCCGAGGACCCACCCGTGGAGGTGACCACATCAGAAGGCTATTATGCGATCGGCCTCGGCGACGGCACAGGCGGCTTCAGCTTTCCTGGTCCGATTGCCGCTACCTATGTTAGCGAAACCGGAGAGGATGCGATCGGTTTTCTCGAAGATCTTTTGCCACGCGTCTCGGCTGCTGACTTCAATCGTGACGGCTATCTCGATGCCGCCTTTGCCTACCACAATACCGTTACCGCCATCAATTTTGACGATGTGCAGGTGGTCTTCGGGGATAGTAGTTTAAAGGATTCCCCTCCTACTTTCGACTTCAACAACAATCTCGTCAATACCAACCATACCGAGCCGCAAGATGTCCTTGCAGTCGACAGTCAGTATGGAAGCCTCTTCCTTACTGACCATGGTAGCCGAACTGTCGGTGGACTGGGCGATGAGGCTGATTTCTACCTTGCAGCGGCCTTCGATAGCTCATCGCATTTCATCTATTTTTCGAGCGATACGAGCATTTCGAGCGACGAAGAGAACAAAGATACACCGCGCGGTCCGATGGGGGACGCAACCGACCTCAACGGTGACGGCAATGCCGATGTTCAATATTTGGACGGGAACTCCTCACTCATTCTCGATGGCTATGACTGGACCAATCCTTCCCAAAGTGATCCACTGACCCCGGGTTACGTGTTCGGAACAGATATCCAGACCGGTGCGTTCGGAGACTTCAACGGAGACGGCTACATCGATTGGGTCGGCGCTAACAAATCCGACATTCATTACTATATCAACGCGACGTTCGACGATGCGTAGCCAAAGAAATCGCTAAGAATAGAAAAACAAAGTAACTTTTCTGGGGAAACTGATGATCTATGTAAGTCGCTTTCACTTGAGCGCTACTTTTTTGTCTTTGTTCTTGAGCCTAATTGCTAGCGTGCCGCTCTTCCAGGCCGAGGCATCGGTGCAAGACCAACCTTGCCGGCTCCCCGCCCAGTTTTGTGCACTCCAAGGATTTGTGATCCAAACATCTGAGGCTGAGCGACTGGTCCGTTGGCGCGACAACACCGGCTTCTACCTCGTCCAACCTCATCGTGCGCCGCGCTTTCTCGATCGTGCCGGCGGTTCTCAGGTATTCGCCTTGGCTCTTGGCAGCAAGGATTTGTATTCGGGTGAACATGATCACTTGATCAAGACGATCGTTGAACGGGGCGGCGCGGTCTATGTCACCCGCCCAACACTCGAGGATGCTGCCAAGCTGCAAGAACTCAGCGGTCTCGCAGGCGGAAAGTGGGTAGATGAGGACCTCGCGCCCATTCTCTATGGCGTGCGACTACCGGCCGAAGACCGATCCGCCAATCGCGAAGTCTCATTTCTCATGGTCTTGGCACGCGAACCTAAGCAACAGGCCTGTTATTACTGCTTAAACGACCAAGAGATCGCCCGATTGCTGGAGATCATAGGATCGCGATCAAGGCCATCAGGTTCTGAAGATCTGGTCCTTGCCGAAAATCCTGAGACGCCACCGATCGACGCCGACCCGGTCGATGCGAACAGCGATCATTTTCATCAAGCCTACTTCATTCAGCCCCATAACTCCTACGATCGTGGCAAGAAGATTACGGACTGGCTGGACCGCGGCTTGCGTTCGCTCGAATTGGATGTTCTCGACAAAGACGATTGGGAAGATAAAGACAATGGCCCCTATGTCGGGCATTCGACCTTCGATACCGGCAACACAAACTGCTCGGGTGACAGATTGGGGAACTGTCTTAAGGATGTCATCGCATGGCTCGATACTCATCCGGGCGAGGGGCCGCTCCTTACATTTGTCGATATGAAATTGGGTGCATTCGACTGGCCGAGCGAACATGTCAAGGCACTCGACGACAAGGTTTTCGACATTGCCGGGCCTTACCTTTACACGGGCGACGATCTCTTTGACTACGCGATCAAACATGGCAGTCCGAGCAACACGACAATGAGAAAGGCGGTCAGTTTGGCTGGCTGGCCGCTCCTAAAGGACCTGACAGGCAAGATCATCATCGGCTACACGGGTGGCGGCACGATCAATCACAACAAGCGCATGGCCGAAGCGACCGAGCTTATCGATGCTGACGATCGCCGGCCCTATGGATTCTACTGTCCCGATGTCGAAAGCGATGCCGAAGAAGTCGAAGTCGATGGTACGGTTGACGGGATGTCAAAGACAACCTCGCAGACAATGGTGTGCAGCAACCTCCAGGCCCAAGACCACTATCAAGCCACTGCTAATGCCGCATCGGATGCCAACCAAATCATCCATCTGTGGGGCAATCATGTCTATAATAATGACAGCTGGGTCTATAACTATATCGCGATAGCTCAAGGTATCAGTGCCGTCGGCCGCGATGCCAAAGAGGCGGATAGTTTCGATGATACACTTCCCCTCGTCGGTGTTCGCCGATCCGTACCTGGATACTTTCAAGTCCGCCCGGTCAACAACTCAAACCTGTGTCTCGATTCGAGTAGCGGTTCGGGCAAACGCGAGAATGTCTACTTCCACTCGTGTCACAGTGACGGGAATCAGCGTTTCGTCTACACCGCCGAGAGCCAATTGCGACCTCAATCCGACAACAAATACTGTGTCGATATTGACGGTGGCGATGCAGAAGACAATGCGAATATTCACCTCTTCGACTGCGGGGGCGACTCCTCGGAGAAATGGGAGCTCACCCCTGAAGGCACCTTCGAAAGCCACGACAATACGGCATTCTGTATCGGATTTGATGAGGATCCGGACAAGAATGCAGAAGTGGAACCTTGCACGGACTACGAGAAGGTTTTCTTTTCGCTCTATCCTGTTGCGGAATGGTGAGGAACGATCTCGGGGCCGTCACGAGGGTCGAGCGCGATAAAGCACGTGCGGCGCAAGCCAGTGATCGGAGGCGAGATTGGGGTGCATGAAGCTCGCCTCGATGTCTTGACGCATACCGATACGCGCCATCAGGGCGCGCGATCGTGCGTTTCCCTCAAAAGTAAAGGCAACGATCTCGGGCAGATCAAGCACCTCGAACCCGTAGCGTAGGCAGGCGCGCGCGCCTTCTGAAGCGTATCCTTGGCCCCAAAAATCCCTAGCCAGACGCCAACCGATTTCAACGGCCGGTGCAAAAGATGCATCGAAAGGAACACGGCCAAGGCCGATCCAGCCGACAAATGTGCTCGTCGCCAACTCCTCCACGGCCAAAAACGCGAAGCCGTCCTCCCTCAGGCGCTGATTTTGTCGCTCGATCCGTTGCCGGCTCTCATCCCTGGTCAACAAGTCTGGAAAATATTCCATGACTTCCGGATCGCGATTCATCGAGGCAAAAGGGTCGAGATCCCTTTCCTCCCAGGGTCTTAAAAGCAGTCGCTTTGTCTCGATGAGCATCAAACAGAATCCGACTCGAACATCAATTTTCCAGGGTGAGGCTGCCTTAGCCTCGATCCATTTCTTCTGCCAACTTGTGAGAGATCCACCGCTTGATACTCATTGTCGATTGTTCCATCGAGTTCTTGGGTTCTATCTATCGTAATGGACCCAACGCCGTTTGGAGGTGCGACGCCCACTTGAGAATTCGAGATGTCTGGTCAAAAACCAATTTCCGTGCGCACGGGTGCGTGATGCATGCGCAGCGTGACCGCGTCTGACATTGTCCATGTAGCCATACCAAGATTTACCACCAATACCACAGTAAATGGACTATCGTAACCGGTCGCCCATTTACTAGCGGCCGCGGGAGGTGATTTCAATCGTCGACGGGGAGCCCGCTTGGTACGGTTGCTGGCACAATGGCCGCCTGATCCAGTGGATCGGCACCACTTTCCGACGTCCATGCTTTGAGAAATGCGAGGAGTGCTACCAGCTCACCACCGGTGAGCCACGGCACGTTGACATCGCGGCTACGGGCAACACGGTCGCGTAAAGTCTGATTGTTATGTGCCAAGCAGTCTATATGATTCAGCTCCTGGCTTGAGGACAAAACGAGCTGATCTCCGCAATAATAGCTGACAATGCTTCGCTTCGGCAGAACATGCTGCTGTATAACCGAAGACAAGGTAGCGTAAGCGCCATCGTGGCCGTACGGGCCCGTTTCGAAGACGTGCAACAGAGGTGGTGTGCGGAACGTATAGTCCTTTCCGTTCTGATTGGCCTCAATCGCACCACAACCCAGGTCTTCGATGCCGTCTACGCCTTGGCCTTTGCCCGGACCAACTTGTGGCATTGCGATAGAATGGCATTGCTGATCCGAACCGAGCACACCGGTATGGCAGGAGGCGCAATTGGCGCGCCCATAGAAGAGTTGCATGCCTTGTTTTTGTACCAGGGTAAGTGCCGACTTATCACCCTTCAAATAGGAGTTGAACGGTGTGTCGTCGCCGCGCCATGTCGCCATCTCGAAGGCGGCGATCGCATTGGCAGCGTGAACGTAAGTAATATCCTCCGCACTATTGACGTCATCAAAAACATCGACGAACTGCGCTACATAATCATCAATATTTCGTAATCGTTGCGCCAAGGCATTCCAAATCGACGGAAAATCTTCGATTTCGGCGTGGGGAGCGATCTCGTTTTCCAATTGATCGGGAAGCCCAGCCATTTCTGTCGCTGACGTGACCGGGAACATAGCCTGTGCCGCCAAGGCATTCTCCAGCCCTTCCGGCAATAGGTCCCCCGCGGGCGTGACGAAGCGATCCTCGGTCACCTGGATCCGGCGATCATGAAAGACGAATTTGAACTCTTTCGCACCCAGGCCGAAAAGCGGTGGAGCGTTTCGTGGCACGCGTTCGACAATGGTGCCCGCCTCGCGTGCCGGACCGAGGCCGGATCCGCCCTCGCCGGTCGACAAGGACAACCCATCGCCGGTCGCAAGAAGGGGGTGATGGCAAGTTGCACATGCAATATTCTTGTTGCCACTCAGAACTTTATCAAAGAAAAGATCGCGCCCCAGCGCGACTTTGGCCTCGTTGGGTTGACCCTCGTCGTGAAAGCCGTCATTCGTCATGGGTTCGGGCAGATCGATTGCCTGTGCGGCCCCGACCACGATACCGGTTGACGCGATCAGAGCTGCAGCTTGCAGCAAGATCCCTCTAAAGCCATTCATCTCATCACTCCGCATCTTGAGAAAATTTGACAATACGCCCCTCTACCGCGGGGACACGAGATTGCTCTGAGGGATCTTGAGACGCGTTTCTTAAATAGCAGGCTAGTAAAGGACGATGGCTCATTCAATGACTTTTACCACAGCCGGTCCGTTAAAATTTTTTGTAAATATTTAATCCTGCGGCCTAACGACGGCGGTTCATTCTCATTTCATTTAACATTTTTCTCTAGAACTGCGATCGAACGCGCTGCGAGGACGACATTTGGCAACAACGCGATCGGCTCTTCTGTGGCCAACAGCACTTCAAAATTTCCTGACAGAGTCGTCGCAAATTCATGCGAGTTCGCGTTAAAGCAGAGATGAAGCGGGGGACGGTCGTTGCGTAATATACGGACCAATAGGGCACGATCATCCATCTCAATGACGTCTAGGTCCATCCAGCGAAACGTTCGCATTGCCAGGAGCGCTTGGCGAAACTTGGTCAGACCACTGACAAACTTCGAGAGTTCGCGACCACGCTGACCAATCGCACTCCAATCGAGCCAACTTATTTCGTTGTCTTGGCAGTAGGCATTATTATTCCCACCTTGTGTTCGGCCTATTTCGTCGCCCATGCCAAGCATCGGCGTGCCGATTGAGAGAAAAACTGTCGCCAGCATATTTCTTTTCTGTTGTTCACGCAGTGTGATCACTTGGGGTTCATCGCTCGGGCCTTCCGAACCATAACTATCACTCAAATTATGGTTGTGACCGTCACGATTGCCTTCGCCATTGGCGCCATTGTGCTTGATTGCATAGGACACGACATCATGGAGCGCAAAGCCGTCGTGGCAGGCGACGAAATTGACGCTCGCCCAGGAAGGACGTCCGGCTCGTTCGAAGATATTAGGCGAGCCGCGCAGCCTTTCCAGGATCGCTTCCGCATGTCCGGGATCGCCACGCCAAAACGCGCGGACATCGTCGCGACATCGATCGTTCCATTCCGCCCAGCCGCTGCCGAATTGGCCGAGCTGGTAGCCTCCGGGTCCGATATCCCAAGGCTCGGCGATGAGCTTGACCGTATTGAGAACAGGGTCCTGCCGAACCGCGCGTAAGAAACCGCCATTGGCGTCGAAACCATGCGGTTCGCGCGCCAATGTCGGGGCGAGATCGAAGCGAAAGCCATCGACACCACCGACTTCGACCCAATAGCGGAGTGAATCCATGACCAGTTGCAGGACACGAGGATGGCTCAAATCGAGGCTGTTGCCGCAGCCTGTGACATTCTCGTATAGTGCCGGCTGGCCGGGAATAGGCTTGTAGTAGTTCCTATTGTCGAGGCCCTTGAAGGCGAGATGGAGATGATCCGGCTCGCCTTCGCAAGTGTGGTTGTAGACGACATCGAGAATGAGCTCGAGACCGCGCTTGTGTGCTTCGTCAACCATGGCTCGGAACTCGGCCATATCGCCATAGGCGGGATGCGGAGCAAAAAATCCTAGGGTGTTGTAGCCCCAATAGTTCTTGAGACCGATGGCTTCGAGCCTCGGTTCGGTGACAAAGGCCTGGATCGGCAAGAGCTCAAGAGAGGTGACACCCAGAGCCGTCAAATGATCAAGCACAGGCGCTTGGGCAAGGGCTTTGAAGGTGCCCCGGATCTGTGGATCGATGGCAGGATGGAGGGCTGTCAGACCTTTGACATGGGCCTCGTAAATTACCGTACGCGACCAGGGGATTTTGGGTCTAGCTGGTCGGTGGCGATTGTCCCAGGGCACCGGAACGCAGGCCTTCCACATGGAGGCTGCATTGTCGCGATCGTCCCGCTCATGCCAAACCGTCTGGCCATAATGCAGCCGGCTGTAGCGATAGAAGCCCGCGAGCTGCTTGGCATAGGGATCCAAGAGTAGTTTTGCCGGGTTGAAGCGCTGGCCGTCCTCCGGCGCCCAGGGCCCGTCGGCGCGAAAGCCGTAAACCAGTCCCGGACGCGCCCCCGGCAAGTAGCCGTGCCAAACACCATCCGTGCGTGCCGGCATATCATAGCGGTTGGTCTCGACCGTGCCGGAGCTGTCGAAAAGACAGAGCTCGATCCTTGCTGCATGCTCGGAAAAAACGGCGACGTTGACGCCTTCGCCGTCGAAGCTTGCGCCCAGAGGATAGGCATCGCCTTCCTCGAGCAACGCACCAGTCTCGATCAAGCCCTGCCCTCATGCCGATCTGCTCGACCGACAGATAACAGGTCAGGCAAGCCCTACGCTAGTGCAGCGGTGCATTCGGACAGGTGCTGCTTGAATGCGCCCGAGCTGCCACAATTCGGGGAGCCCGTGCAGCTTTGATGCCAACGAGGCTGAATGCTTCATTTGCAGCGGCTGCACTCACGTCAGCGGAAATATGTCTCGCCCGGGTCTTGAGGATAAAGCCCCGCCACCTGCTCGGCATAGCCGTTATAGAGCAAAGTCGGGATGCGCTCGTCGATGCCGAGGCGTCGCTCTGTGGCTTGCGACCAGCGCGGATGCGGCACCTTCGGGTTGACATTGGCCCAAAAACCATATTCGTTGCCGGCAATGTCTTCCCAAAAACTCACCGGCTGCTGATCGGTGAAGGTAAACCGCACGATCGATTTGATGTGCTTGAAACCGTATTTCCAGGGCACGGCAAGGCGCAAGGGCGAGCCATTCTGCTTGGGCAAAGGCTTGCCATAAGCTCCGGTTACCATGAAGGCGAGATCGTTGGTGGCTTCCTCCATCGTCAAGCCCTCGAGATAAGGCCAAGGATACCAGAAGGCGCGCTGACCCGGCGCCATCTCGCTATCCATGAAGGTCTGCATCTCGAGATATTTGGCACTGCCCAAGGGCCGCGCATAGTCGACGAGGGCCTTCAAGGGAAAACCGCTCCAAGGAGCGACAAACGACCAGGCCTCGACACAACGATGACGATAAACCCGCTCCTCGAGCGGCATCGCCTGCAAGAGATCATCGATGTCGACCGTCCGCTCTTCCTCGACCATGCCGTTGATCTCGACGGTCCAGGGCCGGATCACCAGCGCTTGGGCGGCCGCCGCAATCTGCTTGTGCGAGCCGAACTCATAAAAATTATTGTAGCTCGTGACGATGTCTTCAGGCGTGATCGCCTCATCCGTCACATAAGCCGGGTTGCGCGGCACAGGATAGAGATCGGCGCTCGGATCATCGCTCGGTGCCGCCTGCACCGGATCGTTCATGCCGAACTGCGATGCCAGCAAGGCACTACCACCAGCCGCTGCGACCGTGCCGAGACCTAGGCTCGCCACAATCTTCCGGCGGTTCATAAACAGGCCCTCAGACGTTACCTCACGCTCGGGCAGCTCCCAGTCTCGCTGACGCTTGATCGCCATCCTTCACACTCCAGAACCGTGTCGATTATCTACCCCTAGTCTACGCAATCAACACGAGCCTGTCCCGCCACGTTCACACACGACACCGTTAGCAGCCTGTCCGATCCCAGCCGATCGAAGACGCGCCACCGCCCGTAAAGGGAACTGGACACTCACCAACAACGGCCCGATCCCGAAACAATGGCTCTTCTCGATTCCTTTCCCTCGCCGCTCAACGCCGCCGTTATCGGTGCCACAGGCGGCATCGGCGGCGCCTTCGCCAGTCTTCTCGCGCAATCCGAGCAAATCGGCCATCTCTTCCTCGCCTCACGCAGCAAACCCGAAACACGCCACACCGCCTGGGCCCAGCTCGATCTCACCGACGAGCCCTCGATCGAAAACGCCGCAACCATCGCCAAAACCTATGCGCCCCTGCACCTCGTCATCTGCGCCACCGGCATCCTGCATGACGAAACCGTCAAACCCGAAAAAACCTACCGAAGCCTCAACGCCGACAACCTTCACAAAACATTCGCCCTCAACACCATCGGCCCGGCCCTCATCGCCAAGCACTTCCTGCCGCTCCTCAGCACCCAAGACCGCGCCGTCTTCGCAGCACTCTCCGCCCGCGTCGGCAGCCTCGAAGACAATGGCCTCGGCGGCTGGCACAGCTATCGCGCCTCCAAAGCCGCCCTCAACATGCTGATCCGCAACTTCGCCATCGAAACCGCCCGCAGACACCAACAACAGATCTGCGTCGGCCTCCACCCCGGCACCGTCGACACCAGCCTCTCCGAACCCTTCCAAGCCAACGTCCCGGAGAACAAACTCTTCTCCCCGGAACAATCCGCCGGCTACCTCCTCCAAACCATCGACAAGCTCACCGCCGACGACAGCGGCCGCACTTTCGCCTGGGACGGCGCCCGCATTCCTTTCTAAAAGGGAAAGGTTAAGAGAACGCGAAAAAAAGTTGCGAGGGGACAACGTTTCCCCGGCAACAAAAGGGATCGAGAGGCCTTGCGAAGGCCCCTCGGGCTCCCCGCGGGACGTTTTGTCAGTGGCGCTAGGGTGCAACCGCGAGGGTGATGGCGAGGCAGATGAGCACGAGAGCGCCATAAAGATAGAGCGTCGACCAGCGCATCATCATATCGCCAGCCCGGTGTTGCTTCTGGATAGTCTTGTCCGGCATCATCGCGAAATCGACAGGTGCCTCGCTCAGGCGAACCTTGTCATAATGATCGCGAAACCAGCGCTCCTGCGCCAAATACTGCGCGTCCAACCCCCAAAAGACGATCGTCAAGAAGGCCGCAACCAGCGCCAACCCCCAGGCCCCTGTACCAGCCGCGGTCGACCCCAGGGCACCGATGGCAACGAGTGAAAACTGCTTCATCTTGGCACTCTCGCCCGCCATGCGCGTGATGACACCCTGGATCATCTCTAGATGCGCGATCTTTTCTGAAGAAAACTCAGCCATGGTCCAACTCGCTGCGTTGGAGATCCTCGAAGCTCCGATACTGCAC
>CAYPOV010000121.1:0-12614 GCA_964412385.1 uncultured Geminicoccaceae bacterium
GGAGGGAGCCGAGAACAATATTCTCCATGGTGACGCCGCGTCTGAAGCCTTCTTGAGCGAGATCGTTGGTGCTGCACCCTGGTCTGGCGAGCGTCACCTCAATATGGAATCGATCTATGAATTTGGCTCGAGGGCTGGGTTTTGGCGGCTCTGGCGGCTTTTTACCGAGCATGGCGTGCCGGTCACGGTTTATGGCGTGACCATGGCGCTCGAGCGCAACCCGGATGCCGTAAGTGCGATGAAAGAGGCGGGTTGGGAGATCGCCAGCCATGCGATGCGCTGGATCGAATATCGAGACATGCCGATCATCGAGGAGCGGCGCCAGCTCATGGAAGCGATCCGTATCCATGAGCGCTGCGTCGGCGAGCGCCCGCTTGGCTGGTATACCGGCCGCTGCTCAGGCAACACGCTTAATTTGGTGATGGAGGAAGGCGGCTTCCTCTATTCGTCGGACAGCTATGCCGATGAGCTTCCTTATTGGGTGAAGGGACCGCACGGACCGCATCTGATCATTCCCTACACGCTCGATTGCAACGACATGCGGTTTGCCACACCGCAGGGATTCAACTCGGGCGATCAGTTCTTCACCTATCTCAAGGACACGTTCGACGAGCTTTACCGCGAGGGCCGGGCAGGCTCGCCCAAAATGATGAATATCGGGCTGCATTGCAGGCTTGTCGGGCGGCCGGGGCGCACGGCGTCACTTCGTCGGTTTCTTGATTATATGCAGGAACATGACAGTGTGTGGCTGGCGCGCCGGGTAGACATTGCGCGCCATTGGCATGGTCATCACAGGCCGGATCGCGCGTAAAGCCGTGCGTAGTTCTGAATAGCGTCTCGAAACACCTCGAATGCCACCGCCACGTCATCGCCTCGGACGTTTTCGTCCGGATGGTGGCTCAACCCCTTCTCGCAGCGCACGAAGATCATGGCCGAACGGCAGAGCCTAGCCATCATGGCAGCGTCATGCCCTGCACCTGACGGAAGCTCCATGACGCGTCCGGTAAGAGCAACACAAGCCTGCTCGATGGCGGTTCGAATGGCAGGATCGAACGACACGGCTTGGGTGTCGCCGAGCGTTTCAATCTCGACGTCGAGCCGGCGCTTTTGGGCGATCCGCTTGAAGCTTCCTTCGAGTGCCGCCGAAAGATCTGATAGCGTCCGATCATCGGGGCAACGATGGTCAATCGTGAAGGCTACTTCGGCGGGGATAACATTGATGCCACCCGGCCTGACGGTCCAGGTACCGATCGTCGCCACCGCATTGTCGATGCGCCGGGCGCTTGCCTCGACTTGGCTTGCCATTTCGACAGCCCCGGCCAGCGCATCGCGGCGGAGCTTCATCGGCGTCGTGCCGGCATGGCCAGCGTCGCCAGTGACCGTCACACGAAGGCGCCTTTGGCCGGCGATGCCGGTGACCACGGCCACAGGCAGATCCTCGGCCTCGAGCACGGGGCCCTGTTCGATATGAAGTTCGATATACCCCGCGATTTTATCAGGATGCCGCCGTGCTTGCGAAACCCGCAATGGATCGAGACCCCATTGCGTCATCAGCGATGTGACCGTGTTGCCTTCATCGTCGGCGTGATCGAGGGCGATGCCAAGCTCACCGGTCGCCATCGGTCTCGATCCCAGATAGCTCGTGCCAAAGCGGGTGCCCTCTTCATCAGCAAAGGCGATGACTTCAAGGGCTAGTGGAAACTCGGCAAGGGCTTCCGCCGTTTCAATGGCAGTCATTACGCCCAGAACACCATCATATTTACCGGCATTGGCGACCGTATCGAGATGCGAACCGCACAAGATCGTCGGCGCGTCCGGCCCCGCACTCTCCCGCCGCCCGATCAGATTGCCGGCTTCGTCTTCACGAACAGTCAGCCCCGCTTGCCGCATCCAGGATGCCGCAAGGTCATGCACCTTGCGCATCGGCGTGCTCAAATAGCGGCGGAGGATGCCTTCATCGCTTTCGGAAAACTGCCCGAGGATGTCGCAACGCGCCATGATCTTGAGCGCGCGCGCATCCTTTTCCGCCAAATTGCAATAGCTGCTCAGCCGTATCAGAGCGATCTTGCCGATCTCTTCGAGTGCGGTGGCAAATTCCGTCGGCTCATGGTTGTCGAGCCGCCGCTCCATTTCCTGAATGATATCTTGGTGGCTCGCGAACTTGACCGCCATGATGAAGGGAAAACCGAACTTCTTTGAGTACGCAGCATTTAGTGACTGAAGACGTTCCAGTTCCTCTCGTGTACAGGCGTCGAGGCCCGCACTTGCCTGTTCGTTTGTGCTGTTCTCGGAAAGGTTTCCGGCGAGGGCTGCTTTGCCGGCAAGGTCCGGATGCGCGCCGATCAGGGCAAGCTGTTCCTCTCGACAGGCTTGCTTCATGGTTGCGATCATGGCTTCACCGAGGAGCAACGCGGTTCGCCAGCCGGCGTCAGGATTGCTGGCGATGGTTCGTTCGGCGACCCAAGGCGAATGCTCGAAGACCGCGCCAAAAATCGCAACGAACGTCGATGGATCAAGCGATATGAAAGGGCGGGGCAACGGTCGGTCGGCAAGCGCCTTCAAATCGGTCATGGACAACCCTGGAACAATGTTTGCTATGTTGGTCTGGCAATGAGTGGTGCGAAACAATGGCGAGCTTGACCACCCATGTCTTGGATACGACGCATGGCCGGCCGGCTTCGGGCCTGCTGGTGGGTTTGTTTCGCCTTTCGGGTAACGAACGCGCCGCACTCGTCTCCGTCAAGACCAACCAAGACGGACGATGCGCCAAGCCGCTCTTGGACGATCAGAACGGTCTTGCCGGATTGTTCGAGCTGGATTTTCACGTGGCCGACTATTTCCGTGAAAGTGGCTTGGCGTTGAGCGAGCCGCCTTTTCTCGATGTCGTCACTGTGCGGTTCGGCATGGGCTCGGAGGGCCGTTATCACGTACCCCTCCTGGTCTCGCCTTACGGCTATTCGACCTATCGAGGTAGCTGAGCATGGAGTTCAGATCGTCGATCAGGTTTTGGCACCGGGGATCGATCGTCACACTCGAGCGGGTCGATCCGACGCGAACACTGCTCGACTGGTTGCGCGAGGACCAGGGTCTCACCGGCACCAAGGAAGGTTGCAACGAGGGCGATTGCGGTGCGTGTACAGTGCTTATGGCGACACTCGTCAATGGCGAAATCGACCTCCGCCCGGTCAATGCCTGCATCGTATTCCTGCCAATGCTCGACGGCCGGGCGATTTTCACCGTTGAGGACCTCAAAGGTAGGGAGAGCGATCTTCACCCCGTGCAAGAGGCCATGGTCAAGACCCATGGCTCACAATGCGGGTTTTGCACACCCGGTATCGTCATGACGCTCGCCGGACTCTATCATTCGACGCGCACGCCGTCGCGGCAGCAAGTGCTGGACCAGCTTGCCGGCAATCTCTGTCGGTGCACGGGCTACGGTCCGATCATCGAGGCCGCGATGATGATGGGCACGGGTGACGATCCCGTAGACGTCCTGCCGACCTTGCTCAAATCAGATTTGGCCGGCTTGATTGACCAGGCCTGCATCAAGGGAGACAGTGTTGACGGCACCTGGTTTGTGCCGGCGACGCGAGACCAGCTCGCATTGATCTTGAACGATCACCCCGACACCACCATGGTTGCCGGTGCAACCGATGTGGGACTTTGGGCCAACAAGGGTCTTCGTCGTTTTTCTGGCTTGGTGTTTCTGCACCGAATAGCCGAGCTTGCCGCCATTCGCGAGACCGGGGACGGGCTCGAGATCGGTGCTATGGCGACCTATCAGTCGGCACGTCCTGTTCTTTCCCGTTATGCACCCGCGTTCGATGAGCTGCTCCGAAGGCTCGGCTCCGAGCAGGTCCGTGCAATGGGCACGATCGGCGGCAACATCGCCAACGGGTCACCGATCGGCGACATGCCTCCGCTTCTGATCGCAGCAGGTGCGTGCCTGCGATTGCGGTCGCTCAAGACGGTTCGTGAACTGGCACTCGAGGAATTTTTCTTGAGCTATGGCACTCAAGATCTGCGTCAGGGGGAATATGTCGACGCCGTGATCTTGCCACGCCAAGGGGAAGGCTGGAGGTTTCAGGCCTATAAACTATCCAAACGGTTCGATCAGGATATCTCGGCGATCTGTGGTGCATTTTCCTTCACGATCGACAACGGGCGGATAGGCAATGCGCGCATGGCATTCGGCGGAATGGCCGGCGTGCCTGCCCGCGCCCGAAAAACCGAAGCCTCGCTTATCGGAGCGAATTGGGATGAGTTCTCGATCCAACAAGCGATGAGTATCCTGGAGACCGAGTTCGATCCGCTCTCCGATCAACGTGGATCTGAAAGCTATCGACGGATCGCCGCCCGCAATCTCTTGTGGCGCGCTTGGTTGGATTCGGCTGATGATGGACCAGTGCGCTCGCTCGCCAAACCGAACGAGGAAATGCACGCCCATGCTTGAGCGCGCGTCGAATGTCATCCGGGGCGGTGTTCGGGACCCCGTTCCTCACGACAGTGCCCGCAAACATGTCAGGGGTACGGCACCCTATGTCGATGACATTCCGACACCTTCGAATTGCGTTCACCTGGCCTTGGGCCTGAGTGAAAGAGCGCATGCGAAAATCGTCGCGATGGATTTGTCGGCAGTGCGGGCGATTCCGGGTGTTGTCGGGGTTTTCACGGCGGCCGATATCCCGGGCGTCAATGATGCAAGCCCGATCGCAGGCGATGATCCGCTGTTTGCCGAAAGCGAGACCGTCTATCATGGGCAGCCGCTTTTTGCGGTTGCAGCGACAGACCGGCGAACCGCCCGGCGCGCGGTGCGACAAGCTTCTGTCACCTATCAAGATCTTCCGGCCGTTTTCAGCATCGACGAGGCGCTCTCCGCCAACTCGCTTTTCGGCGAGCCGCGCCGCATGCAGCGGGGCGATCCCGAACAGGCCTTGTCAACAGCACCGCATCGTTTGTGCGGCAAGATCGAGATGGGTGGTCAAGATCACCTCTATCTCGAAGGGCAGATCGCGCTCGCGCAGTCCGCGGAGGATGGCGCGGTCAAAGTCTGGTCCTCAACCCAGCATCCAACAGAAGTTCAGCATAATGTCGCCAAAGTCCTGAGGTTGCCCGACGCGGCGGTGGATGTCGAAGTGAGACGGGTGGGGGGCGGCTTCGGCGGCAAGGAGACACAGCCCGCAATCTTCGCGGCGATTGCCGCATTGGCGGCGTCGAGCCTCGGTCGTCCCGCAAAGCTGCGGCTTGACCGCGATGACGACATGATCGTCACGGGCAAGCGTCATGATGTCAAAATCCACTATGATGTGGGTTTTGACGACGAGGGGCGCATCATGGCGCTCGATGTCTGCCACGCCTTTCGCTGCGGCTGCTCGACCGATCTCTCTCACGCCATCGCTGACCGCGGCATGTTCCACGCGGACAACGCCTATTATCTCCCTGACATTCGAATCACCAGCTATCGCTGCCGCACCAACACAGTCTCGGCGACAGCTTTCCGCGGATTCGGCGCGCCGCAGGGCATGGCGGGCATCGAGCGGATCATTCATGAGATAGCCCATTTTCTCGGGCTCGATCCTTTCGACGTGCGCAAGGTCAATCTGTATGGTGATGCGCCCCGCAACGTAACACCCTACCAGATGGAAGTGACCGAACAGGTTCTGCCGTCGCTGATGGAAACCTTATGTGAACGTGCGGATTATCGCCGAAGACGCGCTGAGATCGCCAACTTCAATGCGGAAGCAGGCGTCTTCCGCAAAGGTATTGCGCTGACGCCTGCCAAATTCGGCATTTCGTTTACCGCAACACATCTCAACCAGGCAGGGGCTCTGGTTCACGTCTATACCGATGGTTCTGTGCATCTTAATCATGGCGGCACCGAGATGGGCCAAGGGCTCAATATCAAGGTTGCCCAGACCGTTGCCGAGACTTTTTGCATCGACCTCGAGCGCGTCCACATCTCACCGACCGACACAGGCAAGGTGCCCAACACTTCGGCGACGGCAGCCAGCAGCGGTTCCGACATGAACGGCATGGCCGCACGCCGCGCAGCACTTGAGATCCGCGATCGCCTCACCAAGTTTGCGGCCGAACTCTACCAGGCCCAAACCGACGAGGTTGAATGGCGCGCCCATGAGATTGTCGTCAACGGTGAGGCGATGTCATGGAACGAGCTCATCAAACGGGCCTATTTGGCGCGGACATCGCTCTCCTCGACCGGCTATTATGCCACCCCGAGTATTCACTACGATCCAGAGAACTATCGCGGACGACCATTCTTCTATTTTGCCCATGGGGCTGCGGTGAGCGAGGTGACCATCGACAGCCTCACGGGTGAATACCGCATTGATCGCGTCGACATCCTTCATGATGTGGGCCACTCGCTCAATCCGGCGATCGATCGCGGTCAGATCGAGGGTGGCTTTGTCCAGGGGGCCGGATGGCTCACTATGGAGCAGCTGTGGTGGGATGGTAAGGGCCGCCTGGGCACGCACGCGCCCTCGACCTACAAGATCCCGACAGCGAGTGATCGGCCGCCCGTCATGAATATCGATCTATGGGATGCTTCCGGAGATCACGCCGAGACCATTTTTCGATCCAAGGCTGTTGGCGAGCCTCCCTTGATGCTGGCGATCAGTGTCTTGGAAGCCTTGCAGACCGCAGTCGGCAGCTTTGCCAGGGCTTCGGAAGAGATGGTCTGGCTCGACGCACCCGCCACGCCCGAGGCCGTCTTAATGGCAATCGAGACGGCCAAAGGCCGGAGCACCTGATGCATTCCTGGCTTCATTATCTTCTGGACGCATTGTCTCGACATGAGGCTGCGTGCTTGGTCACGGTTGCCAAGCTCAAGGGTTCGGGACCGCGTGAAGTCGGATCGTCCATGGTGGTTCTCGACCGCGAATTTCACGGAACGATCGGCGGAGGCCAGCTCGAATTTCAGGCTCTAGCCGATGCGCGGGCCGGGCTTTACCGCATCGCTGATAAGCGTGCCGTCATCTCGCCGATCAGATTGGACGCCCAGCGAGGACAATGTTGCGGCGGGAAAGTCTGGCTTGCCTTCGAATGGTACCGGCGAGATGCGCTCGAGACGCTCCGATCACTCAAGAGCGCGGCTGCGTTTGCCGTGGAGTTTGACGCGGCCGCACCCGAGCCCAGGGCTGTCACATTGGACGCGATCCCCGACAACGCGTCCTGCGTGCTGATCGAGAATGAGGAGTCCACAAAGCTCATTCGCGTAGTGGATCCCGAGACCACGCCCGTTGTGATTTTCGGCGCGGGCCATGTCGGACGTGCGCTCGTCGAGGCTCTGGCACCACTTCCTTTTGCGGTAACGTGGATCGATTCAAGGCCGGCGATGTTCCCAGGAGCCGTTCCCGCCAATGTGACGATAAGGCCGGCACTCGATCCCAAGAATGAAGTGCTGCGCGCGCCTTCCAAAGCATTGTATCTGGTCATGACCCATGAGCACGATCTCGATGAGACGCTTTGTGAGCAGATCCTGCTCCGTGGTGATTTTTCCTATCTGGGTTTGATCGGCTCCAACACGAAAGCCCGACGATTTCGCATGAGGCTTGAAGCCCGGGGCGTTCCGAATATCGAGCGGATGGTTTCGCCGATCGGTCTGCCGGAAATTGCAAGCAAGCAGCCGGCGGTGATCGCTGCCTCCGTGGCGGCCGATCTTCTCATGCGGATCGGGAACGCCGATGCTTGAATGGCTCAGTCTTCTGTTGCGCTGGTTTCATGTCATTGTCGGCATCACCTGGATCGGCACCTCGTTCTATTTCATCTGGCTCGATATCAGCTTGCGGCGCAATCCGGGCCTTGCCGCCGGGATCCGAGGTGAGAGCTGGATGGTCCATGGAGGGGGATTCTACCATGTCCAGAAATACATGGTGGCACAGTCCAGCCTTCCGGACGAGCTGCATTGGTTCACGCATGACGCCTATCTGACGTGGATCTCAGGTTTTCTGTTGCTCGTCGTCATCTATTATTTCCGGGCGAGCGCATTTCTGATCGATCCCAACGTCGCGGATTTGGCCGTTTGGCAGGCGATATCACTGAGCCTTGCACTCTTGGTTGGCGGCTGGTTGGTCTATGACAGTCTTTGCAAATCGGCGATCCGCAATGACACCGCCAAGCTTGCAGGTGCGGTATTCGCACTGACCGTCATCGCCTGTATCGCTTTTTGCAGTGCGTTTAGTGGCCGCGGTGCGTTCATCCATATCGGCGCCTTTCTCGGTACGATTATGGCGGCCAATGTGTTCTTTGTGATCGTCCCCAATCAGAAGAAAACCGTGGCCGCTTTGGTCGAGGGGAATGAACCGGATGCGCGCTATGGCGAGGAAGGCAAGCAACGAAGCTTGCACAACAACTATCTGACCTTGCCCGTCGTCTTCATGATGATCTCCAACCACTATGCTATGGTCTACAGCCATCCTTTGAACTGGTTGATCGCCATCGGGATCATTATGGCAGGCGGGCTGGTCCGCCATCACATGAACCAGATCAGCCAGGAACGGGCGGATCCGTGGCAGCGCGCTTATCTGCCGGCGGCCGTGGGGGCGATGTTGGTGGTTGTGACGATCGCCTCATGGCGGCCCGGAAGTGGCAGTGAGGCGATTGCGGCCCTTGGCGATGAGGCGATGACGGTCGCCAACGTCGAACCGATCGTCGAAGAGCATTGCGTCTCGTGTCACGCGGCGAGCCCGGCACATGAGGGGTTCGACGCACCGCCAGGCGGTGTCCGTCTCGAGACCCCGGATCTTATTCAAACCTGGGCATCGGCCATCAATCAACAGGCGGGCCTTACCGAGATCATGCCGCTCGGCAATGAAACCGGTATGACGCCCGAGGAGCGGGCGATCATCCGTGCCTGGGCGTCAAACCGTGCCGTCGGCCATTGAGACAAAGCGCCGTTCTTTGGCACTCTCATAAGAAGCCAAGACGAGCCCGAGGGTCTTGAGATTGTCGGCACCGCTCGGCTGGGGTGTCGTGCCGTTTTCGAGGCAATCGATCCAGTGTCGTTGGAGATTGATGACGCTATCTTGGACGGCATGCCATGGACGGGCACCCCATGATGGAACAGGTGGATCCAAATCGAGGGTCTCGAGGGCTCCGGGTTTGCGGATCACCAGACGGTAGTTGCGCTCGAGTTCGAGGGCGCCTTGATTGCCTTGGATCCAGGCGAGCGTTTCCGGGAAGATCTCGGGCTCCTGCTTGGCGTAGAACGAAATATCGATATCGCTCACAGCCCCGTTGATGTGCTCGAGCGTCGAGAGAATGGCGTCTTCGCCCGCGACCTCCGGATGAAGCCGTTGCGTTCGGCACGCCACATCCCTGACCTCGCCCAAGAGAAATCTCGCGAGATCATAGAGATGGATGCCGACATCCATGAGCGCGAAGCGCTCGGCGGTCTTGAGATAGGGTTGATTGGCATAGAGGTCTTCGAAGAGCCCGTGACGAAAGCTCAGCCTCGCGAAATGCGGTTGGCCGATCGTACCTTCATCGAGCTTGTTCTTGAGATCCATGAACGGGCGTTGCCAGCGGAAATTTTCGTGGATCAGAAGCGGGATTGAGGCATCCGCACAAGCCTCGACCATCGCCTTGGCATCCTCGAGACTATCTGCGAACGGTTTTTGACAAATCGCCGGCACTTTGTAGGTCGCGGCAAGCTCGACCAGCGGGCGGTGCGATTCGACCGTTGTGCAGATGTCGACGAAATCCGGCATTTCCTGGCGAAGCATAGTTTCCGCATCGTCATAACTTGCAGGGATGCCGAGTTTCTCAGCCCAGGCTTTGGCCTTGCTGACGTCGCGATCGCACACGGCAATCAGCTCGACATTGTCGATCTCGGACCAGGCCTGTAGATGGTTGGCGGCAAAAAATCCGCATCCCACCACGGATGCTCGATAGGTCTTCTCGGGCATGGCAAGCCTCCCTTCGCTTTGTTCAGCCTTTGGGTCCGGAACACTCGATTGTAGCGACCCTCGGTGTTACCGCGCCTCCCCTTGGAGGTCATGTGATGAGACCAGTATGGCCCGATCGTCAAGGCATAGTGAGACAAGGTTTTGCTCGCCATGCGAGGATGGTTCGGGCATCATGTCATTATACCTCCCGTCACTCCAAAGGCACGGACCGTGGCTCAAACGGAAATCATTGAGCGCCGCAAGCTTTATCACGAGGTTCTCGATCGGCTGCTTGCCATGATTGAGGAACAGGAGCTCAAGCCCGGCGATCCCCTTCCTTCAGAACGCGAGTTGATGGACCGCTATGGCGTGGGCCGGCCGGCGGTGCGCGAAGCCATGCAGAGCCTTTCACGAATGGGGATCGTGACGATCCAGCACGGCGAACGCACGCGGATTTCCGAGCCCGCCGTTGATCAGATCTTCGATCAGATCGACCGCACGGCACAACATATCCTGACGCATTCACCAGCCAATTTCGAACATCTCAAAGAAGCGCGAACTATGTTCGAAGAGCAGATCGTCAGGCTTGCGACAAGCAAGGCGACCAATGAGGATTGCCGGCGTCTCGACGAAGTTATCCATACGCAGGAAAGCCATCGCGACAATGTCGAGGCTTTTCTCGAATGGGACGGCCAGTTTCACAAAGAGATTGCCGTTGTCACCGGCAACCCGATCTATCCTGCCGTCATTTCGGCGCTGTTTGGATGGCTCTCACGCTACCATGTGAGCTTGGTGCGCGTTCCGGGTCTCGAGCATCTGACTCTCGACGAGCATCGAGCGATCCTCAATGCCATCCGTGCACGCGACGCCGATCGTGCCGGCAAGGCGATGCGCGATCACCTGTTGCGGGCGAACGCACTTTACCGTCAATGACGCTTCTAGCGCCACAGGACCCGATTTAAGGGCTCGCTTGCGCCAAATCGATTCGCGAGGTCTGAATCACCAGACAATCTTGGCTTTCTCGCTCGAGCTCGTTGCAGGCACGTTCCGCGGCCTTCAGGCTCAATCCTACGACACGCGCGCGGTAGATGGGGCGCCGCTTGCCTTGGAGCCGACTGACATCGATATCGCCCTGGAGCAGAATCGATGGCACGCGCTTGGAGGCAATGACGGCGGCCTGACGTGCACGCTCGGGTTGGTGAAAGGCGCCGACTTGAACACCATAATTTCCCGAAGCCCCAAGTTTTTCCCGTCCGACGCGAAACACAGACACGACAGGGCCTGTTTCTGGCATGAGCTGTTGTGGTCCTCGATCCCGCAAGCGTCGCATCTCGTCGGTGGTTGTCCTTGAAATGGCACCCGCGATGACCGGTGTCAGGCTCGGCTCTTCTCCCTGTTGCGATGCTGAAACCGTGTCTGTGCGCGGAACCGGAAAGACGACCTCGCCATCGGCCGAACCTTGCTCCGAAGCAGGCGATGCGCTGGCAACCACTAACCCGTCTACCGGACGTTGCCGAGGCAGAGCAACCTTTTGGGGGCGCCGCTGAATGGTCGCAAAGCTCTGATTGAGGATTTTCTCCATGTGGGCGTTGCGGCTGGCACCTGTCTTCCCGCCGAAAACCACGCCGATCAGACGATGGCCGCCGCGCTTTGCGGATGCTGCAAGGTTGTAGCCGGACGCACGAATATAGCCGGTCTTCAGACCGTCCATGCCGGAATAGCTTCGCAGCAGACGATTATGCGAACGATAGGTTCGCCCACCCCAGGAAAATGTCGGTTGCGAAAACAAGTGATAATAGCCTGGAAAGTCCTCGAGCAGACTTCGCGATAACCTGATCATATCGCGCGCGGTCGTCCTTTGCTTCGAGTTGGGTAGCCCCGAGGCATTGCGGAATTGGGTCGACGTCATGCCGAGCTGGCGCGCCCGTCTCGTCATCAGCTTGCCAAACTCGATTTCGCTTCCGCTGATCGCTTCTGCGACCACAACAGCGACATCATTCGCCGATTTGACGATGAGTGCACGAACGGCATCACGCACGGCAATCGTCGAACCTGCGCGGAGCCCGAGCTTTGAGGCAGGCATGCCGGCGGCGCGTTTGGAAACGCTGAGTTTACTGGATGGCGTGAACTTGCCGTCCTCGATGGCTTCGAACACTAGATAGAGCGTCATCATCTTGGTGAGCGAGGCCGGATACACCCACCGATCGGCATTTCGCGAGAACAGTGTCGCACCGGTTTCAAAGTCGATGACCATCGCGGCGTAGCGCCGGGCTTCTGCGGTTTGCGGCGCGGTCAATGTCACGAGGCAGATCGCGAGAAGGCCGATGAGCGTCGCGACACGACCGAGACGCATCGCGGCACCCGATTTCTTCCACCGGCCCAAGGCTGTGTTTCTAGTCGATATCCACTCAGATTTCGTCACGAGCAACCTCTGCACGAAGAATGAATGCGCAGTGTATTGGGCAATCGAAGGTCCAAGAAACTTCTTCATGCACAACCACGACTTCTTTCTTGGTGGCGACACATTAAGGAAGGATTAAAGCCGACGGGGGCTCGTTCGAGAAGAGAAAAAACAGTGACAAATCTTACACTTGTATGAAGTTGTGACGAAAATACCCGAATGACTGTCTCGAGCCTTACTCGACATCCTCAAGCCAGCTCCGATAGATGTAGCCTCTTTCCCCATTGGGCGCCTCGATTTCATACCAG
>CAYPOV010000122.1:0-12565 GCA_964412385.1 uncultured Geminicoccaceae bacterium
CGCCAAGCCCATGGTTCTGAGGCAGATTCAAGATGGCAATTATGTTGTCGTCGCACCGACAAAATGGGCTGATAGCATGCCCAATCTATCGTTTGACAGCGAGAGCTAGTTCTAAAAGGGGCCGCCAATGCGGCCCCCTTGTTCCTCGCAAAGCAAAAATAAGAATCTACCGAGGCTAGGCATCGAGTTTGCTCGACAATATTAATCTCCTCATTCTCGCTCCTGCGCTCAACGTCCAACTCCTCTTGGACGGGATTTTCATTGGCGCGATATTCGCGCTCGCGGCCTACGGTCTTGCGCTTGTTTGGGGGGTGAAGAACCTCAAGAATTTGGCGCAGGGCGATTTTGTCATGGTTGGGGGTTATCTCGCCTGGTGGCTCGGTACCCAGGGTATCCACCCATTTTTTGGCCTACCAGTCGCGATTGTCTTGATGTTTGCATTGGGGTGGCTGCTTTATGTCACGGTGATCTTTCGCGTCGTTGACAAAGACCTGTTCACCTCGCTTTTGGCAACGTTCGGCATTGCGATCGTTATCCAGCAGGTCCTTAACCTTTTTTTTGGACCCGAGACGCGCTCTGCGTTTTCGGATTTGGGTACATTTACCATTATGGACGGGCTCGTAACGATCTCAGAAGTTCGTCTGTTGTCCTTGGTCCTTTGCGCCATATTGGCAGCAATGCTGGTCTACCTCATGAAGCGAACGCGCATGGGCCAAGCGATTCGAGCGACAGCCCAGGATCCACGCGCGGCTCGCGTTCTGGGTGTGGACACAAACAGAGTCTATGCTTTCACCTTTGCCCTGAATGCCGCGATTTGTGGTGCTGCGGGCGCTCTAATTTCGATGATTTGGGTGATCCAGCCATTCTTCGGCATCACCCATTCGATACGATCCTTCGTCGTTGTAACCGCCGCAGGCTTCGGCAATCTTCCAGGTGTTATTGTTTCGGGGCTAGGCTTGGGGATCTTCGAGCAATTTGGCGGCTTTCTCATGGGCGCTGAATACCAACAAGCGATTGTGGTTGGACTCCTTCTGTTGGTTCTCGTTATTCGCGAGATTCAGCAGGCTCGCGTTCGCCAGGTCGTTCGATGAAGGCGCCTTGATGAAGTCGGCGGCAATGACACCTCGTGGTTACACAGTGGCCCTTGTGATCTCTGTGCTTGGCCTGACGGCTCCATGGTTGGCGCCAGCATACACATTTCAAATCGCAGTGATGTATCTTATGATCGTCTTCGCCCTTACGTGGGACATCATGGGTGGACAGATGGGTTACAATTCCCTTGGTAACATCTTTTTCTTTGGGGCCGGCATGTATGCGACGGCCATTGTTCAAGTTGGCCTGTTTTACAATCTCTACGAATACACGTCGCCATCTGGGGGCGTGCAGATTGATTTTTCAACGACCCAATACTTCTTTGGCTATTTTCTGGGGTTGGCGTTCGCCGCGCTTATCTGCCTCGGCTTGGCATTTGTCATTGGACCAATCGTCTTTGGACTTCGAGGCCCATACTTTGCTATAGGAACACTTGGCATTGCCATTGCCGGCGGCGAGTTGGTAGGCACTTGGGAAATGGTCGGCGCAGGTGGCGGCATGTCGATGCCAGTTTATCCAGGAGGACCTGAAGAACGCGCCTATTTCTTTTACATTCAATACTTCATTCTCACCGTCGTCGTATTCTTTGTTCTGCGATGGATTTACTCAACGCGATTCGGTCTCGCGATCAATGCTATCCGTGACGATGAGGAAAAGGCCGAGGCGATGGGCGTGCATACCGCCCGTTACAAGGCCATTGCCTGGGCGATTTCTGCCGGGTTCTTAGGTATTGCAGGTGGGATCTTCGGCAATATGACGGGATTTATAGAACCACTTGAAGTCGCTTTTCCCACAGTGACATTCGGTATCTTCATGGTGCTGATGGCACTTTTGGGAGGTAAAGGCACTCTCTGGGGGCCAGTTCTTGGCGCCGTCGTTTTCCACATCATCAAGGAGGTAACTTGGACCTATCTGCTCGGCTGGCAGTGGGTTGCGCTCGGTCTATTGATCGTTGTCAATGTCGTCTATTTCCAACAAGGCATCCTGGGTTGGGCGATGGAGAAGTTTCCTGAACGGTTTGGTCTTGTTGTTGACCGGACCAATCAATCGAACGAATCTGGTTAATAGACGATGATTGAGGTTAACGGCGTCTCGAAGTCATTTGGCGGGGTCACTGCGAATAAGGACATTTCACTCAAGGTCCAAGGAGGCAAGATAACCGGCCTCATCGGCCCGAACGGTTCGGGCAAGACGACATTGTTCAACTCGATCGTCGGATATCACCCTATCGATGCGGGATCGATCAAGTTCAGGGATCGAGAAATCTCTAAGCTCCAGGTTCCTGAGATTGCCCGATTGGGTCTGCTTCGGACGTTTCAGCAGACACGCATCTACAGAAAAATGAACTGTCTAGAGAACCTGATAATCTCTGTCCCACATCGCCACGTCCATTGGCGGGATATGTTCGTTAGCCGGGATCGAGTGGAACAGGACAAGGCCGAACAGCTCCTCGAATTTGTCGGTCTCTATCAAAAACGCATGCTGCGGGCCGGTGATTTGAGCTTCGGCCAACAAAAACTGCTCGAGTTCGCGATGGCGTTAATGAACGAACCGGAAATGCTGCTTCTCGACGAGCCAACCGCCGGCATTAATCCGACACTGATCAATGGCCTCATCGATCGCTTGATACGTGCCAATGTCGATCTCGGTATCACGTTGTTCGTCATTGAGCACAACATGCGCGTGATCATGAACATGGCAGAACATGTCTATTGCCTTGCACATGGAGAACTTCTGGCATCGGGCACGCCTGAACAAATCCAAAAGGACGAGCGCGTGATTGAAGCCTATCTTGGTGCGCATTGATGGCCGAACGTCCTAAATCTCACGGCTATCATCTAGGGTCAGTCGAAACGGTCATTTCCGTCGAAGACGTTGACCGCGAGGCACGGGCGATCGGACGTTCGGTATCTCGGAAGGGTCTTGAGGGATTGGTGGCGGGCCAGTCTTTGTTGTCGATCGAGAGTCTGTGCGCTGGGTATGGTCGAATGGAGATCCTGCATGACTTCGATCTCTGCGTGGGGCGTGCCCAGTCACTTTGCCTAATCGGTCCCAACGGGGCCGGCAAATCGACGGTTCTACACTCTATTTTCGGGTTCACGACAATCATGTCCGGCACCATTCAATTGATGAATGGCAAGACACAGAACGTTACACGGCTGTCACCCAATCAAAAACTCAAGGATGCCGGCATCGCTTATATTCTTCAGGATAAATCCGTCTTTCCCGGCATGACGGTTGAAGAAAATTTGATGATGGGTGGCTATCTGATGGCATCACGCAAGGATGCGAAAGAAGCTGCCGAGCGAGTATTCGAAAAGTATCCGCGCCTTGCGGATCGACGAAAACTCCATGCCAAGGTCTTGTCCGGCGGCGAGAGAAGGCTCTTGGAGATCTCACGAGCGCTTGTAATGGACCCCGACGTCTTGCTTGTCGACGAGCCCTCGATCGGATTAGAGCCGCGCTTTATCAACATGGTGTTCGAGATCTTGGACGAACTGCAGCATCAGGACGGCAAGACCATCATAATGGTGGAACAAAATGCCAAGAAGGGGTTGGAGTTTGCCGATCTGGGCTATGTGCTGGTTGCAGGTCAGCTCGCGATTGCCGGAAAGGGAAGCGATTTGCTTGAGGATCCGGACGTCGGAAGGTTGTTTCTCGGCGGCTAAGTGTCTTGCTCGGTCGATCCCTGAACACCCCGAGCCAGCATCACAAGACCCATGCCAACAAAAATAAACTCGATACCGGCCAGGAGACCGAGCGCCCAGGCCGCTGAACTTGGAAGTTCAAGCCAAATCATCAATCCCACTGCGACGCTCAGAACGGCGCTGACCGCCATCCAACCCCAGCCTCGAATGTCGCGGTGATTGAGGGCGGTCCAGCCACGCATCAGACCTGAAGCAACGAAGAATGCCGCCAATACGATCGTCAGAGAGATCACGCCCTGGAGGGGAAAAAGCAGCAGAAAAGCGCCCGCGATAATGGCAAAAGCTGCCCCCAATGCGTGAAACAAAAAGCCCTTCCATTCTTTGGCACGCCAAGCCTGAACAAGTTGGGCGACACCGCCAATCAAGAGCAGGAATCCG
This sequence comes from uncultured Geminicoccaceae bacterium, assembly GCA_964412385.1. Lineage (GTDB taxonomy): Bacteria > Pseudomonadota > Alphaproteobacteria > Geminicoccales > Geminicoccaceae > JBGSYN01. The sequence continues at coordinate 4,179 of CAYPOV010000122.1, forward strand.
ATTAGGTACTCGACGGCAATTGATGCAACCGTGGGCAGCATGACCGCCGCAACACCCAAAATAATCCAGATAACGCCGAGCGCTGTCAGCCAACCAGCGTGCTTTCTCAGGACTTCCCTAACTTCGTTGATGTTGGCTGGAGTTGGTTGAGCCATCGTCGAGGTTCCCATTTTCAGTGTATTTGGTGGCCTATGCTGGAACTGGTTTCATCCAGCTCGTGCCTGTGACTATTTATGCTGACAAGTCGACGCCTTGGCGCGCCCGCATTCAACGCACTAATGTCACGACAAATGATTTGAGGACAGGGCTTTGAAAGTCAGATTAACGACGTGGAACGTCAACTCAATCCGTTTGAGACGGGATTTGGTGACAAGATTTGTTGAGCTCGAGAATCCGGACATCCTTTGTCTTCAAGAGATCAAGATAGAGAGTGACAAATTCCCCATCGATTGGTTTGAACAGTTCGGCTACGTTCATCATTTTATCAACGGGCAGCGCGCCTATCACGGCGTCGCAATTCTCTCGAAGCTTCCGATATCCAATCCAATGTCGCATCATTGGTGCGGGTTGGATCACGCACGTCATTCCGTTGTATCACTCGGCGCCAACACTGAGCTCCACAACGTGTACATCCCGGCGGGAGGTGACGAACCCGATATCGAAGCCAACCCAAAATTCAAACACAAACTCGATATGCTCGAGGAAATGGCCTGCTGGTTCAGCACTGAGCGTCGCCCCGATCAAAGGGTCATCATCGTGGGCGATCTCAACATCGCACCGCTTGAAACTGACGTTTGGAGCCACAAACAATTATTGAATGTGGTAAGCCACACGCCCGTCGAAGTTGAGAAACTGGGGGAACTCAAAGCGTCTCTTCAATTCGTTGACGCGGTCCGAAAGATCATCAATCCGGAAACGAAGCTCTACAGTTGGTGGAGTTATCGCGCACGAAGTTGGGAGCAATCAGATCGTGGGCGACGTCTCGATCACATCTGGGTAACCCAGCCTCTCGCAGATTCGGTACGAGACGCACGTGTCACCCGAGATGCAAGAGGCTGGGAAAAGCCCTCCGATCATGTTCCAGTAACCGTCGATTTAGAGATCTAGCGGACCAGACGATAACCGCCCGGCTCTGTGATCAGCAGCGTCGTTTCGCCGCTAACGGGCTCGATCTTTTGTCTGAGACGATAGATGTGGGTCTCGAGTGTGTGGGTGGTAACTCCCGCATTGTATCCCCAAACTTCGTCCAAAAGGATGTCACGAGAGACCGGACGATCGCCTACGCGATAGAGGAACTTGAGTATTGCTGTCTCTTTTTCCGTTAAATGGATTTTCCGTTCAGACTCTGTGATTAACATCTTGGCAGCCGGACGGAAATTGTAGGGGCCGATCTTGAAATTCGCATCATCGCTGAGTTCGAATTGTCGAAGCTGCGCGCGAAGGCGTGCCATCAGAACGCCCAAACGAAATGGTTTGGTGATATAATCGTTGGCGCCGCTATCCAATCCCAAGATTGTATCAGCATCACTGTCATGCGCTGTAAGCATGATGATGGGAGATTTTACGCCATTCTTGCGCAAGAGCTTGCACAAATCGCGACCGTCAGTATCAGGCAGTCCCACGTCTAAAATCACCGCATCAAATGAGTGCGACTGAGCGAGTTCCAGGGCGTTCTTTCCGCAGTCGGCCTCTTGAACCTCAATGCCTTCGTGAAGCACCAATTGTTCGGTGAGTTCTTTGCGGAACGGCTCGTCGTCGTCGACAATCAGAACGCGATTTCCCGTATTCATAGGCGGTCTCGAATCATCTGAATCACTTTGTTAGTCATTCCGTCTTGGTTACCCATCTCCAAGTCTGACGACCTTAGGGCAAGAGTTCTTAGGTTGAAAGTCCAGAGCTTTGGGCCGAGTGCTTGCTGCATCTAGCGTCCTCGTTTACCCAACGTTCAGTAATTTGCGCGAGTTTTGGTGCTCCATGCGCGATCACATTTGCGAAAACGGAGACTAGCTGTGCGTCAGGCACCCGCCGGGCGCGAGTGTCAGGCGAGTAACATTATTACCTAGCTATGTGGCTTGTACTCTTCATACTTTGTTGGCTGACGCTTGCGGTCTATGCACCGAACAGTGTCTGGGACGCCGATTCGAGGGCGTTCTTTATTATTGTTGGGAGCGTTGGCATCTGGCGATACAGCTGGGGCACCGTTCACTTCATTCGATCGCTGGTTTACCGACACATTGTTTTTCCGAAATGGCGCTCCCACGCTGATCGTTGGATAACCAGTGTGACACCGCCCGCATTCAGTTCGTCTCCCATGTCCGCACCTCATGATGCCCTTGCGGTAAAGGGGGAGAACCAAAGCGCTGATGCCAACGAGACGGACTTGGAAACGAGCGAGAACAGTCGTCGAACAACTTTCTCAAACCAAGGAAATGACAATGCCGTCGTTGGGTTCCCGGCAGTGCACATAGTCATTACCGCCTACAGGATTGCAGGTGACACAACGCTTGCCGTGTTTCGTGCGGCTATCGAAGAAGCTGCCAATTACGACGGCGAGGTAACGATCGTAGCCTCGATAGTCGAGATGGCGGATCAGCGGCTCATCAAATCCGTGTTCTATAAGATGGCACCGCCTCGGAGTGTTCGATTGGTTTTTGTGCGGATCCATGGAACCGGTAAGAGGGCAGCGCTTGCCACCGCGCTCCGTGCCGTCTCGAGGATGCGCCCGAGCGTTAACTCCGCCGTTGTTGTCATGGACGGTGACACGATAATGCCGCGTGATTGCCTGAGTCGATGCATACCGTTCTTTGCCATTGATCGCGAGATTGCGGGCATGACCACGGATGAAGACGCAATTGTCGACGATCGACCGCTAATGTCGGTTTGGCATCGATTGCGTTTTGCCCAGCGCCATTTGTTGATGTGTTCGATGGGGCTCTCGAAGCGATTGCTCACCATGACGGGACGACTATCCGTCTATCGCGCTTCAATCGCGACGCATCCTGATTTTATTGATCTGGTGCAAAACGATGCGATGGATCATTGGCGATTCGGGCGTCTTCCGTTTCTTACTGGAGAGGACAAGTCGACTTGGTTTTGGTTGGTCGAACATGATCAGCGAATGCTCTATGTTCCGGACGTTCGGGTTTTCACCGTTGAGCACCCGCCTGCCCCCGATTTTCCGGGCGCCACAACCAGCCTCATGTTGCGTTGGTTTGGCAACATGCTTCGTGGGAGTGGTAGAGCCATTGCCCTCGGGCCGCGTCGTATTGGCTTCTTCCTGTGGTGGTGCCTCATCGATCAACGACTGTCGATGTGGACTCCTCTCATAGGTCCCTTAGCCGCGCTAAGTCTGAGCATCATCGCAAGTCCGGTATTTCTCTACGCATACTTGCTCTGGATTGCGACGACGCGGTTGATCCAAACGCTTGCACTTCTGACGGTTAGAGACACGGTGTCTGGCCTCTATCCCCTTCTCATTTACTACAACCAAGTTTATGGCGCTCTCATCAAGACCTATGTCTTGTTCCGGCTCGATCGCCAACGTTGGACCCGTCAGAACATCAAGCTCAACAAGTATCAGTTTGCCGGGGCGGCTTTTTGGCACCATGCCGTATCGACATACATGCACATTCTCGCCTTGTTGAGTTTGGCGACGTTGATCGCGTTTGCCACCGGCCTGCTCATGCTACCGCCTCTTACAAGATTCACTCACGACTTCGGCTAGTATCCCGACCACGGACCTGGATTTCATGCAACCTCAAGTTGTCCACGAGGCGGAAGTTCACCGCCAGCACATTCGCCTTCAGATCCCGATCACAATTGAGATTGATGGAGCAAGATACACAGTAGACGATTGGTCCATGGGTGGATTCGGCATCAACTCAGAGATGACATCAAGGCAGCCCGGGGAGCGATTTCCTGCCCGTATGATTTTTCCTTTTGAGGATTTCGAAGTCTCTCTTCGGGTCGACTGCCAAATGGTCTATATTGTCGATGATAATACAAGGTTTGGATGTAAATTCTTCGGCCTGTCGCAGGGGCAAGTCTCGCTGTTTCGCTACCTGATCGATGCCTATCTCACCGGCGAAATTGTCAGCGGCGGAGACCTTCTCGAAATTGCCGGCAGAGACAATACCGCTATCGCAAGACAATCGGACAACGGCTACAATCCATACGCTGAAGAAGAGTCACTGGGTCGCAGCATCAAGCGCTGGTTTGGCTATACTCTTCTCCTCTTAGTGGGAGTTGGACTTGCGGGCCTCATAGCGATGGGAGCTGCAGAGAGGTTTCTCACTGTTCGTGCAGATTCCGCTGTTGTCGAGGCGCCCACGTTCAGAGTACGGGCACCGATTGCCGGAGTGATCAGGACGCTCAACCACGAAGAAACGGTATCTCAGGGGCAGATGATCGGTGAAATTGTTGCCTTCGACGGCCTCACAGCCGCTATTGAGAGCCCCTGCGACTGTCTCTTAATCGACTGGCTCATTGAACCCGGACAATTTGCACAGCCGGGCGAAGGTGTCGTTTCGTTGGTTGCTGCGGATCGGCCGCTTCTCGTTCGAGCGCAAGTCGAACTTGTCAAAGCTGAAAGTGTTTCAATCGGAGATATCGCAGAAATCAGGGTTCCGGGCCAAAGTGAGACACTCTTAGGGCAGGTCGAGAACATCGATTTCCGCCCCCGGCAAGCTCAGTTCGAGGCTGGCGAAACCGCAATGCCCATTTCGCAGAGATTGGCACAGGTCACGATCAGGCCGGACAGACCGTTTGAGCTTAGCGAATTAGGGGCTCTCGTCGCCGTGAGTTTTCCATAAGCCTGTTATATTCACTTTGCTCTGATAGTATAGGAAAGTCATGCTAGACTCTGATGGTATTGTCTCACTAGGGTACAGTTGGTCACTATGTGATACGCTTGTAGGACTTTAACAATTTTGTAATTGGACCTATTCTTCGGTCCCGGCCCATTGAGCGCTCATTTTGCCGCCGACTACTCGAGCCTCGCCGGGGGGCAGAGTAAATTGGTAGCGAGGGTTGGGGCGCTGATTGGTGCCAGAAAGAGGGAGTAGAGGGCAGGCGAGAGGGCCGAAATGTTATTGGCAAAGCTAGCGAACCATGTCGTCACGCATGGTCGACTAACCATCGTGGATCACGAAGACCAAGAGTGGGAAGTTGGACGGGGCGACGATCCTCACGTCAGAATTCGACTAGCAGATCGAAAAACGGCGTTGAGTATGGCGCTGAACCCTGGGCTCGCAGCTGGCGAAGCATTTATGGATGGTCGGTTGATCATTGAACAGGGCACACTCTATGACTTTCTCGATCTCTGCCTTGTTGGCATCAATGAAAGAAAACGTAGCGGCTTTGGAGGCATACCGAGAACTCTTGGCCAATTGTTGCGTCACCTGCATCAGTACAACCCGATAGGCCGTGCCCAGCGCAACGTTGCGCATCACTATGACCTTTCCAGTCGCCTCTACGAGCTTTTTTTGGACGCGGACAGACAATATTCTTGTGCTTATTTCGAGGCCCCTGACATAGACCTCGATTCGGCGCAACGAATGAAGAAGCGTCACCTGGCTGCCAAGCTCATGATCAGACCCGGTCAGAGAGTTCTCGACATTGGCTGTGGTTGGGGCGGTTTGGGACTTTATCTGGCTCAGACCTGCGGTGCCGAGGTGACCGGTGTCACCTTATCGGCCGAACAGCATCGCGTGGCAAATGACCGTGCCGCAGAGGCTGGACTGTCTCACATCGCGCGGTTTGAGCTCGGAGACTACCGTGATCTTGGCGGGGAGTTTGATCGCATCGTTTCTGTCGGGATGTTCGAGCATGTGGGTGTAGGGCACTATCAAGAATTCTTCGACAAGGTGAGATCGCTCTTGCCGAAAGACGGCATCGCCCTCTTACACTCGATCGGCAACGCTGAGGGGCCTTCCTGGACCAATCCATGGATCAGGAAATATATCTTTCCAGGAGGCTATATACCGGCACTGTCTGAAGTGCTTCCGAAAGTAGAGAATGCTGGACTTTGGGTGACTGATATCGAAATCTTACGGCTTCATTATGCTGAAACGCTGCGAGCCTGGAGAAGGAGATTCGAAGCCAACCGACAAGCCATCGTCGATCTTTATGACGAACGATTTGCGCGGATGTGGGAATTCTACCTCGTGGGATCCGAGTTGTTTTTCCGCCGCCTTGGCGGCATGAATTTTCAGATCCAAATGGCTCGGGAACGGGACGCCGCTCCACTGACACGCGATTATATCAGCGACTGGGAACGTTCGCATTCACAGACAGTCGCCATAGCGGCTGAATAGCGGGCATGGATCTTGCTCATCGCATATTGGGGTCCGGCCCCCCACTTGTCCTATTACACGGGCTACTGGGATCCGGACGCAATCTTCAGTCCGTAGCTTCGAGGCTAAGCGCACATTTTTCGTGTTGCCTTCTTGACTGTCGAAACCACGGAACGTCACCGTGGTCAAGCGACATGGCGTATGATGCGATGGCTGAAGATGTCTTGGCACTTCTGAACCGCAATGAGTGGAGAGATTGCCACCTGCTCGGCCACAGCATGGGCGGCAAGATTGCGATGGTGCTGGCTCTGAGGGAGCCCTCGCGAATTGCCTCTCTCATTGTCGGCGATATCGCGCCGATCGCTTACGCTTACGATTTCAAGGATTATGTCGAGGCGATGCGATCGGTTGACCTGAAAGGTCTCAACAATCGACAGGACGCGGATCACGCTCTCGAAGAAAGTATCCCCGACAGTTCAGTAAGAGCGTTTCTCCTCCAGAATCTCGTTTCCTCGAGCGACGGATACTGCTGGCGGGCTAACTTAGACGTCTTGTCGAACAGCATGTCCTCAATTTCTGATTTCCCAAAGATAGCTGAAAGGCGATTTGAAAATAGAGCGCTGTTTGTGCGGGGGGAACGATCCGACTATATGAAGGACGCTTATCGAGACGTCGTGCGCTCGTTTTTTCCCAATGCTCAGTTTGTGACGATTGCTGACGCGGGACATTGGGTTCACGCCGAGAAACTCGAAGAATTTACTCGGGTGATCGGAGATTTTCTGCGCTCGTAGACAGGCTTGGATCGAGCGAGGAGCCAGCCATGCTTGATGCAAGAATTCGAACCATCAATGAACAACCTTCCAATGATGGTGGTCGATATGTCCTTTACTGGATGCAACGCGCCCAGCGAGCGCGAGACAATCATGCACTGAGCCTCGCGATTGACATTGCCAACAAGCGCGATCAACCGCTTCTAGTGGGTTTTGGCCTTATGGACGATTATCCAGAAGCCAATGCCCGCCACTATGCGTTCATGCTGGAGGGTTTGAGCGAAACCGTCGAATGCTTGGAGAACTGGGGTCTAGGGTTCACTGTGCGTCGAGGGAACCCTGCAGATGTGGCGATTGAGCTTTCGAAAGACGCTTCAGTCGTGGTTTGCGATCGAGGCTACTTACGCCACGAGCGGCAATGGCGCCAGAAAGTTGCGGACGAGGCCGAGTGCTCGGTTGTCATGGTCGAAACCGACGTTGTCGTTCCAGTCGATCTGGCGTCAAACAAAGCGGAAACTGCAGCTCGAACCATTCGGGGAAAGATCCAAAGGCATGTCGACGAGTGTCTCGAGTTGCCAGAATGTCCCCGCATAAAGGTTCGGTTTTCAAAGCATGTCCGACCCGCAAGCGACTTCGACCTTCGCGAATCCGAGAAGACCTTGAAACAACTGGATCTGGATTGGTCAGTAAAGCCGTCTAAGCGATTTAAGGGCGGTCCGAAAGAGGCCCAAAGACGGTTGGACCACTTTCTTGCCGAGAAACTTGAGGGATATGCTAACGGTCGAAACGAACCGATTGCTCAGCAGTGTTCTTATCTTAGTCCTTATCTCCATTTCGGCCACATATCGCCTGTCCGGCTTGTCCAGGCGACGAAATCAACACAGACAGCAAGAGCTGAGGACAGGGCGTCGTTCATCGAAGAGCTGGTTGTTCGGCGGGAACTTGCCTGCAACTACGTACGCTTCACCAAGAACTACGACAGTTTGGATGCCATGCCGAACTGGGCGCGGCAGACCATGGGTGATCACGCGGACGACACACGTGATCCGGAATACGGGCTCGCCACGCTCGAGCGATGCGAAACCCACGATGTCTACTGGAACGCTGCGATGCGCGAAATGGTGCGCACGGGTTTTATGCACAACTACATGCGAATGTACTGGGGGAAAAAAATTCTCGAATGGTCACCCTCATATGAAGTCGGGTTTGAGCGAACGCTTCACCTCAACAACAAGTACTTCCTCGATGGAAGAGACGCGAACTCTTATGCCAATGTTGGCTGGATATACGGACTCCATGACCGTGCTTGGACGGAGCGGCCGGT
>CAYPOV010000123.1:0-12536 GCA_964412385.1 uncultured Geminicoccaceae bacterium
CCCTTGATTTGCGTGAGAACATGTTCTGTGCCTAGGGCCGGCGTCGCTTGGCTAACATTGATCCCTGGAAGTGTTTCAGAAGCGGCGCCCTCCTTGCGATGGGCTTCGAGTTCCTTCTCCAGAGCCTGCTTTTCTTTTGTCAGTGTCGACACTTGCTCTTGGAGGCTTCGCACCGTTTTCTTGGTCTCCTCATGGGCGTCATCGGCAGTCTTCACCTCGGCTTCGAGATGCTTCGCCTTGCGCTCCCAACCGCCCGCAACATCTTGAAGCGTGGCACTCGCACGTTGTTCGGCAAAGTACCAGCCAGTGGCACCGCCTACGGCGAGACCTGCAACTAAAAGTAGGAGAATTTCCATCGATCAACTCCATCGTTCGCTTTATCGCCGCGCTCAAGACACTTAAGCGACCATAAAACTGAATGCGACAAGCAAGTTCAACTATTGCGGGCTCTCATGGCATAAGCAACCGCACGTTGATCGTAAACGCAATTCCTTACCAAATTCCTGCGTAGTCGCGGTAGGTCAGGACGAATGACATCGAACCGTGCCTCAACTCACCCCGCTTATGGCTGGCGTCGCCTCGGCACGACACTCTGGCCCTATCTCTGGCCCAAGGACGCGCCGACCCTGCGAGCGAGGGTGATTTTGGCGGTCACGATCCTCATCACCGCCAAGCTCATCAACATTCTGGTCCCCTTTTTTCTCAAAGCGATCGTCGACGGGCTCGATACCACAGGTGTGTTGGTCATCCCGTTCGCGGCAATCTTCGCCTATGGTGCGGCACGGCTCACAAGTGCGCTTTTTGCCAATCTCCGCGACGCCGTCTTCGCCCGAGTTGGCTATCGAGCGGGGCGCCAGTTGGCGTTGCGCACCTACAAGCATCTCTTCGATCTTTCCTTGCGCTACCACCTTGATCGCCGAACGGGCGAACTCTCACGCGCAATCGAACGCGGGGTCAAAGCGCTCAGCTTTATGCTGCGAATTGCGCTCTTCAACCTCGTGCCTACGCTCTTCGAGTTCTCTTTGGTGATCGCGATACTCCTTGTTCGTTACAATTGGAGCTTTGCAGCGATCACGTTTTTTACGATCGTCGGCTATGCCTGCTTCACGGTTTTCACGACCGAGTGGCGCATGAGATTCCGACGGCAAATGAATGACGCCGACAATCTGGTAGGTGCGCAATCGGTCGATGGATTGATCAATTACGAGACCGTCAAATCCTTCACCAATGAAGGCTACGAGGCTCGCCGTCTCGATCAGGCTTTATCCCGTTACGAGGATGCCGCCGAGCGCACCGAATTCAGCCTTTCAGCACTCAATGCGGGTCAAGCAGCCATCATCGCCATCGGTGTCACGCTCATCATGATCGAAGCGGCACGACGCGTCGTGTCAGGTGAGCTTACCGTCGGCGATGTCGTTCTGGTCAATGCCTTCATCCTGCAGCTCTATCAGCCGTTGAATTTTTTAGGTGTGGCTTACCGCGAGATTAAGCAGGCTGTTATCGATCTTGAAAACATCGACGGGCTCTTGGACCTGCTGCCCGAAATCCAGGATCGGCCGAACGCGATCACCTATCAACCGAGCAGTGCGCGTATCACGTTCGAGAAGGTTTCCTTCGCGTATGACGCACGGCGAGCGATCCTTGAGGATGTGTCGTTTACCGTCCCTGCAGGCAGGAAACTCGCGGTCGTCGGATCATCAGGGGCTGGAAAGTCGACGATCGTCCGCCTGCTATTTCGATTTTATGAGACCGAGCGAGGCCAAGTCCTCGTCGACGATTTCGATATTCGCGACATCACTCAAGAATCGTTGCGGCAAGCGATCGGCGTCGTGCCGCAAGATACGGTACTCTTCAACGACACGATCGAGGCCAACATCGCCTATGGAAGGCCCGGTGCGACGCGCAACGACGTCATCGAGGCAGCGAGAACCGCGCAGATCCATCAGTTCATCGATGACCTACCCGATGGCTACGCGACACTAGTTGGTGAGCGCGGATTGAAACTTTCGGGCGGAGAGAAGCAGCGGGTGGCGATCGCACGGGTGATGCTCAAGGATCCGGCGATTTTGGTGCTCGACGAAGCAACCTCGGCTCTCGACACACGTACCGAGCAAGCGTTGCAAGAAGCGCTCAAAAGAGTTGCGCAAGGACGCACCACATTGGTCATCGCCCACCGTCTTTCCACCGTCGTGGATGCCGACGAGATCTTGGTCTTGGAATCGGGGCGTGTCGTCGAACGCGGATCATTCGAAACACTCATTCAAGCGAACGGCCACTTCGCAGAGATGTGGCGGCGTCAACAGCAAGCGCCAAGCGCGCAAGACGCTAGCCGACAACCGGTAACGTAACGCGAGCCAAGAGGCCGCCGCCCGTGCGCTCATCCAGCGTGATCTCACCGCCATGACTGCGGACGATGCTTTGCGCCACCGAAAGGCCAAGACCGGTACCACCGGTTTCCCGCGATCTCGAGCTCTCAAGCCGATAGAAAGGATCGAAGACCTTGTCGCGCTCCGACTTCGGAATCCCCGGCCCGCGATCGGCAATTTCGAGAATGATGTCCCCTTCGCGTTTTCTGAGTTGGACCTCGGCATTGCCACCATAGGTCACGGCATTGAGCAGCAAGTTGTCGAGTGCGCGGCGCAGCGCAACAGGACGGCAAGCATGGACGAGATGCTCGGGACCTGAATAGTCGGTTACATGGCCCTGGTCATTGAGATCATCCAAAGCGGCTCGTACGAGGGCTGCGATATCGGTCGCGGCCAGGGCCTCGCTGCGTGCCTCGTCGCGAGCAAAGGTAAGGCTGGTTTCCAGCATGGTTTGCATATCATCGAGGTCGCGGATGGCTTTGGCCTGTTGATCCCGATCATCGATAAACTCCGCGCGCAGCTTCAATCTGGTAATCATTGTCCGCAAATCATGGCTCAAAGCTGCAAGCATGCGCGTTCGATCATCGAGATAACGTTTGAGCCGCGACTGCATAAGGTTGAAGGCGTGAGCCGCAGCGACGACCTCACTTGGCCCGCCTTCCTTCATCGGTGGCGTCTCGAGGTTGGTTCCTAGCCTCTCCGCGTGGGTTGCAAGCTCGCGAAGCGGTCTTGCCATGCGCCGGATGGCAAGAAATGCCAAGAGCGAGAGAGCCGCGAATGACACGCCGATCCACAAGACCAGCTGGGCCGCCCATCGAAGCGATGTTGCTTCTGCTGGAATACGAAACACCAACCACTGCCCGTCATCCAGGCGCGTTGCAATTTCGAGCTTGCGCCGACTGGGTAAGAGGTCGGGGGCCTCTCCGGGCTCAAGACCTCTTGTTTTACGAAGAAGCCGAAGTCGTTCTGGCCCACGCTCCTCGTCATTCAACCTTATCCGGATCTCGCGGCCGCGAAACGGACTTTGCTGGCGTCCGATGGCCCGGAGCACACGCCTCGAAAAGTCTCCCTGTTCAGAACTCTCAAAAGGCGGATCACTATAGATACTGACACCGAGTGTCGGACTGTTGACGGCGAGCACGGCAAGCCGCCGTTCGAGTGGAGGGCTTGCTTCGATCAAGCGCAAGGCAGCGGCCATGCGGTGGCCGCTGGAGAATTGGAAAAGACGGCTTCCGGCATCGGCTTCCCGCCACAAAAAGACGCCGAGGGCCGCAAGTTGGACCGTAAGAATAACACCGATCAGAATGACACCGACGCGCGCACCAAAACCCTTGGGCAACCACTTGGTCAAACGCGTCATCCTAGGAGCGTTCGACTGCACTTACTAAGACATAGCCGCCGCCCCGGACTGTCTTGATTAGGTTCGGATCCTTAGGATCGATTTCGATCTTGCGACGCAATCGGCTTAGCTGGACATCGACGCTTCGATCGAAAGGCAAGGCTTCGCGACCGCGTGTCAGATCGAGAAGCTGGTCGCGATTCAAGACGCGCTGGGGACGATCGAGAAAGGCGATCAACAAATCATACTCGCCCGTACTCAAGGGTACTAGGACACCATCAGGGTTGCGCAATTCACGTTTCGAGGGGTCCAGGATCCAGCCGGCAAATCGATATTGATCGAGGGTCTCCGGCGGCTCCGGGGCCGCGCGCCGCAGCACGGCACGAATGCGTGCCAAGAGCTCTCGTGGATTAAAGGGTTTCACCAAATAGTCATCGGCGCCCATTTCGAGACCAATGATACGGTCGGTTTCTTCGGCAACCGCCGTTAAGAAAACGATCGGAAGATTGCTGCGTGCTCTGAGCCTTCTGCACAGATTGAGACCGTCTTCACCAGGCATCATGATGTCGAGAACGAGAAGATCGTAGCTGCCGTTATCGAGCATCTTCGACGCCTCGGCGGCATGAGACGCGGTATCTGCGCGATAATGATGCGTTCGCAAAAACCTTTGGAGAAGATCTCGGATCTCCCGATCGTCATCACAGATCAGGATGTGTGGCGAGGAGTTCATGACCTCATCTAGCAGCAATTCAGGCTAGAATAGGATGAACTTTGTAACGAAGTATTGCTTTCAAAGGTCATGCAACAAACTGTTGCCGAAATCTTCTCTATGCTAGATGTCGTGGTTATGGGCCAATTGGAGACCACATTTGCCACCTGACACGATCGCCATTGCCGCCGACCACGGTGGATTTGCGTTGAAGGAACTGATTGCCCAAAATCTTAGGGAGCGTGGTCACGACGTACTCGACCTCGGGACACATGACGAACAGTCCGTTGACTACCCCGACTATGGCCGGTCTCTCGCCGAAGCTCTGGGCAACGGCCGCGCGCAACGAGGTGTCATCGTCTGCGGTACAGGGATTGGCATCAGCATTGCGGCAAACCGATATGCGCATGTGCGTGCCGCTGTTTGCCATGATGTTTCGACTGCCCGCCTGGCGCGCCAGCACAATGATGCCAACGTGCTCGCGATGGGGGCCCGCGTGACAGGGCCGGCAGTCGCACTCGATTGCCTGGAGGTTTTTCTTCAAACCAAATTTGAAGGAGGGCGCCATGCCAGGCGTGTCGACAAGCTCGGCTGAGCGACAATGAAGTGTCCGTTTTGCGGATCAGAGGAAACGCAGGTCAAGGACTCGCGCCCTGTTGAGGACGGGATTTCCATCCGCAGACGCCGACAATGTAATAACTGCGGCGCACGCTTCACGACCTTTGAGCGTGTGCAGTTGCGTGAATTGACTGTGCTAAAGCGAGATCAGCGCCGCGTGCCTTTCGATCGAGAAAAGCTCGCTCGCTCAATCAGGATCGCAACCCGCAAACGCGGAATCGGCGACGAGCAAATCGAGCGCATCGTTAACGGCATTGTCCGACGCATTGAAACCAGCGGCGAAAGCGACATCCACTCGAAGCAAATTGGCGAGTTTGCCATGGAGAGTTTAGCTGAACTCGATGAAGTCGCTTATGTCCGCTTCGCTTCCGTCTATCGTGATTTTGTCAACGCCCGCGATTTCGAAGAGTTTATCGGCCGGCTCCATGATCGCGAAAAACAACTCTCGTGAGCGATTGGATCGATCCTCGATGGATGCGCATGGCATTGCACCTCGCATCACGTGGCCTGGGACAGGTGTGGCCCAATCCTGCCGTCGGCTGCGTGCTGGTCCGACAAGACAACGATCGCACCACAGTTGTCGGCCAGGGCTGGACCCAGCGCGGAGGACGTCCTCACGCCGAAACGGTTGCCATTGACGGTGCAGGTGAGTTGGCCAACGGTGCCACGGCTTACGTTTCTCTTGAGCCTTGTTCCCATCATGGCAAGACGGGTCCCTGTACCGAAGCCTTGATCAAAGCGGGGATCTCTCGCGTCGTCGTCGCCTCCGAGGACCCTGATCCGCGTGTCTCGGGCCAAGGCATTACTAGGCTTCGCGAGGCTGGAATCGAGGTCGCATCAGGTTATCTTGAGCGCGAAGCTCGTCGCCTCAATCAAGGGTTTTTCTCTCACATTGAACGTCAGCGGCCTTACGTGGCCCTCAAGCTCGCGATTTCACTCGATGGCAAAATTGCAGCATGTGACGGAACAAGCCAATGGATCACCGGCGAAAAATCCCGCGACTACGCTCACTGGCTGCGCGCGATCCATGATGCCGTACTGGTCGGAAGCGAAACCGTTCTTGCCGATAATCCTCAACTCACCTGCCGGCTTTCTGGCCTTGCAGACCGATCGCCGGTTCGTGTGGTGCTGGACCGTAGGCTTCGCATCCCGATCGATTCCAAGCTCGTCGACAGCGCTGGCGCTGTCCCTTTGTGGATCGTCACGAGCGAGCGTGCGGCTAAACAATCGTCGCCTGTGCTCGATTCCTTGGGCATTGACTTTCTCTTGCTGAGCGAAGATGCCCAGAAGTCAAACATGATGAGCCATGTTCTCGCCCGGCTCGCCGAACGCGGAATCACCCGCCTCCTGGTCGAGGGCGGCTCAAAAATCGCCGGTGCGCTTCTTTCCGCAAAACTGGTCGACAAACTCTATCTCTTTCAGGCACCGATCATACTGGGTGGGGATGCGGTATCCGCATTCGAACTCGATGGTCTAGGGGCGCCGGACAAGGCGCCGCGCTGGCATGCGGTTGCTGAACGTCATTTCGGCCCCGATCTGTTGCGTGTGTACGAATACAACAATGATCGGCGAGAAGACTAAGGTGTTTACCGGCATCATCACTCATCAAGGACGAGTTGTTGCGCTAAGCGGCCATGATGACCGCGATCTTTGGATCGAATCCGAGCTGCCGCTGGAAAACACTGCGATCGGTGCTTCCGTTGCCCACTCAGGCGTTTGTTTGACGGTCGTCGAGAAAGAGGCCAATCGCTACCGTGTCCAGGCGTCCGGTGAGACCTTGGCGCGGACGACGCTTGGCCAATGGGAGGTCGGTACATCGGTCAACCTCGAACGATCCTTGACCCTCGGTGCCGAACTCGGTGGCCACATCGTGTTCGGCCATGTCGATGGTGTTGGCCGAAATGGGGCGATCGACAAACAAAGCGAGAGCTGGCTGTTCCGCATAGCGATGCCAAAAGCCCTCGCGCCCTTGATTGCTGTCAAAGGGTCGGTCGCGGTCGACGGCATTTCGCTCACAGTGACGGCCTTGGATGAGGAAACCTTCAGCCTGGTAATTATCCCTCATAGCTTCGAGGTGACGACATTGAGCGATCGCAAAATCGGCGATCCGGTCAATCTCGAAGCCGATATGCTGGCACGCTATGTTCAGCGTCAGCTGTCGTTTGCAAAGGGAAGCTGAGGACGTGTCATTCTCGGAATTTATCAGTCCGATTGAAGACATCCTTGAGGATGCGCGGGCCGGAAAGATGTTCGTCCTCGTCGACGACGAATCGCGCGAGAATGAGGGCGATCTGGTTATTCCGGCGAATTTCGCTGATGCCGAGGCCGTCAATTTCATGGCCAAGCATGGGCGCGGGCTGATTTGCCTATCGCTCACGCGGCAGCGCTGCGAGCATCTGGGCCTTCCCCTCATGGCACAAGGCAATGAGGCAAGACTTGCGACGGCCTTCACGATCAGCATCGAAGCCCGCGAAGGTGTTACCACGGGGATATCGGCCAAGGATCGCGCACGGACGATCCAAGTGGCGATCGATCCGGAAGCGACGCGCGACGATCTTGCGACCCCCGGACATATTTTCCCGCTCATGGCGCGTGACGGCGGCGTTCTTGTACGTGCCGGCCACACCGAGGCCGCGGTCGACATTGCGCGGCTGGCGGGGCTGAATTCTTCGGGCGTGATCTGTGAGATCATGAACGATGACGGCACCATGGCTCGCCTGCCGGATCTCGTCGCTTTTGCACAGTATCACGGATTGAAGGTTGCGAAGATCGCCGATCTGATCGCATACCGCCTCAAGCATGACCGGCTTGTCGAAGCGGATTTGGCAACGACATTCAACAGCAAGTTCGGCGGGGATTTCCGTCTCCAGGTTTATGTCAACATCTTGGACGGGGTCGAACACGTCGCGCTCGTCAAAGGTGACGTTGCGACAGAGGAGCCCGTGCTTGTCCGGGTCCACGCCGTCAATATTCTCGAGGACCTCCTTGGCGAGGGAAATGGTCGAGGCGACGAGCTGCGGGAGGCTCTCAAGATCGTCGGCAAAGCGGGTCGGGGCGTCGTCCTGGTCTTGCGCGAGCCGTCAGCCAAGACAATATCTCAGCGGATTCTGGCGCAACTTGGCCAGCAGACGGCAGCAAGACCCGATCTTCGAGTTTATGGCATCGGTGCTCAGATCCTTACCGATCTGGGCATTCATTCGATGATCCTCTTGTCGAATTCGGGTCGAACCATCGTCGGGCTGGAGGGCTATGATCTCGAAGTGGTCGAAACACGGCCACTCTCACCATCGCCCTGACGATTAACGATCAACTCCCTGAGACACCCGAAGACTTACCCAATTCATGACAACAAGAACTCTCATCGTTGAAGGACGCTTCTACGATCACATCAGTGATTTGCTGAAAGCCGGTGCCGAGGCTGCGCTTTCGACAGTCGGCGCCGAGATCGAACGGATCGTCGTGCCGGGTGCTCTGGAAATTCCCACGGCGATCAAAATGGCGAGCGAGAGCGGGGACTATGATGCCTTCGTTGCTCTCGGCTGCGTGATCCGCGGCGAGACCACGCACTATGAGTTGGTTGCGGGAGAAAGTGCTCGAGGCCTCGTCGATCTTGGCATTCATTACGGCATTGCCATCGGCAATGGCATACTCACCGTCGAGAATGAAGCTCAAGCGCTGGTGCGAGCGGATCCGGCCCAGAAGGACAAAGGCGGTGATGCCGCCAAATCGGCCCTGGCGTTACTCGCGCTCAAGAGGCGTTGGCAACGCGACTGATGGCCGAACGTCATGCTATTTCCAAGCGCCGCGCCGCCCGCTTCGCTGCCATCCAAGCGCTTTACCAGCTGGAACTCTCCACTGACCGCAGCAGCAAGGTGGTGCGCGAATTCTTAAGGCACCGCCTGGCAGACATTCTTGAGCCGATCGAAGACCACATCGCCTCTCCCGAGGTCGACGAAACCTGGTTTGCGATCATCGTCGAGGGTGTCGACGCCAACAAAGACACGCTCGATCCCGCGATCGAGACCTGTTTGACGAAGGGATGGACTCTCGCTCGCTGTGGGTATTTGTTGCGGGCCTGTTTGCGCGCAGGGGCATTTGAATTGCAACATCGAACCGACGTTCCGATCAAAGTCGTCATCGACGAATATGTTGAGGTTGCGGGGCTGTTCTTCGCCGGTAATGAGCCCTCATTGGTCAATGCCGTGCTCGATCGCCTCGCGCCACGGCTTCGCGATTCAGAGGCCGTGGTTTGAGCCTGGGCGAGTTCGATCTGATCGGCCAGTTGTTCAAGCCGCTTGCCTCGGCATCGCCGGGAGCACTTGGCCTCTCGGACGACGCAGCGGTGATCAAGCCTGAAGCGGATACCGAGATCGTCATCGCCAAGGACGCGATGATCGAAGGCGTTCATTTTCTGCCGGACGATCCACCCGAAACGGTTTCCGGCAAGCTGTTGCGCATCAATCTGAGCGATCTCGCCGCCATGGGTGCCGATCCCTCGGGCTATCTCCTCGTGGTGGCACGCTCGCCGCGGATTGACGACGCTTATCTGCGCGCCTTCGCCAAGGGCCTAGCACAAGATCAAGAACTCTTCGGCATCAGCCTCTTGGGCGGCGATACCGTGCGCACACCCGGCCCACTCAGCCTCTCATTGACGATCCTCGGCACCGTCCCTGAAGGCCGAGCCATCAAGCGCCTGGGTGCTATGGCGGGCGATCAGATCTGGGTCTCGGGTACCCTGGGCGATGCCGCCATCGGCCTTCGCTTGCTCAACGGCCTCGCAGCCCCGGAAGAACTGGCCATTCCGCTCGTCGACCGCTACCGGACCCCGCGCCCACGGATTACCCTCGGGTGTTCTTTGCGCGGCGTCGCCACCTCGGCCATCGACATCTCGGACGGCCTCCTTGCCGATCTCGGCCACATCGTCGAACTCAACGAAGTCGGCGCCGACATCCACCTCGGCCAGCTTCCGCTCTCCGAGGAAGCCGCTTTGATACCGGGTGCCAAAAACTCGGCGCTTACCGGCGGCGACGACTACGAGATCCTCTTTACAGCCCCGCCCGAGCGACGCTTGGCCATCGAGGCCCTCGGCCAAGAAACCGGGACAAAGCTTACGGTCATCGGTGAGGTCACCGAAGGCAGCGCGATCACTGTTCGAGACGCCGAGGGCAAGATCATCCAACCCGGCAGCCCCGGCTGGCGACATTTTTAGCTAGTCAATCGCTTTCAGAACCTCGCGCAGCATCGAGAACAATTCATCGAGATGGGCAGGCTCGGCGATGAGCGGCGGTGAGAGGGCGATCGTGTCGGCGGTGATACGAATCACCAGCCCCATCTCGAATGCCTTCACCATGGCATCGTAAGCACGCGTGCCGGGTGCTCCTTCCCGCGAGGTGAGTTCCACCGCACCCATCAAACCGATATTACGGATGTCCTTGACATTGGGGCAATCCCGAAGACCGTGCAGCGCTTCCTCGAATTGCGGGGCCAAGGAAGCGGCCCGCTCATAGAGTTTCTCGTCACGAAACACATCGAGAGCCGCAAGGGCTGCCGCACAAGCCAATGGATGGCCCGTATAAGTGTAGCCGTGGAAGAGCTCGATTGCCTTTTCCGCACCGCCCGCTTCGGTGATCGTCTCATAGATCGGCTTGCGCGCCATCACCGCTCCCATCGGCACGGTGCCCGAGGTCAGGTTCTTCGCGGTCGTCATCAGATCCGGAACGATGCCGAACAATTCGGATGCCGTGGCCGTCCCCAATCGGCCGAACGCGGTGATTACCTCATCGAAGATCAGCAAGATGCCGTGCCGCTCGGTGATCTCGCGCAGTTTCTCGAGATAGCCCCGAGGCGGCGGATAGACGCCGATCGAGCCGGCCACAGGTTCCACAATGACGGCAGCGATCGTTGAAGGATCATGCAGCTCGATGATCCGCTCCAGCTCATCGGCACGCTCCGGACCATGCGCCGGCTGGCCGCGGGTAAAGGCGTTCTGTGCAATGTCCAGCGTGTGTGGCAGATGATCGACACCGTTGAGTAGGGAGCCGAAATACATGCGGTTCTTCACCATGCCGCCCACGGAAATCCCGCCAAATCCGACACCGTGATAGCCGCGCTCCCGGCCGATCAGCCTGGTGCGCGTCCCCTCACCCCGGGCCCGGTGGTAGGCAAGAGCGATCTTGAGGGCAGTATCGACCGATTCGGAGCCCGAATTGGTGAAGAAGGCATAGTCGAGATCGGCAGGCATCTCGGTCGCCAGGCGCGAGGCAAGTTGAAACGCCAGAGGATGCCCAAACTGAAAATTGGGCGCAAAATCGAGCCGTGCCGCCTGTTTTTGAATAGCCTCGACAATGCGCGGATGGCCGTGCCCGGCATTGCAGCACCAAAGCCCCGCCGTGCCGTCCATCACCTTTCGGCCCTCGGGCGTCTCGTAATACATGCCTCGTGCCCGTGCCAATAACCGCGGATGGCGCTTGAAATGCCGGTTCGGCGTAAACGGCATCCAAAACGCCTCGAGATCATTGGGCGTCACATCCAAAAAACCCTCATCGTTTGTCGAAAGCGCGGCGTCGTCCATCAGGGCCCCACATGCTATGGTGAAGACGCAAGGCTGCCTTGCGTTGCATTCCTGAACCTGCCTGGGCATTGTCGCCACCAGCACGCACCTGTCAATCGAGGGAGGATTACACATGAGAGATGAAGAGCTCAGAGAACTCGCCGCCAGCCTTGCCGCCGCACGGCGCAAAGGCGAACTCATCCCCAACCCCACCGCCTGGCCCGAAACCGTCGAGGAAGCCTACCACCTCCAAGACTTGGCTGTTGCCGCCTATCGTGAGGAAGGCTGCGGCTGGAAAGTGGGCGCTACCAACGACGCAGCACTCGCCAACTTCAAGCTCAAAGACCCCTTCTTGGGCCCACTCCTCAAGCTTCATTGCTACGACACAGGCGCCACCCTGCCGGCCAACGCCTCGACCAGAGGCACGGAATGCGAGATCGCCTTTCGCCTCAACAAAAACCTCCCGGCGAAAGACGGTGGCCACGATCGCGCAGCCGTCGAAGCGGCTATTGGCGGCGTCCATCCAGCCATCGAAGTCGCCGGCACACGACTGGATGGTCCGGGACCCGGCACCGGCCTTGGCCCCATCGGCGATTTTGGCGGCAATGTCGCCTTTGCCTCGGGTGCCGCCATCGAGGATTGGCAAGACCTCGCCCTCGCCGAAGAAGAGGTCCAATGCCTCAAGAATGGCGACGAAGTGGCAACCGGCCGCGGCGATATCGTCCTCGGCAATCCCGTCAACTCGATCGTCTGGCTCACCAAACAGGGCATCGCACTCAAATCCGGCGATATCATCAGCACCGGAACCCTTACCGGCCTCACACCGGTCACCAGCGGCGATACCATCGAAGCCCGGTTCAAAAACCTCGGCAGCGTCACGCTGACGATTGGTTAGGAGGGTCTGTTTTTCTGGGGGCTTTTTGCCCCCAGGCCCCTTACAACTTTTGGCTTGGT
>CAYPOV010000124.1:0-12530 GCA_964412385.1 uncultured Geminicoccaceae bacterium
AATGATTGCCGAGGAACCCGCCTTCCGTGGCATTGAACCATCTAGGGATCTTCTCTGGGAATTTATGCTTGCAATGGCCGAAAAAACTGAGTTCCTTCCGGTCTATGATTGGCTCTCGGTCGATCAAGCAACCATTCCTAAAATGGCTGCAGCGTCTCTTCGACTTTATGCGGCAGCCATGGATTTCTCCTCGCTCCACGCAGTCACAGGCACCCATTGGCTTCGTCTTGTCATCACCCGCACCGGCCCTTCCCCGGTCCTGATCAAGAGCTACTGGCAGGCGATTGCATCTCTCTATCCCAAGATCGGTTTCGTACCACCGCTCAACGACGACGAGGCGAACGATCTTCGCAACAAGCCCTGCCCCGATTGGCCGGAAATCGAGCGAACGGCCTTGAATGCCACCGATGAGCACGATGTTTCACTAACCTACACTACCCGCGAGGAATTTCAGACCTATGGCGACCGCCTGTATCAAATCGTCGCCGCCCGGAGACTGGGTCTGATTGACTGATTGCTGCTCGCATCCCGTGCGCAACCGTGACCTGTCTGGTCCATTGTTCGTCCGGCCAATGCTGTGGTGATCTGATGCCGTTGACACCCGACATCAGATCCCATGATGCATCAGCGCAACCGCCAGGCACGTTTTGGACCATCAAACCCCATAAGTTTGACATCGCCCCAATGAACGGTGACCGCATGGCGAATCTTACAAGACGTAAGCTTCGCACCATTATTCGCCGTTTTGTTCAGCAGAGAAAAGCGCTCTCTTTCTGAGACCCTGAGGCCGTGCTCGGTATTGAACGCGGATGGCTTGGATCGCACTGTTTCGGGCCATAAGCCACGAACGCCAATACTGGTATCGCTCCGTCCCATTATGCACGACAGGTAGTCGTCTTACATTCAATTGTTACCTATTTTGCGTCCATGTGACCGGTGCCCACTGTTACATCGATGCGAAGCAGTCCGCTATGGCCGGATCGAATCAAGCACAGACGAGCGACTGGCGTGAGTATACAATGATATCTCTTCAGCGATTGCTTTCCTCACGAACAAGAGCTGCGGTCCGGTAAAATCCGTGGACCATTTTGGTAAACGGTGTCAGCAGGAAAAAACTCAAAACGGACCCTAGATGCAGCGCCAACAAGACCGGCATGATCGAGGTTCCGCCGAGTGCGTAGAGTGCCAATCCACTCAAGGCGATGAAGAAGAGAAGCAGGGTGAATGCCATCTCGCCCCCCCATGCCGAGGCGCTGCCCAATTGTCGATCGGCGCGGAGCTTGAGTGCAACGAGCCCAACTGCGCCGACAATCATCAAAATGCCACCGGGGACGCCGAAAAGTTTCGGCAATGACCACAACGGATAAGGGGCCGGCATGTTGAAGAGATAGTGCAAAACCGTGCCACTCGAGGTCGAGAGAAAGCAGAGAAGAAAGCCGTACATGACCGCTTGATGGGCGACGCGGCGGGCCTGCGAGAAGCGGTCCTCGTCTTCAAAATTGCAGCCGTCACCATGGCCCCCGGCGAGATTTGTCATTCTCCCAGCCGATCTCAATCCAGGCACAATGGCGAAGAGCGGCAAAGGACCTCCATCTGTGGCGTGCCAATAGCGGCGCATGCTGATTGCGACGCTCAGGAGCGGGAACAGGAACGACGGTAGGAAAATCGAGACCATCGCTCCATGGGACAAGACGGCATAGAAGCCCTTCCCACCCTCGGGCTTGAGGACCTCCATCAGGAGAAAAACGATAGCGAATCCGATCACAGTCGCAAGGGCGATTGCGACCGCATTCTTTTGAAAGAGGCGAGCGATGGACTGGGGCCAGGCAAACTCCTCCCAGCTATCATGCCGGAGCTCGGCTAATGCCCTGGGCAGATTGAGATCGAATTCGTGGGGTGAGGTATACTGGCAAGCATAATAGCAGTTTCGGCAGTTATGGCAGAGATTGGCCAAATGCATAAGGTTAACGTCAGAGAAGGCGCGCTCGCGTTGTAAGGCGGGAAAGACCGAGCAATAGCCCTCGCAATAGCGGCAGGCATTGCAGATCTCAGCCTGCCGTCGCAATTCCTGAAGGCTGTCAATTGACATAGGCAGCAGCTTCCCGTCCAGCGATCCGTCCGAAGACCGTGCCGATCGTCATGCCAAATCCGGCGAGATAACCTTGGCCGAGGATCGATCCGGCCATGATTTCGCCGGCCGCCCACAAATTGGCAATTCTTCGACCATCGCTGCTGCACTGGGCACGCTCATCCACTTTGAGTCCCAAATAGGTAAACGTGACACCGGTCTTGAGCACATAGCCATAATACGGCGGCTCGATGATCGGCCTGGCCCAGTTCGTCTTAGGAGGTGTGAGACCGGTTGTGGCGACTCCGTCGAGTTTGGTGGGCTTGAATCCCGTGGTATCGCCGCATGCGGCATTGTATTGTTCGACGGTCTCGCAAAGCTTGTCCGCCGGTAGGTTCATTGTCTCCGCCAAGGTGCCGAGACTATCCGCTTTAACCGGCGGAAATACGGTGGGCATGAAGAGATCGAGCGAGCTCGCGTCGATGATCGCATAAGCCTCCTGGTCGGGCTGATTGGCAACTAAACGTCCCCAAATAGCATAGCGCTTTGGCCACAAATCCTCGCCTTCGTCATAAAAGCGTTCGGCGTTTTTGTTGACCACGATCGAAAAAGGCACGCAATCGATCCTCGTGACGATCCCGCCGTCATATCGCGGTGCCCGTCCGTCGATCGCAACGGCATGGCACTGCGTGGGGTCGCCAACTGTATCAACGCCCTGCTCCAGCAAATCGGCCAATACGACACCACGATTGAAGGGTGTGCCGCGGATCAAAAAATTTCGGGCCGGCGGCCCCCATGCACGGGCCAGCCAGTCGAGATCGGACTGAAAACCGCCGGATGCGACCACGACGGCTTTGGGTATCACACGGGTCCGTTCGTCCTGATGGGTGTAATCAATCCATGCAATTCGATCGTTGTCGATCTCTAGATGGGTCACGTTGGCCTCATAGAGAACGTCAACTCCCGATTCGATGGCCGTGCGGTAGTAGGCGTTGACGAGCGCTTTCCCCCCTCCCTGGAAGAATGCGTTGGTCCGGGCCAGCGACAAGGTGCCGGAGAGGGGTGGCTGAAATCGCACACCATGCGCTTTCATCCACCGCATACATTCTTCCGAACTCTTGATGGCGAGCCGGGCAAGGCTTTCGCTTGTCTTGCCGCCCGTCACCTTCAAGAGATCGGAAAAATATTCCTCTTCATCGTAGCGATCGACCAATGGCTCAAGCGGTGACGAATGCATGCAGCGAAAATTGCGCGTATGGCGCGAATTTCCACCCCGATAAGGCTTGGGCGCTGTTTCGAGAACAAGCACCTTCGCACCGGTCTCCGCCGCCGTAATCGCCGCGCAAAGTGCTGCGTTCCCGCCACCGATGACCGCAATATCGTAATGCTTGCCGGCTGATCTTGGCTTCAGGCGCCTGGAATCTTCCCCGGTTGGGGATGGTCGACCGAATGCCGTTCCGGGTCTCGAGGCTATCGCTATTTGATAGCCCCCATCGTCATGCCACGGACGAGATATTTTTGGGCGACAAGGGCGATGGCAAGGACCGGCAAAAGTCCCATAGCCGCGATGGCGGTCATTTGCGGCCAGAGAACACCTTTAATCGAATGAAGTCCTGCAATGACCACCGGCATAGTCGTGGCCGTGCGGCGCGTCAGTACCAGAGCAAAGACGAACTCGTTCCACGAAAAAATGAAACAGAAGAGAGCCGTGATGGCAATCGCCGGTGCCGTGAGCGGCAAGGCAATGCGGACAAAGGCCTGCCACTTCGAACAGCCATCGATGAGTGCGGCTTCATCCAATTCGGTCGGGATCTCCATGAAAAACCCTCGCATCATCCACACTGCAAACGGCAAGGTGACGATGAGATGGGCGGCGATCACCGCACCATGGGTATCGATCGCGCGGATCTGATTAAAGAGCAGAAAGATCGGGATGATTGCGGCCACCGTCGGCATCATGCGCGTTGAGAGAATCCAAAACGGCAGATGAAAACCGCCAATCCGGTAGCGGGCAAAACCATAGCCCGCAAGCGTGCCGAACAAAAGCGAAATTAAGGTGACGGAGCTCGCAACGATGAGGCTATTGATCAGCCCTTTCGCACCGTGCATCGAAAGACCGTCAATGAACGCTTCGAGCGTCAGGCGTGGTGGATAGAAAAGCGGAGGATTAGCGAGCACCGTCTCCTGGGGCTTCATCGTGGTGATGAACATCCAGTAGATCGGAAAGAAAAATACCACAACAATCAGCGCGATCAGCAAATATCGAAGCGTTTGCTTGACAACAACCGCCGGCATTATGTCTCTCCGGGCTGCTCTTTGAATAGAACTTTGGCTATAGCCGTGCAGATAATCACCGTGATCAATAACAGAAGTATAGCCATCGCTGCCGCATAACCGACTTGGAAGTACTTAAATCCCGACAAATAGGCGTAGTATGACACGGTTTCTGTCGCTGTTCCCGGACCTCCCTGGGTCATAACGAATATTTTGTCCAACTCGCGGAACGCATCGAGTAAGCGGATCAAAAGGACAATGGCTATGACCCGTCGCAGCAAGGGAAGGATGACAAAACGTAGCCGCTGCCAATAACTGGCACCATCCAGATCGGCCACTTCGAAGAGTTCCTGCGGCAGCGAAACAAGGCCGGCAAGTAGCACTAAAGTGACGAATGGAGTCCACTGCCAAACATCGGCGATGATTACTGACAATAGCGCCGTACTTGCACTTGCGGTCCACTCATAGGGTCCGAGCCCGAACCATTCGAACAACAGATAATTGATAGGTCCGGCCTCGACTTGATAAAGCAGACGCCACATGTAGCCGACAACCACTGGCGCGATCATCATCGGCACCAAGATCAGCGGGAGATAAAGGGCCTTCATGCTACGTCCCTTCGACTCTTCATAGAAAAAGAGGGCAAGGGCGAGGCCGAGCACGAACTCAATCGCGATCGCACTACTTAAGAAAATACCGGTTTGGCGCATCGAGACCCAAAATCGTTCGTCAGTCAGAACACCAACATAATTGTCGAACCCGACGAAGTAGCTTTGATGAGGTCGCGGCAAATAAAAATCAAAGGCACTAATGTAGACGGCGTAAACAAAGGGAAAGACGGTCAGCGCCAACAAGATCAACAAAGTGGGAGCGATCAAAACAAAGCCGAAGCCTTTTCGCCGCCACCAACGCTTGAGCGCTGACTCGTCTTGCACTGGGTACACGGAAGCGGACGGTGCCCGGACCAATGTCCCGGCGACGTGCTCCCGTCTTGCTGCCGACATCAGTTCTAGCCCGAAAGTCCCATGGCGGCGTGGTACTTGTCTTTTTGATCATCGCGGCCGAACCGGTCGGTGATCTCGTTCCACTGCTCCGCCGCCGCATCAAGCGCTTCCTGGGCCGACATTTCTCCAGCCAACGCCTTTTGCACATGGACATCGAGAATGTCGTAATATTCAAAGCCGCCTGGAATGCGAAGCTCCGGGAAATTGAGGCCGATAGACTCCCTGTAGGTGTTAATGTAATCCTCGTGGGCCAACAAACCGATCACCGGGCTATCGAAATGAGACTGGCGGAACATGTCTGTGCCACCCCCAGGGGTCATCACCAACAAGGTCGAAACCTCCGGGCTCAACATGTGCCACATTACGGTGTAGGCTGCATCCGGCTCGGGACAGTCCTTGGCTAGCCCCATGATCCAACCGCCAAAGGTCATCGAACGGCGATGAATCTCACCATCTTTTTCGACCCCGGGCGGTAGGAAGTAGCCGAGCTCCGATCCAGGAACATTTGCCTCTAGCACGTGGGTATTCAACCCTTCGTCAGGCCAGTGAATGCTCATGGCGAGGTTACCCTGCATCAAACCTGCGAACAGTTCGTCCCATTCCCAACCGAGAACACCGGGAGGTCCATCCTCGACGGACTTGATATAATGCTCGAGCGCCGCGACACCCGCCTCCGAATTGATCAAGGGCTCCATGGTTTCCGGATCGAAATAGTGAGGCTCCGGCGAGGCGTAGCCCAAATAGCGGAGAAGCCACCAGTAGAAAGACCGTCCGCGTTTGGCCTGGTCGGCATAACCCCACATATCCAGCCTGCCGTCACCGTCACGATCGCGGGTAAAATGCTCGTTGATGTCGTGAACCTGATCCCAGGTCTCGGGCGGTGCCAAATCGTAACCGAACTTCTCCTTGAACGCCGCCTGCTCTTCGGGATCGTCGAATAGATCCTTGCGATAGTAACCGAGGATGATATCGCCATCCATGGTAATGGAATAGCGCTTGCCCTCGTAAGTGTTCTCCCAGACTCGGAAACCCTCGTGAACATCTTCCCAGGCGGGATCCCACTTATCCATGTAATCGTCGAGCGGCAGGAGGTGGTCGACATAGTCCCCCATCCAGCCAGGATTGATCTGCATCAGGCAGTAAGCCCCTGTACCCGTCGCAAGCTCGAGGATTTGCTTGTCGTAGAGTTCGGTAACGGGGATGCCGATTAGCTCGACATCAATCCCATAGAGATCCTTGATCCGATCAATGTGCGGGGCCCATGCAAGTTCGAATGGTCCCGCATGAACAGCAATCGGCACGACCGCGCCATCGAACCGCTCGCGTGGCGCAATATCCTGCGCTCCCGCCGTCGCGGCAATCGACCCCAGCGCCAATGCCGACGTCAAACCAAGCCATTTTTTCATTACGACCTTCCCTGATTATGTTAATTCCATTTCCAGCCCAAACGGCGAACCCGCCGATATGCTGCTCCTGCGATAGACAAACCTACCGCTCTCCCCCAACTAACACTCTCCCCTACCGTCGTCACATCAAGACTTGATAAAGAGCAACTCGTGCCGGCGCAATATCGCGCGATGCACCCATGCGCTCCATCCATCTCCCCGAGTAGTCCGCGCTCGAATGCGGCGGCACCGCCACATTCGCTTCCTACTAAAGACACTGCTTCTCACGATTTGAAAAGCCATACCACATGACAAAATAGTTTGCCGACAGGATCGACGATGTCAAGGCTTTGCGTAACACCACAGATGCATTCTCAAATCGGTCGCAGTCACCGGGGTTCTAGCGCTTGCCTCGCTACTTTTTGACGTCGAGCTTGTGGCGAAAAAGCCCTCATTGTAGATATTGAACGATTTGAAACGTCATTCTAGGATGCGAAAGCAAGACGCCTCTGGCCGTGCCAATGCGCGAAGATAGGGGTGCATGATCACGAGGGAGAGGCACGAGGCATGCCCGAAAAGTACGACTATGTTGTTGTGGGTGCGGGGTCGGCGGGGTGCGTGTTGGCGAATCGCCTCACCGAGGATCCCGATGTCAAGGTGCTGCTTCTGGAGGCAGGCGGCCCGGATAGGAACCCTTACATTCATATTCCTGGCGGCTACGGCAAACTCAACAACGCGGGCGTCAACTGGTGCTTTTCCACAGCCCCGCAAAAGAATCTCAATAACCGTGAACTCTGGTTTGCCTTAGGCAAGACTTTGGGTGGATCGAGTTCCATCAATGGCATGATCTATATTCGCGGACAGCGCGAGGATTATGACAATTGGGCCAAGGACGGTAATAGCGGCTGGAAATACGAGAATGTGCTGCCCTATTTCAAACGCGCCGAAAGCAACCAACGTTTCGCCAACGCCTATCACGGCAATGCGGGGCCGCTGAAGGTCTCCGATCAGCGCTCTCCCAGCGTCCTGGCCATGGCCTATTTGCGTGCAGCACAACAGGCGGGTCATCCCATCAATCCCGATTTCAACGGCGACAGCCAGATCGGCACTGGACTTTATCAAGTCACCCAAGACAGAGGCCGGCGCGCGTCGGCTGCGGTCTGTTATCTGCGGCCAGCAAGCAAGCGACCGAATCTGACGATCGTCACCCGTGCGATGAGCAAGCGGGTCATAATCGAGAATCGGCGCGCCATCGGCGTGGAGTATATCCGTCAGGGCCGAGTGGAATCGGCGATCTGCGATCGCGAGGTCCTGCTTACTTCCGGCACCGTCGGCTCCGCCAAACTTATGCTCTTGTCCGGATTGGGCCCTGCCAGTGAATTACGCTCCCTCGGAATCACGTCGATCCACGATGTGCCGGGCGTCGGCAAGAATTACCAAGATCACATCAACTCCTATATCGTCTGCGATCTGAACGAGCCCATCTCTTATAATGGCGAGGATCAATTTCCGAAGAGCATCAAGCACGGCATCCAATATCTGCTCTATCGGACCGGCCCTCCAACATCACCGGCTGCCGAAGCCGGCTGTTTCATCGATAGCCACGGCACTGGGCGCGCCGACATTCAGACGCACATCATGCCCGCCATGGTCGTCAATGCCGGGCGCACGCCGGTAGCTGGACACGGTTTCACAATCAATACGTGCAATCTTCGTCCCACCAGTCGCGGGACCATTTCGCTGCGTTCATCCAATCCCGAAGACATGCCCGTCATCAATCCCAACTATCACGACACCGAGTTCGACCGGGATATGTCGGTACGAAGCATCCGGCACGTACGCGAAATTCTGGCGCAATCTGCAATCGCCCGACTCATCAAGCGCGAACGCTACCCCGGGGGTAATCGTACGACGCCTGAGCAACTGCTTGAGTATGTTCGCGAATACGGCTCGATCGACTATCACCCGGCAGGCTCGTGCAAGATGGGTACCGACGACATGTCGGTCGTGGACCCCGAGCTCAAGGTTCACGGTCTGGAGGGACTTCGGGTCTGCGACAACTCCATCATGCCCTATCTCAATAGCGGCAACACAAACGCACCCGCCATCATGATTGCTGAAAAGGCGGCCGCAATGATAAAGGGCGAAGTCACGATGGCAGAAACGCCGCCCTCCCCCACCTATTTCCCCGGGGCACATGCATCGCAAGGAAATCGCCAGTCAGCCGGCGGTACGGCGGCCTAAGCGCCATGATGCAGTCCGTCATAGAGTGTCGCTAGCCCGATCGTATGAACATCAAGGGGCTGAGGGTCTTTGCGCGAATCATGGCCACTGGCACGTTGTCATCAGCGGCCAAAAGCCTGAACACCAGCGAATCCGCCACCAGCAGACAACTCGCCATTCTCGAAGCCGTTCTTGGAATGGAACTGTTCAAACGAGAAAATCGCCGGCTGGTGCCGACGCCAGAAGGAGAAGCATTTTATCACGAAGCCAAAAAGATCTTGACTTACATTGATCAAATACCGGCGGTCGTGAACAAAATCAAACACGATGGACGCCGACGTCTTCATCTCGTCGTGATGCCAAGGCTTGCGACGGCGATTGCCGTGCCTGCAGTCAAGGCATTCATGAATTCGCAAAAGCATGCTGAAGTTTCCTTAATCGTTCAGCCCCGCTTCTATTGGGAACATTTGATCGTCAGGCAGCCTTTCGATTTGGGGCTTGGAGCCGTCCCGACGCAAGCGGCAGCCATCGAATCAGTGGAAGTCTGCACAGTCGCACCCAAAGTTCTTCTAAGGCCAGATCATCCTCTGGCGAACCGGTCCATGCTCTCCCTTGCTGACATCGCGCATGAACACTTCGTGATGATGTCACCAGAAACGCTGATCGGCCAAAAAACCGCGCGCATCTTCGATGATATGAACATGGCACCCTCATCGAGCATCCAGGTGTCGCAATCCGACATCTTGTGCGACTTCGTGGCAAGCGGCGCCGGAATCGCTATTCATGATCCTTTGATCCCCAGTGCCTTCAAGGACAGGATCCGAATGGTAGCACTCGATACCACCGTGCGTATGCGATTCGGAATATTCTATCCGAGCGGCGTAAGACGCAGCCCCGATGTCCTCAGGCTGTCTCAAGCATTGGTGCGCTGCACGCGCGACTATTTGGCGACCATGAGGATAGAAGGCCACGAGTACAGCACCAGGACCGGGCTTTGTGCGCTCTAGAGCAAAGCATTACCGGAATCCGTCGTGTCGGAATTCCAGTGGATGAGCGCCCGCCGTCCCGAATGTTTGCTCGGTGCCGGATTGATCGTGACGGCCTTGCCTTCGATCTCACGGATGCGATCGATCAGTCTTTGCCTTAGCTCGGTCGCGACCTCGGCAAAGGCAGTCATGCCGGCAAGATTGTTCAGTTCATAGGGATCGGCATGAAGATCGTAGAGCTGTGTCTCTTCATAGGTCTCGGCGTCTTGATCGTGCCAGCCATGCGCCTGTGGTGCCAGCACGCCATACTTCCAACGATCGGTGCGAATGGCACGCCCCACGTCATCTTCACTCAACTGGACAAGGACGTCGTCAGGCCAATCGATTGGCTCGCGTTTGACAATCGGCAACAGCGATTGCCCCTCGAAGCTGCTCGGTATCTCCAAGCCTGCCGCATCAAGTAGGGTTGGGGCGATATTGATCGTGCTCACCAGTTGATTGACCCGGCCGCCGCCCGTAAACGGACCGCCGATCAGAGCCCCGGGCACCCGGATCGAGGATTCATGGCACGAGCGTTTGTATTCACGGTTGCGGGTCCGGAAATGATTGCCATGATCACTGGTATAGAGAACCGCCGTGTCATCGGAGAGGCCGAGACTGTAGAGCGCGTCCATGATGCGCCCGAACGCGTCGTCTAAGCGCTTGGTCATCCCGAAATAGCCCGGAAGGTTCTGCGGCGCATTGCCGACCAAGACCTCGAGATCAGGAGGTGTCCAGCGTCCGAGGTAACGCTCATTGTCACCCATGCGCCCTGGATAATTGTCCAAGTGGTTTTGATGGTGCGGTTCGAGAAACGAGAGGAACAAAAAGAACCTGTCGTCTTTGACGCTGTCAATGTAGCGCACGGCGGCGTCCGTGAGCGCATCCACCCTGTAGCCTGGCAACTTCCGCGCTGTGCCGTCATTGTCATAGACTGTCGTATCGTAGGCGTCGGATGTGTATTCGAGCATGTTAGAGGCGAGCCAGTACTCGTACCCGACACGTTCTTGCGGCGGCACCGGTTCTGCGGAGGCGAGATGCCACTTGCCGATATAGCCGGTCCGTATATTCGCAGCACTGAACAGCTTGCCCAGATTGGTGGCACTCTCAGGCAGCGGTAGTTCGTTGCGAAAGCATCCTGTTGTGGTTGCGTACTGGCCGGTCTGCAGCATGGAACGCGCAGGTGCGCAAAGCGGCTGATTGCTGAAACAGTTATAGAGATGGGTCCCTTGCAACGCGGCGCGATCGAAATTCGGAGTCAGATCGAGGGGATTCCCGTAGATCGACGATGTGTCCCAACGTTGTTGGTCGGAAAGAAATACGATTACATTCTTAGCGGTATCTGCCATCTCGTGTTCCCTGAAATCATTGTTGTCTTCCGATCCACGCAGTCGAGCCGTGCCGAAGGCTGGTCACCATCTCTTCGTACAGATTCGGCAAGGCAACAGCCAGGAAGACTCGATGGATTCTTTCAAAGAATCGAACCCTCGCGATTTGGCGGTGACATCTTTGGCGCCAAGGCGTTATGGTTCGTCTTTGAGCGCAAGCTTGGTCACTGGCTGCGCTCTTGGCCGGAATTCGCAACGCTTGCGCTTTGCTGCACTGCGTCTTCGGGGACCCAATGATCGTGGCACATCGACTAGAGACGCAAGAGACCGAGCAAGAGCATGTCTTTCCTACCAGTTGATCTTTCGGGCGAGCGCGTGGTCGTTACCGCCGGCGCAAGTGGCATCGGACGAACCATCGCCGAGGGCTTCTCCGCATGCGGTGCCAAGGTTTTCATTTGCGATATCGACGAAGCTGCCCTCGAGCAATCCCTGAGCGACAATGAACGCCTTCGCGGCACATTAGCAGACGTTTCCAAGACGGACGACGTGTCATCCATGTTTGCGCAGGTCGAACGAGACTTGGGCGGTGTCGACATTCTCATCAACAATGCTGGCATCGCCGGGCCGACTGCGGGCATCACCGACATAGATCCCGAAGCATTGCGGCAGACACTTGCTATCGATGTCGAGGGCATGTTTCACTGTGCGCGCTTGAGCGTGCCCTATATGCGCCTCGCCAAAAAAGGCAGCATCATCAATATCAGCTCGGTCGCAGGTCGGTTGGCGTTTGCCATGCGCACGCCCTATTCCGCAGCGAAATGGGGTGTGATCGGTTTTACCAAGAGCCTGGCTCTTGAACTCGGGCGAGAGAATATTCGCGTGAATTCCGTCCTGCCCGGTCATGTCAACACGGCACGTTTCCGGCGGGTGGCCGCCAGCAAGGCCAAAGCCGTGGGCGCACAGCCCGAGGAAATCGAAGCCCAAATGCTCGACCCGGTGGCCATGGGAAGTACCGTCGAAACCGAAGATATCGCCAATATGGCCATCTATCTCAGCTCGCCCTTCGGCGCCGCGATCACTGGGCAGGCCATCAGCGTCTGCAAGGGAGTGGAGATGATGCGCAAAGAACCTATCCGTCAATAATAGGCAAGAACTAATGCATACTCAAGAAACCGCCTCGATCGGCATTAACGGCTTGGACAAAAAGGGCGGGCCGATGGCAC
>CAYPOV010000125.1:0-12458 GCA_964412385.1 uncultured Geminicoccaceae bacterium
CCGCAGACCCGGCAGACCGGGTGGAGTTGTCGCTGAACACGCTGGTGCCGGATAATCCGAACAAACCCTATGACATGAAGGAGCTATTGCTTCGTGTTGTTGATGAAGCCGACTTTTTTGAAGTCCAACCAGACTATGCGAAGAATATCATCATCGGTTTTGGCCGCATGGAAGGACGTACGGTAGGGTTTGTCGCGAATCAGCCATTAGAACTGGCCGGGTGTCTGGATATCAATGCGTCACGTAAAGCCGCACGTTTTGTACGCTTCTGTGATGCGTTCAGTATCCCACTGATTACGTTCGTTGATGTGCCAGGCTTTCTGCCGGGTACGGATCAGGAGCATAACGGTATTATCAAGCATGGCGCCAAGCTACTCTACGCCTATGCAGAAGCCACCGTGCCAAAAATCACGGTGATCACCCGCAAAGCTTATGGAGGGGCCTACGACGTGATGGCCTCCAAACATCTGCGCGGTGATGTGAATTTCGCCTGGCCAACGGCGGAGATTGCCGTGATGGGGGCTAAGGGTGCGGTTGAGATTATCTTCAGAAAGGACCTAGACGACGAGGAGAAAATCGCCCGACACACCGAAGACTATGGCGCCCGTTTCGCCAATCCTTTTGTGGCCGCAAGCCGCGGCTTCATCGACGATGTCATCATGCCCCACGGCACAAGGCGACGCATCGCCGGCTCACTGCGATGGCTACGCAACAAGTCGCTCGAAAATCCGTGGAAAAAGCACGGCAATATCCCGCTTTAGGGCTGTGCGCGTACCGCCGATGCTTTGATCGAGGCGGCTAAAGCCAATTGGCACCTCTGGCGAGGTATACTCTAAACAGCACAATGAAAGAACAAGGGTGTCGGTTATCGCGCTCTCGGGCGAGGTGACACGCCTCACTGCGAAACCTGCTTGATTTCCTAACACTCGGCGTCGGGCTGCCCAATCCCGGGCGCCCGAACGATTTCGCACGGAGTATGGAAAATGGCGGTATTCAAAGGAACATCTGGTGCCGATAAGCTCTATGCCAACTATCTGTGGGGTTGGGATGTCGATCCCTACATCGAACGGGCTCTGTGGCCGTTGGCGTTGCGATTTGACGACACGATCCATGCTGGTGGGGGTGATGATTTCGTCGTTGCCGATTACGGCGACGACAAGGTCTACGGCGGCTACGGCGATGATACCCTCTACGGATCCTATGGCGACGACTTGCTGAGCGGCTCGAACGGCAACGATACGCTCAATGGCGGCGAGGGCGATGACGACATGTATGGCGGACGTGGCAATGACACGTTTTATGTCGATTCCATCCATGACGAAGTCTACGAATCGGACTACGGCGAATTCCTCAATGTTGACACAGTCTACAGTTCGGTCAGCATGGAGATTCCTGACAATGTCGAACGTGTGATCCTGACGGGTAATTCCGATCTTAATCTCGTCGGTTCGGCCAACTTCGAAGTCTTGGAGGGCAACTCCGGAAACAATTACATCGTTGGCAGAGGCGGCAATGACACGATCCGAGGACGTCGCGGTGATGACACTCTGGTCGGGGACGACGACAGCGACAGCCAGGAGCGCATCTTTGGCGGTCAGGGTGACGATGGCATCTACGGACTGGATGGCAATGACCAGTTGAGAGGCCAGGGCGGCGATGATTACATCGTCGGTGGCTATGGGATGGACTCGATCTATGGTGGCCTCGGTGCCGATACCATGTTTGGTGGCGTCACTGAATACTTGTTGAACCAAGGGAAACCAGGCGAAGTCGGCTTTGGTTGGGATCCCTATAGCGAACGCGACCTCTTTTTGTTCCGTTCTGCGGACGAGGCACCTGCAAATTTTGGGGTCAACTGGGCCTGGGATCGGATCGAGAGATTCGACGACACCGATGTCATCGATCTGCGTCAGGATTATGATGGCACGCTCGAGTTTATCGGCCGCGGCGCCTTTACGGGTGGTGGACAGGTGCGACTTCAAACCGTGGGAACCGACGAATTCGTAGAGGTTAGTGTTGACGCCGACCACTACGCCGAAATGAAAATTCAGCTGACATTCGACCAGCTTTTCTCGGCAGATCTGATCACCGAGGAAAACTTCCTCCTTTGAGGGAGTTTAGCGGCGCGCCCTGAGCTGGGTCACCGAATGGCCGGGCGCGCCGTGCCACAAGCTCTCTACCTGGTTCAACGCAGGGAGGCTCTTGAGAAGGGCGTGATCATAGCGCGGAAACGGAACTGTCGCTTTGATGAGAGAACGCTCACTGGCCATTGTTGTGGACCTAACGAACACGCTTTGTCGGGCGAGACCGAAAAAGCCCCGATCGTGAGGGGAATGATAGGGTTGTAGCTCAAGCCGCTGAAGCGTCGACTTCAATGTTCGAGAGTGTTGGCTATCAACCAGCATTCCGCGCGTCCGGCGAACTGGAGGCCACACACCTTTTCACGCGTCCGGCGAACTGGAGGCCACACACCTTATCACGCGATCATGACCATCATCGTTGTTGCCGTTTTGATGTCTACACGGGCTGTGTATAATCCTCCTTGCGTCGCCTGCCGTATGCATAGGGCATTCGATGACAACGGGCACGAGGCACAATCCCTATGGTTACGCAATTCTATCGTTTGGTGATGGACCCTTCACTCAACGCGTTTCGCGAGTTGCCGCGAACAACGCAGTTTCACTTCATGTTAATCCTGTCCTATATGTGGTCAGTGATCTTCTCCATCTACATCGGCGTGATTGCCCTTGCCGGGCCCAGTATCGCCGCCCATACGATCCTGTTGGTTGGCATCTTCTTCACGGCTGATATCTTCCGGCGTGCGCGGGCTGGTCAGCTTGAGTCAGTCAGATTGGCGAAACTCATGCTGATTCTTTCCGGTCACTATCTCACGTCGCGCTTCGGCCGTTGAGTGACTGGGCATGATGGTGTTGGAGGCTATGGGATAATCCAGTATCGATCCCAGGTCTCCTGTGTCCTCGAAAACACGGCTCGACGGTGTTTATTCTCTTGAAGATGAAGCCATTCTAGGCGGCTAAGCACAACATTCACAATTGCGAAATTCGCGGACCCCATTCTTGGATTGAAATCCTTGATGGGGTTCGTCGTCTTGTTGCCGGGCGTCTCAATACTTTGATAGTCCAGGCGGCTTTGATCTGACAAGGCTTCCCACGCCTGCTCCCAATCCGGTCCCGACACGACAATTCTCGCGCGCCCGTTGGCGCGGAACTGAACCCCGTTGCGACTGTCGTGGAACGTAAAGGCAAGTGCCGAATTGGCTGCCAATTCCTCGACTTTGGGCGTCCGGCGATCGGTATAGAAGGTCATCGTCATGGCCGACGCATCAAACGCTCGAAGGCCCACGGTGCGCGCCATGGGCACCCCCGTTTTATTGACCGTAGAGACAACAGGCCAGCGCAGGGGCGAACGGCGGTCAACGGTCGCACGCTCCAAGACAGTCACTGTCCACTGCCACACATCATCCAAACCATCGAGGGTTTCCAAGATCATTGCTGTTCCTCAGAGCTAGGCGAGTTGTTCAAGAGATCCTGCGTGCAGGTCGGTCCTCACTACAACTAATTCATGGAATGGGATCACCGCGCACCCGACGATCCTTTTTTTGAGAGAGGTCGTATATCAGACAACGATACCGTCCTCGGTAAGAGGCTGGGCTATTGCAATGTATTGGATAGATGATGACAAAAAAGAACGCTTGGATATGGATCGTACTCGGGTTTGTTTTTGTCGGTTTTCTTGCAAACATCTTGCAGTCAACCGGGCCCGAGCGAGTTGAGCAGCTCGGTTATTCATCGCTTATCGAAGAGGTCGAAGGTGGCCGCGTCGCTGAAGTGACCATTCAAGGCCAGAACCTCGTGGGTCGTGATAATGATGGCAGGATGTTCCGTAGTTTTCTTCCCTCCAATGCCGAGACGATCGATATTCTCCGGGATAACGGTGTCGATATTACGGTCGAACCGGAACCGCGGCCAAGTTTCTTCTCGTCATTGCTGATCTCCATCTTGCCGATCCTGCTGCTGTTTGGGCTCATGGTGTTCTTATTCCGCCGCGCCCAATCCGGACGGATGGGAGGTCCGCTCAATTTTGGCAAGAGCAAAGCCAAGCTCGTCAAGGAAGAGGCGCTTACGGTCACTTTCGCCGATGTTGCCGGCGTTGAAGAGGCCAAGAGTGAACTTGAAGAGATTGTCGAGTTCCTGCGCAATCCCCGCAAATTTTCAGATATCGGGGGGCGCCTTCCCAAAGGTGTACTTTTAGTCGGACCTCCCGGTACCGGCAAAACTCTCCTCGCCAAGGCCATTGCCGGTGAGGCGCGCGTGCCTTTCCTCACCATCTCCGGTTCGGACTTTGTCGAAATGTTCGTGGGCGTGGGCGCGAGCCGCGTGCGCGAAATGTTCGAGCAAGCACGCCAACATGCTCCCTGTATTGTCTTTATAGACGAAATCGATGCGGTCGGGCGCAGCCGCGGCGCTGGATTAGGTGGCGGCCATGATGAGCGCGAGCAAACGCTCAACCAGCTCTTGGTCGAGATGGATGGGTTTGCTGGCTCGGAGGGTGTCATCTTGATGGCGGCCACAAACCGACCAGATGTGTTGGACCCTGCGCTGTTGCGTCCTGGACGGTTCGACCGTCAGGTGGTTGTGCCCAATCCCGATGTCTTGGGTCGCGAGCAGATCCTGCGCGTTCACATGAAAAAGGTGAAGTCGAGCGAGGACGTGGACGCCCGTGTTCTGGCCCGCGGCACGCCGGGATTTTCGGGTGCCGACCTTGCCAATCTCGTCAATGAAGCGGCGCTCATCGCCGCTCGTGCCGGACGTCGCCTGGTGTCGATGGCCAATTTTGAGGCGGCTAAGGACAAGGTGATGATGGGGGCGGAGAGACGGTCGATGGTGATGACGGATGATGAGCGCAAATTGACCGCATACCACGAAGCCGGTCACGCAATTGTCGGATTGCGTGTCGACGGCAATGATCCTCTTCACAAAGTCACCATTATTCCGAGAGGACGTGCGCTCGGTGTAACCATCAATCTGCCCGAGCGGGATCGATTGGCGATGCGCAAGAGCGAGATCGAGGCGCGCCTCGCGATGATCTTCGGCGGTCGTATCGCTGAAGAGATCATCTTTGGTGCCGAGAACGTTACCACAGGCGCCAGTAACGATATCCAGCAAGCTACCGCCCTAGCACGTCGCATGGTGACCGAATGGGGGATGAGCGAGAAGCTTGGAAGGTTGCGATACAGTGACAATGAGGAGCAGGTTTTCCTCGGAAAGGCCTTCGCGCAGACGCAGAACGTCTCGAGCGAGACCGCCATTCTCATTGATAGCGAGGTCCGCCGTATCGTCGAGACAGCGGAAGAGCGCGCGAGATTGGTACTTCAGGAGAGTTTGCAGGGCCTTCACGACCTGGCCGATGCGCTTCTCTCCCACGAAACGCTCTCGGGTGACGATGTCAAAGACGTTCTCTCAGGCAAGCCGGTTGTGCGTAAGCCTGAGCCCAACGAGCCTTGGCAGCCGCCCAAGACCTCGGTGCCGACGACATCGAGGCCCAGGGATACAGGTGGATCGTTCGGCCGTCCGCCGCAGCTGCAGCCGGGCAGCTAGGGCTGATCATGGATCACAGTCCGTCCAGGCAAAAATTGGGTCAGAGTGTCGGCGCCAAGGCGGCACTCGTCCCGCTGTTGGCGATCGGCGCGGTTGTTCTGGGGCAGTTTCTAATCAGTGGAGAGATGCGACCAGCTCGAGATAACGCCGTGCCCGAGATCGCGCCGCGGGCGGAGCTCTATTCCAATGAGATGGCGTTAAGCACACTCTATCAAGAAGCGCGTAGCGGCGTGGTTTCGATTACGCTTGAAGATCGCGGCCCGCACCCGGCGGTAGGTCGTTTCAGAGGCTTTCCCATGGGCCAGGCATCCGGGTTCTTTTGGGATGACGAAGGCCACATCGTGACCAACGCGCACGCTCTCGACAGAGGGTCGGCGCCGTTAATTACGCTTGCCGACGGCCGTCGCCTGCGCGCCTCGATTGTAGGAATTGATCAGCGTACGGATCTTGCCGTGCTTCGGGTTTCGAGTTTTTGGAATCTTCCTTCGCCGCTGCCTCTGGGCCGGGCGGCAGAGATCATGGTGGGACAGGATGTCATTGCCATCGGCAATCCTTTCGGCCTCGATTTCACGCTGACACGCGGTATTGTCTCTGCAACCGATCGAACGTTGCGGCTTGATCAAGGCACCGTGGTTGGCGGCTTGATTCAGACAGACGCTGCGATCAATCCCGGAAATTCAGGTGGGCCATTACTTGATAGTGCCGGACGTGTCGTCGGCGTGAACACGGCGATCTACAGTCCATCCGGAGGCAGCAACGGCATCGGTTTCGCTATTCCGACAGAAATTATCGTCGATGTCGTGCCTGAACTGATACGACAAGAAAGACTTGAACTGGCATCCTGAAGAACGGCCGTTTTGGTTTCAAGCGCTGGACCTGAGCGCTTGATCAGTTACGCTTAACGTCACGTGTTTGGGCTGAAGAGGGAGGGCGAGCGTGGCGAAAAATATCAAGATCGGCATCGCCGGAAGCAGTGTGTTCGATCGTGGCGGTGCTGATGAGTATGATCTCGAAACCCGTTTCCGCATGGTCAAAGATTCCGAGGTCTTCGACTACTATGACAAGTCGCCCGCTCCAGGGGAAAACCCCGACGACTATTTACGGCTCAGCGAGAAGTATGATCTCCCGATTCGCGCCGGCGGCTACTTCTATACCTTGGGACGCGACGAGACGCTGCTCGAGAAGAACCTCGAGATCGGCGCAAGGCTCGGAAGCAATTCGCACAATACTCAAGTTCTGATGCATCATGCGGACGGCCATCTCGTTTCCAATGAAGAAATCGCCGAGACCTATCTTCGCTTCCACGATATTGGGAGCAAGGTCGGTTGCCTGCCGACCTTCGAAGTTCATGTCAATATGTGGTCGGAGCATTTCGGGCGCATTGCGGAGGTAGGAGATCTGGTTGAGGCTCGTGGTGTTCCTTTTTATATGACGCTCGATCATTCCCATGTGATCTTCAAGATCGACAATCCGGAGGAGCAAGAGGTTCTGGGTCTCAAGGCCGATATTGAGGCTGGGAAGGTTATCTTGGATCCATTCACGCCGGGCAATGTTTGCGAGCAATGGATTGCTCGTGGCTTTGTGCGTCACGCCCACGCCCGCCCTGCCATTCCCAACAATCCGAAAAATATCTGGGGTAAGCATGACGACGGCCGCGTGGGCCGGGGCATTCAATATCCGTTTTTCGAACCGGCGCCGGGCGAGTATCACGCACCGTGGGATGTGAAGAAGCTGGAGCCCTGGAAGCAGGTGGTGCGTTCATTGCTTGCCTATCACGCGAAACAAGAGAATAGTCCCCTTGAGCAGATTGCAACCGAGATGATCGCGCCACCCGACTACGGAATGGGCGCCAAATACAACAATTTCGAGCACTCCAAGGCCGTGGCGCAATGGATCCGTGCGACGTGGCGAGAAATTCAGACGAGCGGTGCCTGAGTTGATCACCGCGTCTGGTGCGGCGCTATGTCGTCTGTTTGAGCGGCATTGTGACTTAATCGACAGCCGCAGCTATGCGCTCTGCGCAATGCCGAGACAATACCAAGATTGTGCTCTCCCTGAGGACGCGCCGATCGGCTGAGGAAATAGTTTCGATTTTTAAGTATGTTATCGTGATCTCTGCAAGCTAGGACTTAAAAGCTAATATTAGTCCCTGGACCTGTTTCTTTAAGAATTCTGTTGCCTGTTGCGAACAACCACTGCCAGTATCGATGAAAGGCGGCGCTGACGACGGGTATAGTATGCTCGCCATCACAGATTGCCTCCCAAATTCTTTGGTAAATTAGAAATTTTTTTTGGAATAAAAACAAATCTGCGCCGTCTGTAGTCTAGCCGCTTTGTGTGCGAATTCGATGGGTGTGTTTCTGACGTCAGCCAGTGAAGGCGTTTGGCGAGTACCGATGTACCCGGAATCGGATTTGAATAGCATGGTCACGTTGGGTCGGTTTATGACTTGGCGAACGCATTGATAACAAAGGATGCGCGTAAGCTTTTTGAGCTTACAGGAGATGGAGCCGCGATGACGTTGCGAAACAATATTAAAATCGCATTAAGAATAATCGTATCCGCAGCACTGTTGTCGTTTGTTTTTTATCTGGCACCGCTCGACGGTGTCGCTAATGCACTCCTCCACGCCAACCCTGTATTGATTGTCGGTGGCGCCGCAGCTCTTTTGCTCGCGCACTACGTTTCTGCGATAAAGTTGCGTTACTTGGCGATCCCGCAGAAAATTGTGGCGTCGGTCAATCTTCTTTTCCGCATCAACCTCGCCGCACAGTTTTATGGGTTCGTGCTGCCGCTTGGCGCTGCGGCAAGCTCGATTGCCCGCTGGCATAAGCTCTCCGTGATTAACGGACAGCGCGCTCAAGCCTTCGCAGCCGTGGTCCTTAACCGCGTTTTGGCATTCCTCACTGTGGCGGCCTTGGGTGCTGTTGCCTGGGTGTTTGATTCGCATGCCGAGCGGTCGATGGTGTTCGGCGCGATGATACTGCCCATCCTTGGATTGTTTGTCGTTATCTACGGCATGTGCCTCTCGGCCAAACTTCTCAACTTTGCGCAGAGCCTGGTCGACAAATTGGGCCCTAAACTCGCGCCGGTATCGTCTCGGCTCACGAAGATAACCGAGGCCTTCAATTGCTATCCGAGGTTGAGCGTGTTCGAGCATGGCCGGCTGCTGGTAATCTCCGTCCTCCATGCCCTTGTCGGGGTATTGGCGCTCTATATCCTCTGCCGAGCCGTCGACATCGAAGTCCCGCTCTACACACTGATTTGGGTGCGCTCAGCGCTAACCTTCCTCACCTTTGTGCCGGTCTCGATGCTGGGCCTGGGCGTTCGTGAGGTGAGCCTCCTCTACTTTCTCCATCCCTATGGCGTCGCAGACACGTCGGCAGTCGCCCTGGGCCTGCTTGTTCTGGCATCCACTCTCCTCACCACCGCCATGGGCGGGCTTGTCGAGGCACACGGCTTCGTCGTGCGGTGGTTCTCGGAGCCGAAACGGAGCCTCGCGCGCTAGCAGGGAGGCGCTACGTTCTCGCATTCGCTTTAGGCATCTGGCCTCGGGTCGATCCTTTGAAACCACACCATCTCACTGGCGAAACCTCGAAACCGGTGCTAACCGGGTCGGGCCGATCAGGTGAGTTTGCCCATGTTCAAGAAAATTCTGATCGCCAATCGTGGCGAAATCGCATGCCGCATCATACGCAGCTGCAACAAACTCGGCATCTCGACGGTCGCCGTTCATTCCGAGGCTGACGCGGACGCCCTCCATGCTCGAATGGCGGACGAGGCCATTCTGATCGGTCCGGCGCAAGCTACTGAAAGCTATTTGCGGATCGAGGGGATCATCGAGGCCTGCCGCACGACCGGTGCCGAAGCCATTCATCCGGGTTATGGCTTCCTTTCGGAAAATGCCCGTTTTGTCGAAGCCGTGGAGGCAGCGGGCCTCGTCTTTATCGGTCCACCCGCACCCGCAGTTCGGGCGATGGGTGACAAGATCGAATCCAAACGGCTGGCACAAGACGCGGGCGTCAGTACTGTGCCCGGCCATCCGGAAGCGATCGATGACCCTGATGAGGCACGCAAGGTCGCGGAAGCGATCGGATTTCCCGTGATCATCAAGGCCGCGGCAGGTGGCGGCGGCAAGGGCATGCGGATCGTCAACGACGCCCAAGAGCTGCAAAACGGCCTTGCCCGCACGCAATCTGAAGCCCAATCGTCCTTCGGTGACGGTCGCGTGTTCCTTGAAAAATACATCACGCGGCCGCGTCACATCGAGATTCAAGTGCTTGCCGACCGCCACGGCAACGCCATTCACCTGGGCGAGCGCGAGTGCTCCGTGCAACGCCGCCACCAAAAAGTGCTGGAAGAGGCGCCGTCACCCTTCGTCGATCCCAAGACCCGCGCGGCCATGGGAGAGCAAGCCGTGTCATTGGCGCGTCGTGTCGGCTATGTCTCGGCCGGCACTGTCGAGTTTATCGCTGACGCGGAACGCAACTTCTATTTCCTTGAGATGAATACCAGGCTCCAAGTCGAGCATCCTGTCACCGAAATTGTCACGGGCCTTGATCTGGTTGAAGCGATGATACGGATCGCTGCAGGCGAGACGCTGCCGCTGGCACAGGAAAATGTGCGTCTCGAAGGATGGGCGCTCGAAGCGCGGCTCTATGCGGAAGACCCGGCGCGCGGGTTTCTTCCATCTGTGGGCAGGCTTAACCGCTACCAAGAGCCGGAACGGCCTGCCACGCGGGTCGATTCAGGCGTTGAGGAAGGCTCGGAGATTTCCATCCATTACGATCCGATGATTGCCAAGCTTATCACCAGCGGAAACGATCGAGACACGGCACTCGAACGGATGAGGTTAGCGTTGGAGTCCTTTGTAATTCGAGGCGTGCAAACCAACGCCTCGTTTCTCGCCGCCACCGTGGCGCACCCGACTTTTATGTCAGGCGATATCACCACCAATTTTATCGATGAGCATTTCAAGAACCAAACCGGGTTTGTCGATCTGGATGAAGCAATCTGCGCCGATATCGCCTCGGTGGTTCTGGCGATGGTTCTCAAGCGTACGCGGCGCGCTGCCGGCATCAGCGGCCAGGTCCGTGGCTGGAACTATCGTCATGAATCACAATGGTGCGTGCTTGTCGACGAAACGCCCATCGCCATCACATGCCTCGATGAGGAACACTTTCTTGTGGGCGGCAGCGAGCGAACCGTCGTGCTCGATTGGCGGCCCGGCAACACTCTGGTCCGTGCTCGGATCAATAGCGGTCAGGTCTTGATGCAGGCCGATCCCATCAATGAAGGCTATATCGTCAGGCACAAGGGGGCTGTGGCGACGGTCGTCGCCAGGACACGGCAGGCAGCCGATTTCGTCTCGCGTATGCCCAAGAAAGCCAAAGCCGATCAGACCAAGCGAATCACTTCGCCCATGCCGGGTCTGATCCTTTCGATTGCCGTGTCACCAGGCGATGTGGTCGAGGCGGGACAGGAAGTCTGCGTGCTCGAGGCGATGAAAATGGAAAATGTTCTCCGCGCTCATGAATCGGGCAAAGTTGCAGAAATCAAAGTGAAACCGCGTGACGCTGTTGGTGTCGATCAGGTCTTGTTGACCTTTGTGTGAACCAAGAAACGGCTTTCTTAATGACAATGATTGCGAGCTGGAACGTCAATTCGGTCAAGGCACGGCTGCCCAATGTTCTGGAATGGCTGAAGCAGGCCCAACCTGACATCGTGTTGCTTCAAGAGATCAAGTGTGT
Organism: uncultured Geminicoccaceae bacterium; assembly: GCA_964412385.1. GTDB lineage: Bacteria > Pseudomonadota > Alphaproteobacteria > Geminicoccales > Geminicoccaceae > JBGSYN01. The sequence goes on from CAYPOV010000125.1 coordinate 11,369, forward strand.
TGACGAGAATTTTCCTCGGCTCGAAATCGAGGACTTGGGCTATAATGTCGAGACGCATGGCCAAAAAAGTTATAATGGTGTCGCGATCCTGAGCAAAATGCCGATCGAGGTTGTCTGCCGTGGTTTGCCTGGCAATGACGAGGATGAACAGGCACGCTATATCGAAGCAGAAATCGAGGATTTACGGGTGGCGTCGATCTATTTACCTAACGGCAATCCGGTGGACACCGAAAAATATGATTACAAGCTCGCCTGGATGAAGCGGCTTCGCGCCCACGCCGAAGCACGCCTTGAAGAGGAGCCGACCCTCGTCTTGGGCGGTGACTATAATGTCATCCCGGAAGCCCGAGACTGTTATGATCCCGAGGCTTGGATCTATGACGCGCTTTTCAAGCTCGAGACGCGAGCCGAGTTTCGTGCAATCGTCAATCTCGGACTCTATGACGCCTTTCGCATCGCCGAGCCCGAAGCCGAAGACGCCTACACTTTCTGGGACTATCAAGGCGGTCGCTGGCAGCGCGATGAGGGCATTCGAATTGATCATTTCCTGTTGTCACCGCAAGCCGTCGACCGTCTCGACACGTGCTGGATCGACAAGGACGCTCGGAGCAAACCGAAAGCCTCGGATCACACCCCCATCTGCGTCAAGCTCACCTGAGGACCAGGAGGGCATGGCTCTATTGCCACCGACTGGGAGCTCATGACGGAAACGGCCGTCTTTCAACTGGTTCTCCTTCCGTTACGGTCACGCCCACAGTGGATTCATCGAAACCATGGAGATAGGAAAGCTAGAAGGTGGATATTGGGGCGTGGCTTGAGGGCTTGGGTCTAGCGCGCTACAGCGACGCTTTTCGCGACAACGATATCGATTTGGCGCTCTTGCCGAAGCTCGACGATGCCGCCCTCAAAGAGATCGGTGTTCAATCGCTCGGCGCCCGCCTGAAGATCCTCGAAGCCATTGCCGAGCTCGGTGCGCCATCCTCCGCCGATCGTCCGGCTCCACAAGACCCACAACAACAATCCCCGCGGCAGGCGGAGCGGCGGCAATTGACGGTGATGTTTGTCGATTTGGTGGGCTCGACGGCGTTGT
>CAYPOV010000126.1:0-12449 GCA_964412385.1 uncultured Geminicoccaceae bacterium
ATGGTGACAACGCCCGACTTGTAGCGACTCATTTCGCGTAGCTTGAGTACTGAGGATTGTGGTGTTTGGTTGTCTTCTGCGCACTGTTTGCGACTGAACCGATCATGGCCCCGAGGTAGACTGTTGCCTCGGGACCATGGTTATCGTCAGTTGCGGCTCGTGAAGATGGCAGGACCGAGAACGGGCCGCGATGGTATGAAGCTTTCGGTAAAGGCGTCCAACAGTGCTTGGTCTGGATCGACACCACTCGGATGCGGTGAATTGGAGACAATCGCGGCAATGTAACCGTTGGGATAGATGACCACATGGGAGTTGGCGTGGTGGCCATTGACGTTGTTGAGGCCATTGTGACGAAATACCCAACCGCCTGGAATGACAGTGCGTCCGAACCAGCCAAGTGAGGCATCGTTGGTGCTGACCGCACTGCCCGTCGCCGGGGTCCGATCCTCCATCAAGCTGTAGGTGGAGCGAGACAGAATGTTATCGGTGTGGCGGAGCGTGTGAACCAGGCGTACCAATTCCTTGATCGACATAATCCAAGCCCCGGCAGCGCAGTGCAGGCTGTTGTCGGGGGTAATGACACCAGTCTGATCGCTTGGCGATGAGTAAAGCGCTTCAAACGGACCCGAAACATTGACAAGCTCCTGCATATTGCAGGTGCCTGTTACGTTGGCAGGTTCGAGCACGAATTTTTTGACGTAGCGTTCATAGTAATCGGCATTAGCCCAAGCCAAGGAATTGTCGTAGCTGGTATCGTGGAAATTAGCGGCGGCGGCTTCATGCGCCGCCCATTCCGATTTCGATCCCATCGCCATCATCATGAAATGAAACATTCCCATGCTGGCGTTCGAGTAGCTGCGTGCTCCAACCGCTGGTGGATTAGGCAGATCGCCTGTGCTGAGCCGGGCGCGGGCGTTACTGGCGCTCCAGGGATTGTTGTTCCCGGAGGGTTTGAACCCACCGCGGTGTTGCAGCATCATGTCAAGAGTAACGTTCTGCCATCGACTGTGTAGCTCGTTGCTCCATCGGTTGGGCAGGACGTCACGGATGAACGTGCCAAGGCTCAAATCTTGCCGGTGGTCGATCAGATGCAGCACAGCGGGCGTGGTGGCGACCGCCTTTGTTGTACTGCCGATATTGACTTCGGTATTGAGCGTGAAGGCTTGCGCGTGATTGCCAAAGACAGTGTCGCAAGGAGAAACGGCCCAGCCACGGCGGGCGAAGGCCAAGCGGCGACCGCGATCGTCGTACAACACGACGGCAAATCCCATATACTGGGTCGCATTTGTGTCGGCCATGATCTTACTAAGAAATCGACCGGTATCGATTTTGCGATCGATGACACGATCCGCCTTGAAGGGTGCGCGGTCGCCGCACCGGGCAGCGTTGACCTCGGGTATTGTAGCGAGGGCGATCGCGCCAAGCACCAAGGCGAAAAAAGAGCGTCGCAGCATTGTAGCGTCCTTTGTTGTGGTGGCGTTACCGGATGCTATTGGTTTCCAGGGAGTTCGATGTGCACCAGGTCACAGGGACCGTGCATTATCGGCTGACGGGTAGAGTGGCGGAACGAACTTGCCGGGTCCATCGAGTAGCAAGACCGAGCAGGGTCACGATGAATCGCACCTCGCCTGCTACACCGTTTGGTTTTATTGGCGGAGCGCAGGGATTTGAAGCCAGCGGTATAAGGCCGACGCACTGATTGTAATTCCGCGTTCTGAGAGCCGATCACAGACGTCACGATAGGAGAGGCAATCGCGACAGGTCCGTCGAACCGCCGAGAGAATGACCGCTGACGGAAACCGATGGTGTCGGAATGGATTGCGACGCGTCCGACTGGCCCCTAAGAACCACCGAGTTCGGAACACTCATGGCAATCACGGATCAATGGAACAATCCCCAAAACGAATGACGCGGGCGCTGTTCGTCAGGGAGGACGCGTGAATCACGGAAGCCACATGCTGATTCTCATGGCGCTGCTGCCGTTTTTGGGGGCTCTCCTGCCGAGCCTGATGGTTCGGGCAGGCCGCAACGCTTGTGCGATCTTCACGGCCCTTCCGACGTCGCTAGCATTGATCATTCTGCTCATCCTGTCTCCTGCGGTCATGCGCGGGGAGGTCATCCAAGCCGAACTGGCATGGCTGCCGCAGCTTGGCTTGAATGCGTCGTTTTTCCTCGATGGGCTGGGGCTTCTCTTTGCGGGCATGATCCTGGGCGTGGGATTGCTGATCACGCTCTACGCACGCTTCTACCTCACGGGCAAGGACCCGATGGGGCAGTTCTTCACTTTTCTGCTGCTCTTTCAGGGTGCCATGCTCGGCATCGTGCTGTCGGACAACATTCTGCTCTTGCTGGTCTTCTGGGAGCTGACGTCCCTGTCGTCCTTCTTGTTGATTGGTTATTGGAATCATCTTCCTGAGGGGCGGCAAGGCGCACGCATGGCGTTGGCGGTCACCGGCGCGGGCGGACTGGCCATGATTGCCGGTATGCTGATCCTCGGCAACGTCGTGGGTAGCTATAACCTAACCGACATTCTCCAGGAAGGGGACGCGATCCGCGCCTCGGATTGGTATCTTCCAGCGCTGATCTTGATCCTTTTGGGCGCCTTCACGAAATCGGCGCAGTTTCCGTTCCATTTCTGGCTGCCACACGCCATGGCGGCGCCCACGCCAGTTTCGGCCTACCTGCATTCGGCGACCATGGTGAAGGCCGGCGTGTTCCTGATGGCGCGGATGTGGCCGGTGCTTTCGGGCACCGACGCGTGGTTCAATATCGTCACCACGACAGGTCTCATCACGATGGTACTGGGCGCCCTGATCGCGCTCTTCAAGGACGATCTCAAAGCGCTCCTGGCCTACTCCACGGTCAGCCATCTCGGTCTTTTGACCATGCTTTTTGGGTTTGGTACTCAAGCCGCGGTGGTGGCGGGCGTGTTTCACATCATCAATCACCTGACCTTCAAGGCCACCTTGTTCATGACCGCGGGGATCGTCGATCACGAAACCCACACGCGTGATATCAAGCGTGTGGGAGGGTTGAGGCATCTGATGCCAGTGACCTTCGTCATCGGCACCATTGCGGCCCTGTCCATGGCGGGTATTCCGCTGCTTAACGGCTTCCTGTCCAAGGAGATGATGCTCGAGGAAGCCTCTCACACAACCCTGTTCGGTAGCCCTTATGCCGTGCCCATCCTCGCCACGGTCGGTGCGGTTCTGTCGGTGGCCTACTCCTTCCGTTTCGTGGTGCATGTCTTTCTCGGGCCGGTACGCAGCGATTACCCGCATACGCCGCATGATCCGCCCTTCGCCATGTGGGCTGCGCCGGCGCTGCTGGTTGTTGTTGTCGTCCTCATTGGTATTGCCCCCTTCCTCGCGGAGGGCCTCGTGACGATCGCGGCCAATGCCGTCACCGGCGCCGACCTGCATCCGCATCTCAAGATCTGGCATGGGTTCACGCCGGCGCTTTGGATGTCGGCGGTGGCCACGGTCTCAGGGGCGATCCTGCTATGGCAGTATGGAGCGCTGGACAGGATTTGGGTGGCGTTGCCGAGGCCGGAGGCAAAGACGATCTTCGACCGTCTGGTAGCGGCGGTTGCCGCAGGCGCGCGCAGTGTGAGCGAGGCCATGCACAACGGTGCCATCAGCCGGTATCTTGCGATTTTCACCGTCGCGTCCGTCGCTCTGGGATGGATCGCCTATTCCGGCGGCGGGCTGGGATCGCCCACGCGCGATCTGCTGCCCGTACCTCTGGTGGTGGCCGTGGTCTGGTTCATGCTGGTCAGTGCCACGGGATATGTGGCGGTGACCCATCATTATCGGTTCCGGGCGCTGATTCTGATCGGCATCATCGGACTGACCATAGCGGCCGGGTTCGTCTATCTCTCGGCTCCCGATCTGGCGCTGACCCAGATTTCGGTGGAAACCGTCACCATCATGCTCTTGCTGCTGGCGCTGCATTTCATGCCAAAGGTCACGCCACGGGAAAGTCCCCTTGCCTTGCGTCTGCGCGATGCAGCCATCGCTGTGACAGCAGGTCTGGGCGTGGGCGGGCTGGCCTACGCATTTTTGCTGCGCGATACCGATACGATTTCCGACTATTTCATCGCCAACAGCTACGAGGGAGGTGGTGGCACCAACGTCGTCAATGTGATCCTCGTGGATTTCCGGGGCTTTGATACCTATGGAGAGATCATCGTTCTCGGGATTGCGGGCTTTCTCATCTACGCTCTTACGCGCGCCCTGCTCGACGGCGCTTCGGCGCAGCGGTTAAGAGCCACTGACTATTCACAAGGGCGCTCACGCGACCGTCACCCGCTGATGATGGTGGTGGTCACGCGCGTGCTAATGCCGATTGCCATGGTGGTGGGAATCTACATCTTCTTGCGCGGGCACAACGAGCCGGGTGGCGGCTTTGTTGCCGGGTTGGTGATCGCAATCGCGCTCTTGATGCAGTATATGGCCTCTGGTTTTGCCTGGACCCAGGATCGCAAGAGGATTGAGTATCATACGTTGATCGGCATGGGCGTGGTGATCGCCGGGCTCACCGGCGCTGGGGCTTGGCTTTTCGGGCGACCGTTCCTGACGAGCAATTTTGCCTATGTTCACCTTCCGCCTGTCGAGGAGTTCGAGCTTGCCACGGCGATGCTCTTCGATCTCGGCGTCTTTCTGACAGTATTGGGGGCGGTCATGCTGATGCTCTATAGCCTCAGCCGCATCGCGCGCTTCGCCGGCGAAACCGTGAATGTCGAGCCGATGGATTACGACCCGAGCGAGCGTGTCCAAGAAGTCAAGGTGGAGTCCTGAGATGGAGTTTTTGGTCGCCAGTGCCATAGGGGTCCTGACTGCGGGCGGCGTCTATCTGCTTTTGCGGCTGCGCACCTTTCCGGTTATTCTCGGCATAGCGCTTTTGTCTTATGCCGTGAACGTTTTCCTCTTTGCCAGCGGGCGGCTGGCGATCGACGAGTCGCCGATTCTCCAAAAATATGGCGACGCGAGCTACACAGATCCGCTGCCGCAAGCGCTCGTGCTTACGGCGATCGTGATTTCGTTCGGCATGACCGCCGTGCTGGTGATGATCGGTCTGGGCGCATATCTGGAAGCCGACAGTGATCGGATCGATATCGAGGATGCCGAAGAGGACACCAGGGCATGATGCACTGGATCGTCCTGCCCATTGTCCTTCCGGCGGTGGTCGCGCCCTTGATCGGTTTCGTGATGCGTCATGACATCACCACGGCGCGCATCATGTCGCTCGTCGCCACGGGGCTCTTACTGGGCATCGCCATCGGGCTGACGATGGTTGCAGCGCAGGGCGAGACGCTGAGCTACCGGCTTGGCAACTGGCCTGCACCTTTCGGCATTGTGCTCGTGCTGGACCGGCTTTCGGCGCTCATGGTGCTGCTGACCTCGATACTGGCGCTGATCGTGCTCATCCATGCCATTGCAACCGGCTGGGATGCGCGCGGGCGGCATTTCCACACATTGTTCCAGTTTCAGCTGATGGGCATCTGCGGCGCGTTCCTGACCGGTGACGTGTTCAACCTTTTCGTTTTTTTCGAGGTTTTGCTGATCGCCTCATACGGGCTGATGATCCATGCGGGTGGACGCGCACGGATGCGGGCGGGGCTACAATACGTGGTCATGAACCTCGCGGGATCGACACTGTTCCTATTCGCGCTCGGAACCCTCTATGCCACGGTAGGCACGCTCAATATCGCCGATCTTGCCGCCAAGATCCCGGCCATACCGCCGGAAGAAGCGGCGCTGGTGCGCGTCGCGGGGATGCTCTTGATGATCGTCTTTGCGGTGAAAGCGGCGGTGTTCCCGGTACAATTCTGGCTGCCGGCGACCTATTCCAACGCACCCGCCCCTGTGGCTGCGCTGTTCGCGATCATGACGAAAGTGGGGGCCTATGCCATCCTGCGGGTGCATACCCTGGCGTTCGGTCCTGGCGTGCCGGGTGCCGAGGGGATGGCCGGGACGTGGCTGTTTCCGGCCGCCATCGTGACCATCGCTATAGGGGCCCTTGGCGTGATCGGTGCGCGCCGGCTTTTGCCGCTGATCGCTTTTTCTGTGGTGGGTTCGATGGGCACCCTACTGGTGGCCGTGGCGGCCTTCTCGCCCACGGCCACCACGGCGGCGCTCTATTACATGGTGCATTCGACCTTTGCCGCGGCCTGTCTGTTTCTGATCGCCGATCTGGTCCTCACGCGACGGCAATCCGACACTCTGGATGCCATTCCGGCGACAGCACAGAACGGCCTCTTCGCAGCGCTCTTTTTCGTCGCTGCCATTGGCATGGCCGGAATGCCGCCCTTGAGCGGATTTCTGGGAAAACTGTTGGTGCTGGACGCTGTACGTACCCCGGGAATGATGGAGTGGGCGTGGACCGCCATATTGCTGGGATCGCTTTTGACCATCGTCGGGTTCGCCCGCGCGGGCAGCGCACTTTTTTGGAAATCCACGGTGATGCCGCAGCCCGCGTCCGACCCTACCGGGCAGCGCCGCGGCGACGACGCGTGGCCCGGGACCGCCACGGCAGCGCAGCTTTCGCCCGCGATCGTTGCGCTCGCATTGCTAGCCGGTCTGGCAGCTTTCGCCGGGCCTGCGGCCGTCTATTTCGAGGACACTTCGGAGCAACTCTTCAACCGCTCCGGCTATGTCGCCGCGGTCCTGGGTACTGTCGAGGAGGAGTGAGCGATGCTGAAACGGTTGATCCCCCATCCCCTGCTGAGCCTTACCCTCATTCTGGTGTGGCTCGCCCTGGTCAACACCTTGACGCTGGGCAACCTGATCCTCGGCGCAGCACTCGGCGTCTTGATCCCCATGCTGACCGCAGCCTACTGGCCCAACCGGCCGAAGCTGCGCCATCCGCTGAAGTCCATCCCCTATGTCGCGATCGTCATCTGGGACATCATCGTCGCCAACATCGAAGTGGCCAAGATCATCCTCTTCCGCAAAGAGCGCGACATCCGTTCTCAATGGGTCACCGTGCCGCTCGAGCTGACCTCGCCCGAGGCGATCACCGTTTTGGCCGGCACCATCACCATGACCCCCGGCACCGTGTCGACCATGCTTGCGGCGGACGCAGGGTGCATTCTGGTCCACTGCCTGCACACGGATGATCCCGACGCGGTTCGGGACGCAATCAAGGCCAGGTACGAAACGCGGCTCATGGAGATTTTCGAATGATCGAATATGCCGTCTTCTTCGCCGGCATTTGCTATGGCGTGGCGCTGCTGCTGAATTTGTGGCGCCTTGGCGTCGGTCCGGACTCGGCCGACCGCATCCTTGCACTGGATACGATGGTGGTGAACGTTATCGCGCTGGTGGTTTTGTACGGGTTGTGGCGCGGCACGGCGGTTTACTTCGAAGCCGCGATGCTGTTCGCAATGGTCGGCTTCGTGTCAACGGTCGCCTATTGCCGCTTCATCCTTCGCGGCGACATCATCGAGTAGGTGACCCATGTACTTCATTGCAGAACTTCTCATCGCGCTCTCTCTGGTTGTCAGCGGCGTATTCGGCTTTGTCGGATCCTATGGCCTAATCAAACTGAAGGACTCGGTTCAGCGCCTGCATGCTCCGACCAAGGCGACAACGCTCGGCGTGGGCGGCGTGCTCGTCGCCTCAATGATCTATTTCTATCTGGACACTGGCGACATTTCGATACACGAAATCCTCATTGCGCTGTTTCTTTTTCTGACCGCGCCAATCACGGCGAACTTCATCGCCAAGACCTATATGGCTGCCAATGTGAAGGAAAAAGAGCTGCCCGAAAGCCCGAGCGCATTTGGCTGGTCTATCTACACCGAACCTCCCAATCTCCCAACCAGTGGCGAACGCATCAGCGATCGCAAAACCAGACCCTAGCCGCCTTTTTCTCGTCGAAGGGGCGAAACAACACCGCAAATCAAAAGCAATTCAAACCCAAACAACCGCTCGAGGATCCGCTTGATTGGCCCGCTTCGCATGATGCTCCGATTGTCCGATCAGACCCCGCCCCAAAATCTCTGCTTTGCATAATCCAAGACATTTTGGACTGTTGCGTTAAGGCCTGACGAGTGGGGGTCGGAGCCAACTGACCTGGTCGATCAAGTCGCGAGATTGAACAGGGTCTCGATGAATGGCAGATCGGCTGTCACACCGTTCGGATTGAAAAAAACACAATCCTGTTTGGTCTCGCCCTGGCCTCGAGACCCTTGAGGGTGGTTTTGGCGGAGTGCAGGGATTGAATCCGCGTGATCGTTTTCGATCCCTTTGTTCTGGTACTTACGATGAGGTTGCCGATGCCGTCTTCTGGCTTGGGATCGTTCAGTAGCCGTGAGCGTTGTAGGAGGTAGTCATGATAGGTTGATAGACCTATACGATGACGACAGCGAACTACCATCAGGGCTGAATCCAGCAGATCCATACCACTAGGTACCGTATTCGTGGGAGAGGATGCCCCAGACGCGTTCGGCGGGGACCCAGCCCAGTGTGCCTGCGACCTCGATCAGGCACCAAGCCTCGCGACAATAGAGGAGTTCCGCAACGACACCGGGCTCGGCTCGGACGACCACCCTTGAATTGACCTGCGGTGTACGCCGGACCGGCTCGATCTTGTCAATGATGAACACCATGCGCTGACTCGAGAGCAGGCGGGAATGGATCCAGCCGGTCTCGCCTTCATGGTCCTCGATTTGCCGCCAAACGTCGAACTCGTCGATGATCTTGACCGGGTAGCCTTTGCGCCCGAACACCCATTTGATGGGATACTCAAATCCGGGTCCCGTGCGAACATTGATCTCTTCCGAGGCGAGCGACACAAAGCGGGGTATCGGAAAGCCGGTTTCGCCGACCCTTGTGGCATTTTGCGCGGCAGCCGTGCCCGCTCCAGACAGAATGATGGCGCAAAAAACAAGGCTCACGATCAGCCCGGCAAGGCCAACGGGACGCATCAACCGTGAGATCAACAGATTTCCGGAAGTCATTGATTGCTTGGGGACCAACTGGGTCGAAATGAGTGCCCTTGGTTAGCCGCTGCCGGCCATTCGATCAATGCTGCTCATGGTTTGTTGCATGAGTTCTCCCCTTGCGAAGCCCGAACCGCTTTGCCATGTTAGCAAGATCTCCACGGGGAGCCCATCGATGGTGCGGATGGGCTGAGAGGTGCAGAGGCACGACCCGTTGAACCTGATCCGGCTCGTACCGGCGAAGGGAATGTGAGATGCTCAGCAAGCCCGGGGCATAATCATATCCTTCGCCAGTCAAGCGAAGGGAACCCGTTGGCACAGAACGACACATCCGCGTCACTCAGATCCTCGTCATTCGACGTCGAGCGAGCCTCGGCGCTCCTTGCCAAGCTGCGCAAGGACCGGCCGAAGATTCATTGTCTGACCAATTATGTCGCCATGAATGTTTCGGCGAACGTCCTGCTGTCGGTCGGCGCGGTCCCCAGCATGACGATGACGCCTCTCGCCATGTCCGATTTCGTGCGCTCCACGGGCTCAGTCGTCGTCAATCTCGGCATGCTCGAGCCGGAGCGCGAGAAGGCTTCCAGAATTGCCGTTCAACAAGCGGAAATCCTAGGCCGTCCATGGATCCTTGATCCTGTGAAAATCGAACGGTCGGGGGCGAGGCTTGCCGTGGCACGCGAGCTCTTGCAGCACAAACCTTCCGCCATGCGCGCCAATAGGGATGAGATTGAAGCCCTGGCCGATCATTCGGGTGCCAATGATCTTCACGAGCTTGCGGCCAATCTCGGCTGCGCTGTCGCTGAAACCGGCCGGACCGATCAAATCGGCGACGGCAGGCGCCGACTGCGGATCGCTAACGGCCATCCTTTGATGGACCGCGTGACGGCCATGGGTTGCTCGGCATCGGCATTGGTGGGTGCCTTTCTCGCCGTTGAGCCCGATCCTTTCATTGCCATGGCCTCGGCCTTGCTCGTCTTCGGGATCGCCGGTGAACTCGCGGGCGAGATGGCGCGAGGACCGGGGAGCTTTCCAGTCCATCTCATCGATGCCCTGTTCGCGCTTGATGATAAAATGATCAAGACCTATGCGAGGCTGACATGAGACGCTTTTTCGATCTTCGCCTCAATGTCCTTGTCGATCCTGCGCATTGCCGGGACCGCGAGCTTGCCGAAATTACCGAAGCCGCACTCAAGGGTGGTGCCACCTTGATCCAGGTTCGGGACAAATCGACCAACACTCGGCGCCAGATCGAGAACGCCGGTGCCGTCGTCGAGGTGGCCAAGCCTTTCGGCGTACCTGTCATCATCGATGATCGGGTCGATGTTTGCCTGGCCGCAGGCGCCGACGGCGTGCATCTCGGCCGTGAAGACATGACGGTCCATGACGCGAGGCGTCTCTTGGGCCACGATGCGATCATAGGCGGAACCGTTCATTTTCCCCATGAAGCCGATGAGATCGATCCCGAGTTCGCGGATTATGTCGGCATCGGTCCGGTCTTCGCCTCGCCCAGCAAGACCAAGAATGATGCACCGATTGGCATCGAAGGGCTCGCCAAGCTCTACCGCTATTGGAAAGCCCGTGCCCCTGACCGGCCAGCCTGTGCCATTTCCGGGATCGGTGCTGCCAATGCCGCCGATGTCGTGGCGTCGGGTGTCGACGGCATTGCGGTGATTTCGGCGGTTTGTGCCGCCGATGATGTTGAAGCTGCGGCGCGCCGACTTCGCCTGATCCTGGACGAGGCGTTGGCAGGAAGGCAGGCCGCATGACCAGGATCGCCCTGACCATTGCGGGCTCTGACAGCGGTGGCGGTGCCGGCATTCAAGCCGATCTCAAAACCTTTTCTGCTCTGGGTGTCTATGGTGCTTCGGTAATCGCCGCCCTCACGGCCCAGAACACCAAGACCGTCACCGATATATTCGATGTCGATCCTACTTTTGTCGCTGCCCAGATCGATGCGGTGTTCGATGATCTCGAGGTCGGTGCCGTGAAGATCGGTATGCTCAGCCGCACCGATGTCATCGCGACGGTTGCCGATCGCCTCGCCCACTGGCAGCCGCGCTGGATCGTTCTCGATCCGGTGATGGTGGCCAAGAGTGGTGCGAAACTGCTGCAGGAAGACGCCATTGGTGCGTTGCGGGATCGATTGCTGCCGATGGCGAGCGTGATCACACCGAATATCCCCGAAGCCAAGCTCCTCATCGGCTCGGAGGACTTGCCCTCAAAGCCTATGGGTGCCCTCGCTGCCCGCTTGCAAGGCCTGGGTGCCCGCAACGTGCTGATCAAAGGCGGGCATCTCGAAGATGAGGACAGTCCTGATCTGTTGCTCTATGGCGGCGAGCACTATCGCTACAACGGACCCCGCGTCGCCACACGCAACACGCACGGCACAGGCTGCACGCTCTCTTCCGCCATTGCCGCCGAGCTTGCCAAGGGCGAGCCGCTGCCAAATGCGGTGCAGAACGCCAAGGATTACCTTACCGCGGCCCTGCAACATGCCGATACTCTGACGATCGGCAAAGGGTTCGGGCCCGTGCATCATTTCCATGCCCTTTGGCCAACAGAAGGTTCCTCATCATGACCGGCATCTCCCGCCGCCAAGCACTTGCCGCGACTGCGGCTGGCTCGGTGCTCGCCGCCCCTGCGATCGCCCGTGCTCAGACCCCGATGCAATGGCGCATGGTCACCTCATGGCCGCGCAATCTTCCGGGCCCAGGTGTGAGCGCTCAACGTCTCGCCGATCGCATCACCGCGATGAGCCACGGGCGGATCGAGATCACGCTCTACTCAGCGGGCGAGATCGTGCCGGCGTTTGACGTGATGGATGCGGTTGGCAGCGAGGTCGCCGAGCTCGGCCATACGGCTGCTGTCTTTTGGATGGGCAAGATCAAGGCTGCCGCCTTTTTCCTCTCCATTCCTTTCGGCCTCACGCCGCTCGAGCACAATGCCTGGATCAATGAGGGCGGCGGCCAGGCTCTTTGGGATGAGCTTTACGCCGATCTCGGCGTCAAACCCTTCATGGCGGGTAATACCGGCATGTCGATGGGGGGATGGTTCAAGAACGAGCTGCACTCGAAAGAGGATCTCAACGGTCTCAAATGGCGGATGCCGGGTCTCGGCGGCGAAATGTATGAAGCGATGGGTATCGTCCAGGTCTCGATCCCGCCTGGCCAGATCCTTCCCGAATTGCAGAAGGGGACCATTGATGCTGCCGAATTTGCCGGCCCCTCGAGTGATCTCGCCCTCGCACTCTATAAAGCGGCACCCTACTACTACTATCCGGGTCTTCATGAGCCGAACGGCACAGGCGAGTGTCTCGTCAATCGCAGCGCTTGGGATTCTTTGGACGACACGCTCAAGACCGTCGTCATCAACGCCTGTGCTGCGGAGAATGCGGCGGCACTCTCGGAAGCGGAACTTCGCAATGCCGAAGCGCTCAAGGCTCTGACCGAAGAATATGGCGCAGAGCTTCGGCGTTTTCCCCAGGACATCGAAGATGCGG